>CAVBPX010000116.1:0-2145 GCA_963597395.1 Eggerthellaceae bacterium | reverse complement strand
CGCTACCTTAGGACCGTTATAGTTACGGCCGCCGTTTACCGGGGCTTCGATTCGGCGCTTCGCTTGCGCTGACGCCTCCTGTTAACCTTCCGGCACCGGGCACGTGTCAGGCCATATACGTCCCATTGCTGGTTTGCATGGCCCTGTGTTTTTGGTAAACAGTCGCTTCTGCCGTTTCTCTGCGGCCCCCAGCGGCCCCGCGCTGTCCGCGCTCACCGCCGGGGGCTCCCCTTATCCCGAAGTTACGGGGTCAATTTGCCGAGTTCCTTCTCCTGGGTTGTCTCAAGCACCTTGGGCTGTTCGCCCTGTCCGCCTGTGTCGGTTTGCGGTACGGGCTCCCTCTCGGCTCCCTTAGGGGGTTTTCCTGGCACCGGCGCGGACCTCTCGGGTTCGGGCCGAAGCCCTCTCCCGGTCCGGAGTCTGGGGCACGTGCCCGGGGGATTTGCCTCCCGGGCGCCTTGCGCTCCTTCCGCGGCATCCATCAGCCGCTCGGTCCTGTCCGATGCGTCGCCCCGTCGGTCGTAACGCCTCGAGGGAGGCCGGGGACTCTTTACCCCGTCTCCATCGGCTACGCCTCTCGGCCTCGCCTTAGGTCCCGGCTAACCCCGGGGAGATTAACTTTACCCGGGAAACCTTGGACTTTCGGTGCGCGGGCTTTTCACCCGCGTTTTCGCATACTCATGCCAGCATTCTCGTTTCCGGTACCTCCAGCGCGCATCGCCACGCGCCTTCCCAGGCCTGCGGAACGCTCTCCTACCGCTCCCCCTTGCGGGGAAGCCCACGACTTCGGTGACGCGCTTAGTCCCGATAATTTTGGGCGCGGGACCGCTCGACCAGTGAGCTATTACGCTTTCTTTAAAGGATAGCTGCTTCTAAGCTAACCTCCTGGCTGTCTGAGCAGTCCCACATCCTTTCCCACTCAGCGCGTACTTGGGGACGCTTAGTCGGTGGTCAGGGTTGTTTCCCTTTCGTCCGCGGATCTTATCACCCGCGGGCTGTCTGCCGCGAAACGGATCGGCGGTATTCGGAGTTTGGTTGGGTTTGGTAAGCGGGTGTGCCCCCTAGTCCATCCAGTGCTCTACCCCCGCGATCCTCTCGCGACGCCATACCTAAATATGTTTCGGAGAGAACAAGCTATCGCCCAGTTTGATTGGCCTTTCACCCCCACCCACAGCTCATCCGGACACGTTTCAATGTATATCGGTGCGGCCCTCCACGGGGTGTTACCCCCGCTTCAGCCTGGCCATGGGTAGATCACTAAGGCTTCGTGTCTGCCGCGTACGACTCGGCGCCCTGTTCAGACTCGCTTTCGCTGCGGCTCCGGCCCTGAGGGCCTTAGCCTCGCCGTACACGAGCAACTCGCTGGCTCATTAAACAAAAGGCACGCCGTCAGGAGGATGAATCCCCCCTCCGACAGAATGTGCGCACACGGTTTCAGGCACTGTTTCACTCCCCTCTCGGGGTGCTTTTCACCTTTCCCTCACGGTACTCGTCGCTATCGGTCATCCGCTCGTATTTAGCCTTGGAGGGTGGTCCCCCCGGTTTCAGGCAGGGTTTCACGTGCCCCGCCCTACTCAGGATGCTGCCAAGCGCGGTCGAAGATCCCTACAGGCCTGTCACCTGCTGAGGGGGGGCTTTCCATCCCGCTTCGGTCTCCTCTTCCGCGTCACGCGGCAGTCCTACAACCCCGGGATCGCTCCCGGTTTGGGCTACTCCCCGTTCGCTCGCCGCTACTTGGGGAATCTCGGTTGATGTCTTCTCCTCCGGCTACTTGGATGTTTCGGTTCGCCGGGTTGGCCTCGCGAGGCCTATGTGTTCGGCCTCGCGATGCCCGGATCGCTCCGGGCGGGTTGTCCCATTCGGATTCCCGGGGGTCACGGGCTCTTTGCGCCTCGCCCCGGATTTTCGCAGCTTGTCGCGTCCTTCATCGCCGGCGGATGCCTAGGCATCCCCCGTGTGCGCTCTCTCGCTTAATTCCTTCGTTCCAGCGACTTAGCTCTCTCGCCTCGCATGAGCAGCCCGGCGCCTCGCCTCTTGCGGCAAGGTCGCCCTCTAGCTTTTGCTTCGCTTATTGCTTGTTTCACTTTTCTCTGGAATTGCTTTCCCGAACTGTCTATCGACCGCCAGCCTCGTGGACTGACGAAA
>CAVBPX010000115.1:0-2147 GCA_963597395.1 Eggerthellaceae bacterium | reverse complement strand
ATCGCGCTGCGAACGGTCAAGAATCTCACGCGCCAAAGGCAATGCTTCGCGATAGCCTCGCTCGCCGGCGAGCATCAGAGCCGACATGCGAACGTGCGGATGCGCCGACGGCACACAAGCCGCAAGCGTCAGCCTACGAAGCTCCGCATCTCTCGTGCGATCCGACCCGACGTCTTCCGCAAGCGCGTAAAGCGAAGTCCCCGCATAAGGCTTCGAGACGTCGGACGCCGCCGCGACAATGGCACGCCGAGCTCGCCGGCGCATAAACTCGTCGCGAACGTCCAGCGACAAGGCGCCGAGATGCTGGATACAATAGTCGATGATCTCCGGCGCATGTCGCTTCCGCTCAACAATGGTGACGAGAAGTTCGGCGAGGTCGGCCGGAACGGGCTGCTGGCTTCTGAGAAGATTCAAGACATCGTTCTTCAATGCGGCCTCGCGCTCGACGTGCAAGACGACGTCCGTCGCCGAGACATACGCCATCAACGCCGACATGTCTTCCTGCGAGAGGTCGCGACGACGAAAAACCGAACGCAACGCACGACTTCTCGCCTCGTAGCGATCCGCCGTTCTGGGATCTTTTCCGCAAACACACAGAACCGATGCACCCGCCGAGTCCGCTTTCACGCCGTGCAAGAAGTTCTCGGACATCATCGAATCTTCAATCGCCGCAACGGCAGAATTGAATACCCATGATACGACAAAACACGCGGACAAGTACTGTTTCATCATTTTCTCTCCATATGGCCTTCAAATCCCGATGCGGGGATCCTTGACAAGAACTCCTCAAACGGGGCTTTTGTCCGCCAATTCGTCAAATCCGACATTTCAAGTTCAATTCGCTTGCCGTCCAGCGCACAAGAAGCCATGACATAAACAGACTTCTCAAAACCACCCCACCAGGAGAACCCATAGACAACTTTTCGGCCAACAACCTCAAGTTCGGTTCCTTGCGGCATTACGCCAACGATACGAGGCCCCATTTCACATTCCAAGTCCATGAACTCGTCATTACCTTCTTCCTTTTCTCCGCTCCGAGCTTGCCATTCCTCAACTGATTCCGGAACACTATAATAACTACCCTGCCCTTTACTTCTGCGAAACCTTCTAGGAAGTCCGACAGCGAGCAAACCAAGGGAATACGCCGAGCTTCTCACGACAAAGACATCTTGACGCAAAGCAAATCGATCGCCCTTATGATATTTTGAAATCTGCTCAACCTTTGCATCGTCAAAACTCATGCGCCAAGTCAGCGGCGAATCGCATCCTTTCAGAAACACAAGGGTCAGGGTCGCCAACGCGACGCCTACGACTATCTTATTTCTTCTTTCCATCGCAACAATCCTCCTGCGCCTTGTCAAATGGTCCTTGTCCCAGCTTGTCAACAAAGAAATAATATGTTCGCGCATAACCTTTGCATTGTTCGCGCGGATAAATCTTGCAAGGATAATACGTATGCGTGTATTCGCTGAAGCACAAAGTCTCATACGAAAACGGAGCCTTCTGGCAAACCGACATCATGTCCTTGAGAAACTGGGAATCGCAATCGCCCTTCTCGGATCCGCAAGTCCCATAACAATCGTCGTGATTCTGGCAGGCGGTCTCGAAATTGAAACCTCCTGGCGCATCAGGGACGAAAGGCTCGTTCCATCCTGAACCACACGCGAGTCCTCTAAAGTCATAAAACGAAACGGGCGCATTACCGACATAGCAGAGAAGGTTGGGCGATGCTGCAAGCGACAAATGAGATTCACCTCGCGGCCGCTGCGCAGACAAGACTTCCTCGATCGGATCAAAGTTCAACCACCGCCCGAGAGACGAACTATAATGTCGATAGTTATAATACGTCAGATTCAGATCACCATCGCCGAACTCCGAACTAAAAAGCCAAGACGACTCGTCACCGACAAGCACACCAGCGACCTCGCCAAATGGCGCATAGTCATAATGCCATGTCATAGACGCCGACGACATCGGAACGAAATCGACAACATTCTTGTTCCCGTCGTGGAAGTAGAACACATTCCCTTCATTACTGCGCCAAACAAGCGGACGCGTCGCCATCGGCTCGGTCGGATCCCAGATCGTCTGCGAGATGTTCAGATAGCCGTCGTAGACGAACGTCTCGGCGTTCTTTCGCACGCGCC
>CAVBPX010000114.1:0-2155 GCA_963597395.1 Eggerthellaceae bacterium | reverse complement strand
GCGGGAGCTGCGGCGGGCGAGGAGGCCGGCGGCGGATCGATAGTTCGAGAACTGATTCGGGCGTCTAGCTACTTCGTGCGAGCCGACAAGCGTTTCCACCCTCGGATGTCCTAATCAATTTGCTACTGCAAAACGATCGTCAAGTGAAACCTGAGAAATTTTACGAACAGACGACACGATGCAGGAAGGCACTATGCCTTCCTCTCTTTGTGTTTCTGTTCGGGCAATCTCAGGGCCTCACTTGGAACATGAAGAGAGGGCTTCTTTTTATGTGATTGTGAACGGGGCGGGTTGTCGATGAAAGACTCATCGCCCCATAGGTCATGTTCATCGCTCTGAAGACTTGGGGCGAAAGACTTTTGAACATGGCAAAGATCAAAGAGTTTCACCTTTTCGCCGGCATCGGCGGCGGCATCTACGGCGGCGAGTTGCTCGGCAATGAATGTTGCGGCGGCGTGGAAATCATGCCTTACGCGCAAGCTGTCCTTCGCCAGCGTCAGGCGGACGGATGGATGAACAAGTTCCCGATCTACTCTGATCTTTGCAAGTTGAAAGGCGACGAGTTTCGTGGCAAGTTCGACGTCCTCTGTGGAGGATTTCCGTGTCAGGCGTTTTCAACTGCCGCGCATGGCGCGAACATCGCGGCGAAGAATCTCTGGGGCGAGATGTTTAGGTTCGTTCAAGAGGCGGATGCACCTGTCGTGTTCGGCGAGAATGTTGTCCTTCGTGCGATTGAGAAAGCGAAGTCTGATTTGGAGAGTGTCGGCTACAAGGTCGAGCGCATCCGCTTGAGCAATTCGGACATTGGCGCGGATCATCAGCGCAATCGTTTTTGGCTTCTCGCGGTGAAGGATGACGAGGTGTTCAAGCGTGTCGCGAAGAAGATCACGTCGTTGCCGAAGTTGACGGGCGGCTATTGGGCGAAAGAGCCGTGCGAAGTTTCGGAGAAGAGCAGCGATGAGGATGCGCGGCGAAAGCAGCTGCTGGGCGTTGGCAATGCACAGTCGCCGTTTGTCGCGGCGACGGCGTTCCGCGTTCTTGTGAATCGCCATTTGTCGGACGACCACGGACGCTCCGAGATCGTTTCGGATGAGGAGTTGTCGCGCGTCTTTGAAAAGCACGGCACTTGGATTCAGAAGAAGTTCAACAACATCGGGCTTATCCATACGCCGACGACAATGGCGAATTATGCGTGTCCGTCGATGATGAAGCATCAGGGATGCCGAAACTTCGTCAAGGTTTTCGGACGTCCTCAGCCGCAGAACGCCGAGTATCTGATGGGCTTCCCGATTGGTGCGAGTTCCCTGAATCCGCAGAAGATGGACAACCTTGATGCCTGGAGGTAAAGGATGTCGTTGAAGTCTCTGCTTGAATCCAAGGGATTGACATCCGTTTCTGGGAAGACATATCCCGGAACGTATGCTCTTGCGGATAGTGGCAGTTTCAACACGGATCAACTTGTGAATCGAGATTCGGCAACGTGGAAGAAAGCGGAACACATCGTTCTTAAGGAGTGCGATTCCATTTTGCCGTCCACCTTGCTTTCGCAATGGCGGCGATTGACGTTTGAGGGCAAGCACACACAATTCTTGTATCGTCCGTTGGAAGATGGAGCGTATGAGAAGTATGATGCGAAGGGCGTTTTACTTGGCGTTGGCAAATTGGATGATTTGATAGAACAGTTGAAAGACGAAGAGCAGGTTGAGGCGAAATTGGATTTGTTGACAATTGCCCTGAAGGTTTTTCAGAAGGGGCGCGGCGAGTGGAAGGGCGAGGATGGATGGGAGACGTTTGACGCGTGGGCGAAGGCGGCGCGGGAGGCGTTTGCGAAGGTGGACGAGTCGTGGTTGGAGAAGCCCGAGTTCAGCTACGCCGACTTCATGCGGAAGTTCGCCATCTCGCAGACGGTCGCGAACACGACGTTTGCCAAGCACCACCACGACGAGCAGTTCGCCGTCCTGAAATTTCTGCGCGAGGAACGCGAGCATCCGCACGCCGTCGAATGGCATCTTGACAAGGCGAACCGGCTGACGGTTGACGGCAAGGACGTGTCCGGCATGTCGCCGACGTCCGTCTGCTTCTTCATGATGAAGTTGCATCCTGCGACGTTCGCCGCGTATTCGAAGATGACCTACGCGAGCTGCGCGGCGGTCGG
>CAVBPX010000113.1:0-2180 GCA_963597395.1 Eggerthellaceae bacterium | reverse complement strand
TTAAAATGTTGTTGTTTTTATTTCTGATGCAAAGGTACGAAGTTTTTTTGAAACTACCAAATAAAATAAGGAATATTTTTGCTTTTTGTGGTATTTTTTTTCTTTCCGTTCCTTTGCCACCCTATAATAGGGGTGGGACTATTGGCCGATGGTCTGCCAGTCCTCAAGGATGCACAGCAGCACGGCGCCCCAGGTATCGGCGGTGTACACGCTCAGCCTGTCCGCCGTGGCCGGCATAAAGGAAATCACATAGGGGTGGTCGGCAATGCCCTCGGTATCAAGCTCCACGTGCCAGCTGGCCCGAACGTCGGTGGAGTCTACCCACACGCAGGGCGTCAGTTCGCCGGTGAAGGCGCGAAAATGTGTTGTTACATTCAGGGCGGCGGCGAGGCACGCAATTTCGGGGTGCTGTTGTTCTATTGTTTTCATTTTTCGGTGATTTTTTGAAGGGTCTATAATAAGTGATTTTTCACGCTGTCTATAATGTTGGTTTTGTACCATACGGCGGCCTGGGCCATCGTATCTATAATAGCATTATAGTGTTCCATGTGGTTGTCCTGGGTGAGTTCAAGATGTCGCTCAGGGTACTTGCCGCCCTGGTCCCCGGCGCAAAGCATGATTACAACAAAAGATTTATCTTTGTCATGCTGCACCACCGGGCCGGCCATACCGTCCTTCAGTTTGGCCAGGACCGTATCAAGTTGACCGGCCGGTACCGGTATAATCTGTACTACAGTCCAGGGCCATTGCTGGGCCTCCAGAAGTGTGGTGCCGGCCTGCTGCATCATCTTATATGTATATATGTTTTTGCTTGTCATCATAATTCAGTGATATTTTACAGTGTCTATAATAGGAGCACCGGCTATTCGCCGGCCTCCTGGGTACCCGTCGCCCTGGTGCCAAGTGGTTAACCGTTGCAGGCGGCCAACATTGCCAAACCGCCCGTAACGGCGCGGGCCTGGTCCATATTGGTTAACTCTGGTGTATGTTCACGGACAAACTGTTTTTGTTCGTCGCTCAAGGCCGCAAAATTAGCCTGGAAGGCTGCAAACAGTCGTTCACAGCGTTCAGCCTCCCGGCGGCCTATATTGTCGAGTTCAAGCATTAACGGCGGTTGCATGTCTTTAGCCAGTTTACGCACAGCCGCGCGCATAACTGTTTCATAGTCGTACCGTTCCCAGGTACGATTGATGTACGAAACTCGTGTATGTTCGAAGTTACGGCCCAGGCCGCAAAAATAGGCATGATGACAAAAACCGTTTCGTGTGTTTGTCGTGCTGCAATATATACTGCAGGCCTGGCCGTTGACAACGAAGGTAAATGTTTTTTGGCTGTAATGTTTTACGCTCATAATGATGTATATTTTATTTATTTGTAATTTCCGTGAATATTCCACGGCCGTATATATACGGGCCGTTTATTTGTCAGTTAGTGGCGCCGGGCGCTTAATCTCCTATCATGGCAATTATAAGCAGGGCAAGGCCAGCCAGGACGTTAAACCCTATATATTGCCAGCCGGTTAACACGATGCCGGCCGGATCGTCGCGGTCCTGGCAAAAGGCGTGCTTATTGTTAAGCCATGCTTTTGCTGTTTTTACGGCCTTCAGGCCGGCCAAAAACGCGCGACGGGTAATAATACACAGGGCCACACATACAGCCCCGAAAAGCGCCTTATTCGTTGCGCCTGGTGTAATTACGTACTGTTTCATATCTGATAAGTTTTTAGAATTTTTCCATTTGTTGTTTCATGGAGGCCGGCACCAGGGCCGGCCAGGTGCATGTATTATTTTACGCGAATTTCTTCGAATGTATTCAGGCAGAACAAAGCTATCTGATCGTTTTCTTTGGCCAGGGCAATGGCTGTTTTGAGGTCCTTCACAATCACAGTGGCATCGTAATAATATAAGCCAGTTTTCTGATCCATCCAGCCGCCGAAAGCGTTCACGCCTTCATGCGTTGATACATAGTTAACGACTCGCTTTAGGCCTTCAGGACCAAAACTGTTTTGAGTGGCAGCCAGAGCAACAGCGTATCCGCTTTTTACCGGCTCCAGTGTGCGAGCATCAACGGTGTATCCTTCAGGGTTTGTGGACGCGATGGCTGTAAGTGCTGTGAGAACTTTTGTTGTTTTCATTTTTTCGTTTGCCGCTTTTTCAACTGGTTGGCTGCTCCAGGATATT
>CAVBPX010000112.1:0-2274 GCA_963597395.1 Eggerthellaceae bacterium | reverse complement strand
TCGCGGAACGTCGATCTCTTCTCCTCGACGAATCTTCTCGAACGGCGGTGGACGGCGCTGGGCGCGTGCGCGATGCCGTCCGGCACGAACGCCTGCGCGTTCGTCGTGACGTCGAACGACGTGAGCGCGGCGGCGCGTCCGCAGTTCCTCGACGCGTTCGCGGGACTCGGCTTCTTCCGCTTCGGCCTCGACCTCGACTCAGACGGCGACGGCCTCACCGACGCCTGCGAGAGCCTCGTCCTTCTCACCGACCCGCTTGTCGCCGACACTGACGGAGACGGCCTCTCGGACGGCGATGAAATCGACGGCGGGCTCGACCCGCTGTCGGCCGACTCCGACGGCGACGGCCTGGGCGACGGCGACGAGCTCGGCTGGTGCGAGGTCGTCGACTCGCTGCCGGACTTCGACCTCTCGGGCGGGACGGATCTACTCGACGCGACCAGGAACTACGACTGCCGGGCGTTCGTCGTCCCGCTGCCGTTCGTCGTCCGTGTCGCCGGATACACGTGCACGAACATGACGGTCGGCGTGAACGGGATCGTCGGGCTGATGTCCGACCGGGACGCGGGCTACGGCTTCTCGGACAGCGACGTGAACCTCGACCTGACGAAGAGCGCGGTGAACTGCCGCCACGTGGCGGTCGCCGCGTACTGGGACGACCTGTACGCGCCGGCCAATAGCGGGGCGCAAATTGTCTTCGCCGACGTCTCGACGAACGGCGCCCGCTATGCCGTGGCAGAGTACCGGGACATTCGGCTGAGCGCGAGGATGTCCGACGCCTCGTGCGTGGCGACGTTCCAGGTCGTCGTCCCGCAGGCGGAGACGAACACGGTCTACGTGCGCTACGTCTCGCTCTCCCCGGCCTTCGACGGGTCGGGCGCGACAATCGGCGCGCAGCTCCCGGACGGCGAACGCGCCTGGCAGCTCGGCTTCAACATGGCGGGCGCCGTCTCCGCTGGAACGACCGTCGCCTACCACCTCGGGAACGGAGGCGACCCGTCGTCCCCGGACGCCGACGGCGACGGGCTCCCCGACGGCGAGGAGGTCGCGCTCGGAACGAGTCCGCGCTTCGCGGACACCGACCGAGACGGGATGCCGGACGGATGGGAGGTCTCGAACGGGCTTGACCCGCTTTCCGCCGTTGGCGACGACGGCGCATCCGGCGACCCCGACGGCGACGGGCTGGGCAATCGCGACGAGTTCGTCCGCGGGACCGATCCTCGCGTCGCGGACACGGACGGGGACGGGCTTTCCGACGGGGACGAAGTAGCGTGCAAGGCCGATCCGCTCGTCGCGGACACCGACGGAGACGGACTCTCCGACGGCGACGAGGTCGCGCTCGGCACCTCTCCGACGAAGACCGACACGGACGGGGACTGGCTGCCTGACGCATGGGAGGCGGCGAACGGACTCGATCCGCTCTCTTCCGACGGCGACGACGGCATGAGCGGCGATCCGGACGCCGACGGACTTGGCAACTATTTGGAGTTCGTTCGCGGGACGAATCCCAAGGTCGCCGATACTGACGGGGACGGACTCTCCGACGGACGCGAGGTGACGTGCGGGACGGATCCGCTTGTCGCGGACACGGACGGCGACGGAATCCCCGACGGCGACGAAGTGGACGCGTGCGGGACGGATCCGCTGCAGCCCGACACCGACGGGGACGGCATGAACGACGGATGGGAGCGCCGCTTCGGGTTTCCGCCGTCCGTGGACAACGCGACGGACGCCGTTCCCTCTAATGACGTCGGTGCCGATCCCGACGGCGACGGGTTGACGAACGGAGAAGAGTGCGCGCTGGGGCTGGATCCGGCGGACGCCGACACGGACGGCGACGGCGTCAATGACGGCGCGGAGGTCGCGCAGGACAGCGATCCGAACGACGCGAGCGACGAGGGGCGGGCGAACAGCCGCGTGCCGGTGCGGTTCACCTTCGGCGACCCGAGCAGCAGCCAGTCGGAGAAGTACCGTCTTTCGGTTTCGCCGGTCTCGGGCGCCGGGGTGGCGCCATCGTCGTTCGCGTTCCTGAACGAGAGCTACGGCGAGTGCGAGACGAAGACGGCGATGCTGAAGGCCGGGTGGCGGTATTCGGTGCGGCTGAGCCACGCGGGGACAGACCCCGACTACGACTCGTCTCCGAGGCCGGACTACGACTACAAGCTGGTCTTCGGCGGGGCACTGCCGGCCAACGTCATCTTGGACGATCCGTCGTCGCTCTTCGGGACGAACTACGCGAGCCGGACTTTCGCCGGCGCGGGCAAGGTCGCGACG
>CAVBPX010000111.1:0-2359 GCA_963597395.1 Eggerthellaceae bacterium | reverse complement strand
AGCGCGAAGCGTCGCAACCAAATTTTTGAAAATGAATTTTTAGAGGTGACCTTTATTTGTTTTCCTATGTTTTTTTTGTTCCCTGTATTTTTGCGGACGATGAAACGCCAATGGCATTTTTTATGAAAATGTGAAGATTGATTATGGCAAAATTTCGGGAGCATGCGAAAGTATTGCGACTTTTCAAATAGAAAGTTTTTTGGATTATGGCTGTGGAGAAAGTGGCCTTCTATACGCATCTCCACTAGACACAACTGTATCATTTGGCGTTACATTTGAAGAGGGCTTTTTTGTGGTAGAACGAATTTCCCAATATTGCGAAGGAAACATCGAAACAGGTTTTACCACGGTCGGAAAAGCGGGAAAATTGCAGTTCAGTGAAGTTTTGCAGGCTGAATTTTTAAGACTTCAGAAATTAGGCGTCATAGACTTGCCGAAGGACTCGGCGTATTTGTTTATCATTCAAAAAATTGCAAAAATGAAAGAGCAACATTCCTGTAGTGACATCGATTTATCTATGGGAGATGCCGGTATAGGACTTTACGGCTGCTGTTCCCTTGTTGAATCCTCGGATGCCATTCACATTTCACAGACACATAAAAGCGACAGATTTTTTGCGCATAAATTAACGAAAAACGTTTTTCGAATTGAATGCGTCCCGGAAAATTCCGCATACAGGCTGTTTGACTTGAACGGAAAACTTTTGCAGGCCGGGAACCTTTCCGGAAATCGCGTGGAACTTCCGACGCTTCCCGTCATTTTGGAAATTGAAAAACGAGCCGTTTTTGTAAAATCCGGGCAATGAATAATTTAAAAATCAACCGGGGAGCTTTTATAAACCTATATTTGGGTCGGTAAAAAGCATCAAGGACAGACAAGATGATTGAATATTCCGCATCCGAAACAAGTCAGAAAAAATCCGTATTGTGCGCGGGGCCCGTCGGCATTCTGGGCTTTGGAGTCGAGGGCAAAAGCACGCTCGATTACCTTGTGCGGAAAGGATTTCGCGAAATCGTCGTGATGGACAAAAACCCGGTAACGCTTCCGGAGCTTCCGCAAAATGTCCGGGTCAAGACTTTTAGCGGCGAAAACTACATGGACGGCCTGAAGGACTCGGTGACGGTCGTCCGGTCCGCGGGCGTGTATCCGCTGCAAAAGGACATTTTCCGTTTTCAGATGAACGGCGGCGTTCTCACGAGCCAGATCGAAATTTTTTTGAACGAGACAAAGTGCCGTTCGGTCGTGGGTGTCACCGGGACGCTTGGCAAGGGAAGCACGGTGAGCATGATCCGCCACGCGCTTTCGGCCTGCAAAATTCCGGCGGCTATCGGCGGAAACTTCGGGGTTCCCGCACTTGACCTTTTGAAGGACGAAACGCCGGATCGCGTTTCCATTCTGGAACTTTCGTCCTTCCAGCTGATGACGCTTTCCGTCTCGCCGCACGTGGGTGTCGTCCTCCGCGTATCGACGGAACATCTCGACTGGCACAAGTCCGTCGAGGAATACCGCGACGCCAAGGCGAACCTTGTCCGCTGGCAAAAGCGAAACGACTACTGCGTCTATATCCGCGATGCGGCCCCGTCTGAGCGAATCGCCCGCGAAAGCGGTGCGCAAAAACTCTCGTTCGGTTCCAGGGACGCCGACGCAATCTTTACACCGGATTCCGTCTCCATCGACGGCTACACGCTCAAACTTTTGGACTGCAAAATCCGCGGAACATACCAGCTCGAAAACATGGCCGCAGCCCTTCTCGCCGTCAAGGCCCTCGGCGCGGACGTCGCATGCGCACTGCAGTCGTTAAAGTCCTACGAATCGCTCCCGTATCGGATGGAATTCAAGGGCAAAAAGAACGACATCGAATTTTACAATGATTCGTATGCGACGCGGCCCGATGCGACCATTGCCGCCGTCAAAAGCATGAAGCGGCCCTTTGCGCTCATCCTCGGAGGCTCCGAAAAGAACGCCGACTTTGCGGAACTTTCAAGCGTCCTCGCCGGAACCGAGAACCTGAAGCGCATCGCGCTAATCGGCGCCACCGCGGAACGAATGAAAGCCTCCCTCCTTGACGCGAACGTGAACCTTCCGATGCAAATATTTTCGACCCTCGACGAAGCCTTCAAGGACGCCTGCTCTCTCGGAAAGGGAAGCGCCGTGCTGCTTTCCCCCGCATGCGCAAGCTTTGGCCTTTTCAAAAACTACAAGGTTCGCGGCGAGTGCTTTGACAGGCTGGTGGAAAGTGTGTAAAAAGATCCCTTCGGAGACCGAAGGGATCTGGTGGAATTCACCGCCTATTTTTTCTTGCCACCTTGGAATTTGCGGTTGTTCGGGTTCAACTGATTCGCGTGGTTGTCCATGCGAG
>CAVBPX010000110.1:0-2467 GCA_963597395.1 Eggerthellaceae bacterium | reverse complement strand
GCTTGATGCGCTCGTCTACGCGGCGCACGAGACGGATCCGTGCCGCATGACATCCACCAACCCCGCCTGGCTCTGCCGTCAGCATCGCGTCAAGCACTTCCTTCTGCGTCCGAACGCCGCCAACGTCGTGCTCCGCCTCGTCATCGCCTGCCCACTCCGTGCGGGAAACTGACCCCAGTGACAGGTGATGGCAAAAAAGAATATACCACGCGCCAACGCTCTCGCGCGTTCTTTCACTCTCGCTGCGCTCGCCGCCGGCACGCCCGTCCACTTTCTCTGCTACGAGTTCAAGGGACGGGAGCTCGTGCGGCTTGAAGAAGTCGAGACGCGAGTGCGTGTGAGTCCGGGCGAGTAGATTTAGCGCGGAGTACGGAGGTCAGCTCAGTACTCCGCGCCAAGAACGGCTGACAAGAGCCAAGCCGGCTGACGCGGTTCCGCTGCGTTCTTTATTTTCACAAAAAGTGCCCCATTGACGGGGGGGGGGCAAATATGATACAATGCGCGGAGAAATCTTTTTAAGGAGAACTCTGCCCATGAACAACCACTCGGTCAAGAAATCGTTCAAGAATGGCTTCGCAATGTGCGCGGCGGTTGCCGCGTCCATGCTCGGAATGTCCGCCTATGCGACGTGGACGTATGCCGCCGGCACGACGACAGGCACGGGAACGCTCGCGGATTCGACGACGGGTTATTCGTTCACGGTGAAGGACGTGACGCTGACGGATCCGTCGGACGGGTCGAGCGTGACGGGATTTGAGATCACGACCAAGGCGCCATCGACGGCGACTGGAGATCTCGATTTCACGAATGTGGGGACGGAGACTGGGACGGACAAGAACGTGATTTCGTTTAATCTAGTCAACTCAAATGGTGCGTCGCTCGTTGGTGATGTTTCTACTTGCTACAAAGTGACGGCTCCGCATGTGATCAATATTTGTCGGCAGATTTTCAATGGGAATAAGGTTATCAAGGAAGTGGTTTTGTCGGAGAAGGTGACGGCATTTCCTGCGCAATGTTTCAATGGAACGACGAGTTTGACGAACTTGACGCCGCGCACTTTCCCGTATGTGACGACGCTTTTCGATAAGGTTCACAACACATTGCTGCATAATCAATTTAACAGCTCGGGCATTGTTGGTGAATTGAATTTTCCGAACGTGACGAATGTGGGCACGAAGGCGTTTTGGAAGACGAAGATTACCGGTATCTCATTGCCGAAGGTTGAGGAGATTGGTGAAGGGGCGTTTGAAGGCTGTACAAGCTTGACGGGTGATTTGTATTTTGCGGAGCTGAAAAAGCTTGGGTCGTATCCGTTTAAGGGTTGCACGGCGATTACGAGTTTCACGGCGCCGAAGATGGAGACTGTTAGTGGTGCGGTGCTTCAGAATTGCACTGCGCTGACGAATGTTTCGTTTGGTGCGGCGTGCGGCGGGAACTATGGCGATAATGCCTTTGCAAGTTGCAGCAAGTTGGTGTCGCTGACGCCGTGGCCGAATTTTAGCAATCTCACGAACACGTATGATAATAAGGGGAATATTTATTTTTATTACAATCCGATTAAGGGGTGCAGTTCGCTTGTGGGGTCGATTGAGTTGTCGGGCCCGGCGGGATTGCACACGATCAAGGATGACTGGATGGATGGTTGCAATGGTATTACGAGCATCACGATTCGGACGCCGTGGGTGACGAACGTGGTGAATTATGCGGCGAGGAACTTGGCGCCGGGTGCGACGATTTATTGGAACACGGACAAGGCCCCGCTCGCTTTTGGCAATTCTGTGTTTATATCGAAGGATGACAGTAATCGTTCGCGGATTATTGTGAAGAATGATTTGGATGGGTGGAAGGCTCTTTCGGGTTTTGCGGATGCTTCGACGCTTACGGCGGCGAAATCTACGGATCGGGCGGATTGGCCAGGGAAGAAGACATTTGGGCTTTTGAATAGCAAAGTGTGGCTGGTCGACGGCAGCGTCAAGGGCCTGATGATCCTCATTCGGTGAGAGCGGGGCTCAGGCCCAACGCCCCAAAGTCGAGAGTCTAAAGTCCAGAGTCCTTTTAAACGGAAAGAAGAGAAGATGACTTTGGACTTTCGACTTTCGACTTTGGCAGGTGAAGCAAGAGGGATTTCGTTTCGACATTGATTGGCGAACATTGATTGGCGAACATTGAGGAGTTGGCATTTATGAAAAACCTCGTTCTCGTTTTCTTCGCTTCTGCGTCTATCTGCCTCTCCTCGTTCGCCGACTCGCAGTTCGTCATTGCGCGGGGGAAGGCGGCGAACGTCGCGATCTGCGTGCCGAAGGGCGCGGGGACGCCGACGCGCCACGCCGCCGAGACGCTCGCGAAATACCTCGGCGAGATGTCCGGCGCGAAGTTCAAGGTCGCGACGGGCTCGGGCGGCGCGGCGAAGTCCATCGTCGTCGGCGCGCCCTACGCGAGCGAGCGCGAGGAGGAGATCTGCCTCCGC
>CAVBPX010000109.1:0-2479 GCA_963597395.1 Eggerthellaceae bacterium | reverse complement strand
CTGCATATATTTTTAGTATTCTATGTGCAGAAACAAGGAGAGGTTATGCACATATTCGACTATTCGATGCTGAAGGACGAACTTCTGCCGGCGCAGTTGGTCAATCTGACGGCGAACGTCTCGGCGCTGAGCGTGATGTCGGGAATGCGCCGCGAGGCCAATCAAGAGGCCTTCCGGGCGTTGGAGACGTTGGCGAAGATCGACTCGGTGAAGGCGTCCAATGCCATCGAAGGGATCGTGACGACGGACGACCGCATTCGGGATCTCGTCAAAGGCGGAAGTGCGCCGCTCAACCATACGGAGGCGGAGATCGCCGGCTATCGCGACGTCCTGAACGAGATTCACACGAATCCGACGGCGCACGATTTCTGCGAACGCGACATTCATGCATTTCATGCGCAGATGCTTCGCCTCTCCGACCCTTCGGCGAACGGCGATTACAAGTCGGCGGCGGAGACGCCGGATGCCATGCGGCAGCTTGTGCTGGCCTATGCCGAGGCGCGTGATGACGCCGGCATCAACAAACTACTGCTGATCCCGTGCGTGATTCTCGACTTCCTCTGCATTCATCCGTTCAAGGACGGCAACGGACGCCTGAGCCGTCTGCTGACTCTTCTCCTCCTGTATCGCAACGGGTTTGATGCCTGCAAATACGTCTCGTTCGAAGGGGCGCTCAATTCGCACAAGGCGGAGTATTACGAGTCGCTGAAGGAGTCGTCCGTTGGCTGGATGGAGAACGAGACGCGCTATTTTCCGTTCATGATCAACTTCCTGACGACGCTCTACTCCTGCTATTCGGATCTCGACCGGCGGTTCGCGTCCGTCAACGCGAAGAAGGTCTCGAAGAAGCGTCGCATCACGGCGACGGTGCTCAACTCGTTCACGCCGATGTCCAAGTCGGACGTCTGCGCCGTCTTGCCCGACGTGAGTCCGACGACGGTGGAGGCCGTCCTGGGAGAGCTAGTGCGCACGGGTCGCATCCGGAAGCTCGGCTCGGGGCGTGGTACGCGCTATCTGAAAGCGTAGTTCCAGTTTGAGAAACGGCCTGTGGAAAATTCTGCTGTCACCGTTTCGCGGGGAATCCGTATCATCATTGTGATTGGATGCCCGAGGGGGAGCGTCGCGGACGGGGCGGCGGGATTTGCGCGGACGGGGTTGCCTGAAAGCGCGGATTTTTGCTATACTATCCGCCAGTTGAAAACGTTTGCAGCTGATCCGCCGGAAGACTGGTAATCATCTGATTGGAGGCTGTGCAGACGCGGAGACGGGAACGCGGGGGCGCATTGCGCCCTTGCCGCTCTTTCGTCCCCGCACTGTGTTCTCCCTTCGGGCATACCAGTCGCCTCGGCGGAAACGCAGCGCGGGGACGGTTTTGTTTCCATGGTGGAAACATCCCGCCGGACGTTGAAGCGAAAGAAGGAAAGCATAGAGATGGACTGTCAGACGGCACAATCGGTTGACGATATCCTTCGGGCTGCCTTGCGGCTGACCGGGGAAGATCGACGGCGACACGTTCGTCCTGGGGTTCGTGTTCAGTATTTCTTTCGAGGCGAGAATCGAAACTATGGAAGCGAGTCTGACATCTATCCATCGATCGAACTGCGACCAGGCTTGTATCGTGCGCCGGGACTTCTGAAGAAAGAAAGCTGGTTCTTGAATGAAGCCATTAGACTGTTTCCCGACGAGTTCGCTCACGACAAGACAACGTTTGAACGATTGACTCGGTTACAGCACTACGGATTCC
This sequence comes from Eggerthellaceae bacterium, assembly GCA_963597395.1. Lineage (GTDB taxonomy): Bacteria > Fibrobacterota > Fibrobacteria > Fibrobacterales > Fibrobacteraceae > Hallerella. The sequence goes on along the minus strand of CAVBPX010000109.1, from coordinate 735 downwards.
CGACTCGGCTTGCGGACATTACGCAAAATCTGTTTGTGGCAACAGCGTTTGCGTGCATGGAAAGAGAGCCGATGTGTAACTCGCGCATGGGATTCGTTCGCGTTTATCGAGTGAACGAAGATCGTATCAAGTATTCGACGGGCGATACAGTTACGGCGTTAAGCAAGTTGTCGATGCTTGCCGAGGGCAAGATCAATCTAAAAGATCTGAAAGGCCTGGCCTATGAAGTCAAGGGCGAGAGACCTGGATTCTTTTGGAGAAAAGGAGACCAGATCTCCCAACGGCTTGTCGAAGACATCCAGAAAGTCTGGTGCGTCCGACCTGTCATAAACAACGGGCGCATCAACATGCAGGATGGGTCGTTCTTTCTCTTCGGTTGCGGTAACAGAAAGAAATCTCTGTCGGCGACTTTTTCGGAAGACGACTTCTACAAACAAAAGGCAGCGACATTTGGAATCGCGCAAATCGGAGTGATCGGGGTTCCGTCACGAGTCAAAAACTCATTCAATCAGGTGAAGCAGTTTCTCGGGGTTGATGATCAGAGAATCTATCCCGATCTCGAACAATTGGCAGAGACTCTTAAAAAGGAGGTTGAAAATGGCTAACAAAAAGACCAAGAACAACAAAAAAGAAAATAGCAACAGCACTTATTTTGTCTGTGGCACAATAGGCGAACTTTCAGTTGAGCCAGGCGGTAAAGGCACGTTTGAGCTTATCCCAGACGAGGGAATGAAG
>CAVBPX010000108.1:0-2491 GCA_963597395.1 Eggerthellaceae bacterium | reverse complement strand
CACGGTCCTTTTCCCAGTCAAACGCGACAAGCGACATGTTCGCATTGTCGGACGTCTCGTCCCGGACCTTGGTCACGTCGTCGCCGCAAGCCCAAAGGAGCAGCACCGCGAAAAAGGAAAGAGCGCCTAAAAAGATTCGAAAGTTTGCCGTTTTTTTCATCCGAAGTTTTCCAGAAGGATTTCCCGGGAAAAATCCCGGGCTTTTACAAAACAGCAAGCCCCCGGTTATCTGACAAGATCGTCCTTAATACAGCGAACGGACAATAACGAACCCGACTTGGCAATTTTATCCAAGTTAAAAAACGACGTATTATAAGCCAAGTAATAAATATAGGCATTACTCTCCGACTGTGAAGTCGAAGTCCAAAAATACGTTATATCACCAAATCCTTTAATCTCAAAGTAATCATCACTCATCAATATGCCCATTCCGACAGGAAGCGCATTGAATCCCTTGTAACTTTCGCCATTGCCGGAGACCGTGACCGTATCCTTTTCTCCATCCACCAACACAGTATCGACATAGGACGACCATCCGCTTTTCGATTTCAGAGCCTTGCCCATCGTGCTTTCTGCATATTTTCCGTTACCGCCAAGCCACACCTGATCTTTAAGCAGATTCCATTCCGTAGTATCCGGCAGATGCCAGCCCGTGGGGCAAACATTCCCTTCCGCAGCGGCATTCCACGAATAATAGCGGCCATACAGGGCACAGTTCGAAGTGTCGTTATCCCTGCAATAGCTTCCATCTACCTTGTAGTGCAGATTCTCGGCCATAATGGTCACTGCCGATTTCGTGCTTTTTTCATCGAAAAGAGCGAAAGTGTAGAGGGAACTGTCGCGATCGTCGCAGAACTTTTTAAGCGGATCGTACGACATTTTTCCGCACAGGTTCCAGGCTTCCTTCTGGTAGCAAAATTCCGCGTCCGGATTATACGCCTTTCCGCCGCAAAGATCATAGACGGAATTCTTGTAGCAAAACGACTTTTCCGGTTCGTAAGGCTCGGTTCCGCAAACCGCCTTGTACCACGAGACCGAATTTTCTCCGCAAGTCTGCGTGAGGGTGCCTTCGCCGTCATCGGAAAGCGTGCACGCGCCGTCAGCGTCCGCACCTTTTTGACCGTTCAGAACCACGCCGACCGAATCCTCGCCGCAAACGACCTTGTAGCCCGAGCCGTCCGAAAGGGACTCAGCAAGGCAGGAAGATCCGTTTTGGCCGTTCACCAGCACTCCGACGGAATCGCCGTCACAAACCACCTTGTAGGCGGAGCTGTCTTCAAGAATTTCCACATAGCAGGACGTTCCCTTGACCATTTCGCCGACAGGCGTCCAGCCCGAATTGGCACAGACATAGACAATGGACTCGTCCTGGACGAAACTCGTCTTTCCAAGGCTTTTTTCATTGCATTCCGAAAGGGAATCCGCCGTTTCCGCCACATCCACTCCGAGAACTTCGTGTGTTATGTTGGTAACTTCGGTAACGTCATCGCCGCAGGCGGTGAGCGCGAGGACGGATCCGCCCAAAACGAGCGAAGCGTTCAACATGCGGAAGTCTGTCATTTTTTTCATTTGATTTTCTCCAAAATGAAATTTCATCATCCAGTTCATTTTTAAAGGGATTGGAAAGTCCGGTTATTTGACGCAACGGACCGAGAAATAAAAGATCTTGTCGAATTCCCCGCGTTGCATGGCAGAGGAGCCGTCAAAAGCCGCGGCATAGGCAGCACGACCAACGTCATCGTGCCCCGTGGAACTCCAAAGGAATCCTACCCTGCCGACGTCCATGAACCCAACCGTTTGTTCGGCGTCGTCCGAATTGTCCTTTGCGGCACCCGCCGGAAGCTCACCAAAGCCGAACGCATCCGAACCGTTTCCATTGCCATTCCTGCCGTTTACGGATTTGAGCGCATAGCCGACCGAATCCGCGTCTCCGCCATAAAGCGAATCCGCAATAAACCTTCCGAGTATTTGCAGGTCCGCCATATCCGGTATGTGAAAACTTTCGGGACAAATGCCGCGTACCCGGGAAACGGCAAAGCTTTCCTTTCTTTTATTGTTCGTGCACTTTTTGCCGTCCGCGCTAAGCACCCAGGAGTCAGGACATCCGCCGTTCACGGTATCCGTCGAGGTGCACGCGTTGCCATATCCGCAGCCTTCGCCGTCCGCGCTAAAGATTCCGGCCGAGTCCATGGCCGCGGACCACGTGTAAAGTTTTCCATATTTGGCGCAGGAATCCGCGCTGTTTTCATAGCAAACGCTTTTTGCCGTCCCCGAGTTATAGTCGTAGTTCAGGTTCTCGGCCATCCAGATTTGGGTACCGATTTTCACGGTCCGGTAAACGACATTGTTGCGCGTGTCGCAAATGGATTTTGCCGGGTCATACGGATTTTCGCCGCAAAGAGCCTTGACGAGGGTCGTCGTATCCGTTCCGCAAACTTGCGTGATGGTTCCTTTCCCGTCGTCCAAAACGCTGCACTGGTTTACTGTCGTT
>CAVBPX010000107.1:0-2577 GCA_963597395.1 Eggerthellaceae bacterium | reverse complement strand
GTCTTTCACTATATCTTGATGTCTTATGTGGCTTATTTGTCATGATCTTGTATGGCTATGTGTGACAATCTTTCTGATGATAGAACTGATAGGGATGGAAATAGAATCGCAACAAGAATAAGACGCCCTATTGCGTTTTCAGAATAAATTTGGTATCATACACGCAAACAGACGAGAAAGGATCAAACAAAATGACATTCTTCTCAGAAGAGAACGTGATAGATGCGAAAGCATTTTCAGTAAAGAAATGCAAGGCGACAATTCAGAAGTGCGGAAAACTGGGCTTCTCATCGGCAGCTGCAGAGTTGATGCAGTTGGCACCGACAAAACGTCTTCTCGTCTCGGACTGTCATGACGGGAATCTTGCTGTTGTTGTCATCCCTGACGCTTCCGACACGAGAGGATTCTCCCTCCGAAAGTCGGTCAGATATTTTTCTGCCGATCTCAAGATGTTCTTTGATCAAAGAGGAGTTGACTACAGGCGATCGGACGCGACGGTCATCTATGACATCGTGAAGGTTCAAGAGACATATCAAGGTCTGCCCGTGTTCAAGTTGACGCTGCGAATCAAGATGCGGCGCAATAGAAATGCTCCAGAGCAAGAAAGAAAGGAGGGCGCGAGTGAAAACACATGAAGAGAGCGTATAGAAATTGCGGCTGAAGAGCTATCAACTCTCCAGCCGCATCTGCGGTGGACTGTTATATCCTAGGCAGACCGAATGTGCGTAGAATACCATAGTTTGCCGCCGTTGTCATTAGGGAATTTGCAAGGTTGCAGATTCTTCGGTTAAATCTTAAAAACAAGAAACTAAAAAATTGTAAAACTATGGACTATCCTACTTTAGGTCGCGGTCGATACCGCATGTTCAACATAGAGATATTAAAAGGCGCGGAGTGCATTGGTGAATATGGATTCCCACAACTCCCGAAGGTGGTCGTTTGCGAAGAGCCGCAGAAAGTTCTTTCGTTCGATCAAATACACAAGCCACACGACTCGAAGACGTGGATTCAATTCCATGTCCACGATGATCGATATCCACGACTCTACTCAAAGCCAGAGAAGTATTTGCCGCTTCTTCGTGAGATGGGTGGCGTGTTCGGGATTGATCATAGCGTCTATAGAAGTCTGCCCCGTGCAGAACGCATCTATAGCGTCTACGAGAATCGCGTGACTGACTTCTGGTTCTCGGAGAACGGCATTCGCTGCATTCCAAATGTCAGCTGGGGCGAGTCCGATTCGTTCTCGTATTGCTGTGACGGGATAGCGCAGGGATCGTCGATCTCGGTCTCGACATATGGCTGGGCTCGGCAAAAAGGGGACAAAGGGCTGTTCTTGGAGGGGTTTTATTTTGTCTTGGAGAGGATTGCTCCGGCGTCTGTCTTTTTTCACGGCAAAGTCTATCCCGAGGCGATGAATCGTGCGCAAGAATCTGGCATCCCGTTCTTTCATGTTCCGGGACGTCTGGAACAGGTGTTCGCGGCATGCGACAAGGAGGTGCGACATGGGTAATGGAAGTCCCTCTTGGCTGCCTGCCCGACGGAATGCAACGGCGACACACACTTTTGCCGCGAATGCGCAGAAGGCGATTGATCGCTATCCGTTCAACGAGCAAAGCGGGTATTTTGGCGAACGAGGTTCTCGTGGCGACGTGAGAAGAATAGAGTGCGAAAGCCCCATCAAGCAGGCGCACGATTTCTTTGCACTCGTTGCAGATGGCGGACGTCTAAGCGACTTGCCGGGCGGCAAGGGCTGGCGCGTAGACTTGAAGGACGGAACGGTTGTCACGTTGCGCGACACTTCGTCCGATGGTTCGCCGTCCATGCAGCTTGGCATCTCGCGCGAATATGACGGTCGCGTCAAATCACAGAAGATTCACTTCACACAAAAGTAAGGAAATATCATGAAGACAGAAAATCATAAGATCACAGATGCGGAGGCGGCACTTCTTAGGAAGACCGTCGGGAAGCGGTTCGCGGCGTATTGTTCCGACATGGAAATGGCGGGACGTGCGTTCGAGAATGTCGTCCTTCGGCTTGAAGACGGAGATCTCGAGATGCGCATCGCGGGCGTTGAAAGCGAGTCCGAGTGGATGCGTGAATCGACGATGATCCGCGTCGCGCCGACGTCGCTTGAGACGGCGGCGGCACCGGCGGGGAAGGTGGATGCAGACGGAACGTTCGTGCCGAATGCGTTCAAGTCGTATCCCGTCGGACGGTGCGTCTGCGGCGTCTCCGTCATCAACGAGCGAACCGTCAAGACTGCGGCGAATGGCGTTGCGAGCGAGGAACTTGTGACGTCGCGCGGCGTGGTGTTCGCACTTGACCGCGGCTACATCGCCTTTGACAAGGTGGAGTCGCTTGGCGAGGTCTGGACGATTGAGACGTCGTTTGACGGCTCGTATCGTCCGCCTTGCCAGACGAAGAGTGACGAGGCGCCGGAGTTCACGACGACAGTCGAAGTCGTTCAACTCTGAGGTCATTGAGATCTCTTTCAAAAAAACGCGCCGCCACAAGCGGCGCGTTTTTGGTATAATACTCGCTGTTCCGTTGAAGGAGGAGTCGGCTGGCGCGGCGGGA
>CAVBPX010000106.1:0-2882 GCA_963597395.1 Eggerthellaceae bacterium | reverse complement strand
CCTTTGACGAACGCACTTGCCGCGACCGACAAACTTCTTTTTCATTCGAGCACGGTGACGAACGTCACGAATCGCAAGACGCTTATTGACGACATTGCGATTTGCGAAGTGGGCGCGTTTAAACGGGAAACAATTTCAACGAATGATTTTTCGAAAATTCAGGCGATTACGACAAACGCTGTTTCGCTCGTCGTGCCGGGTGGAAATACGAATCTCTATTTTCAAGTGAGAACAAGTTATGGCGGAAAAGAATCTGAATGGTCGGAGCCGATTTTAATTTCGTTGTCGTCCGACGGAGCGGACGACAGCAAGACGGACGAGGGCGACGGCGAAAAAGAAAGCGGGGGCGAATCGGGCGGCGACGCGGGCGGCGAGGCTACGAAAATCACTGCGCCGGAAAATCCGCGCGCCGGATCTCTTCCCGATGGAAAATTCCGCATCGGATGGGAAACTCCCGACGCCGCGACAAACGTTCACCTGAGAATCTGGACGCTTTCAAAATCGGGCGGAATTTCAGAAATAAAAGATGACGATATTCTTTGGCGTGAGACGTTCGCAAAAGCGGCGACATCAACGGGAACTGCTAACATCGACACAAAGGAGGAATTCGATCTCCACACCGACAAGAGCGACAGCCTCTGGGACATAGACCGTTGCGTTGCCGTATCGTTGTCAACAAATCCTGCGGCAATCAAAATCGGAGGCACTTCCGAAAAAAGTGGTGCTCTCGTCACAAAGGCCATAAGCAACACCGGAATCAGCATCAACGAAAAGGGTCTCGCTCTCGCCGTAACGGCAAGATATTACGCGAGCGCGCAAACGGCCTACCTTCGCGCTGCCATTATTTCTTCCGACGCGTCGTCGACAAACGACATTGGACAAACGACACTCGCAAACGAGTTCGCCCAATATGTCTTTCCGATTACGAACACTCTTGATGGAACTGAATCGTTTCTTATTGAGTCCATCCGAAACTCAAACAAAGATTTACGTATCGTCCTCGACGACATTTCACTTGTGAAAAATTACAAGTCCGTTACGACGACAACGAACGAATTTATTTCCGTCGATTTTCCAGACGAAGAAGAATATGATTTCTCGCCAAACGCCGACACGATTTATTATGCCGCGCTTTGTGCACAAGATGCGAATAGCGAGACGAGCGAATGGACTGAGACTCTTGTTCTCGATCCGGAGAAAATTGAAATCTGGAAAGATCATCATCTTACGCTCGACAGTCACGGCAAGGCATCGGCGACGCTGGACATTTCAAAAATATACGACGCGAAGAAGACGAAGCTCGACGTCTCTGACGAGCCGTTCCGCTTTCTCATCGACGACGTGGAGAGTCTGGAAATCACCAACAACAAGAACGTGGCGAAGGTGACGGCGGGCGGAATTTACGTCTGCACGAATGTCTTCGAGCGCGACTGGATCGTGCTCGTTCCGAAATCGGCCGAGACGAAAGGCGTTGCCAAGACGGCTGAAATGCGCGTCGCCATCGAGACGGAGATGTTTGCTGCGCGGAAGATCTCGATCACAGGAACGTTTGCGCAGCTCGACACGAAGAACACCGCGACGAACGCCCTTCTCTTCCAGTGGCGTTGGATTCCAAAGGAGGGAGAGGAGACGGACTGGATTGACTTCGGTTCGTATGAGACGCAGTATACGGCGTCCGACATGTCGCCGGATTTGCCCGAGACGATCGAGACGGTGACGGCAGAGGCGACGCTGCGACTGCCCGAAGAAAGGACGTGGGCGCCGGTTGGGGCGCGTATCGAGGTTCGTGTTCTCAATCAGAAGTTCAAGGATCAGAAAGTGGCGTTGATGGGATTCCGTGATCTCACCATTTCTGCCGAAAAGCCGCCATCTGCCCTTGTCATCATCGTTCAGTAGCGTTTTCTGCCACAAAGCGAGGGCTATGTGGTATAATATGCGCTGTGAAAAAGACAGGCTTCAGATCAACGGGTCGCCTCGCGGCTGCTGTGTTCGCGGCATTGCTTTCGGGTGTTGCGTCGGCTGCGTATGAAATCGGCGGCGAATTTGCGGCAGATGGCTTCTGGAAGAGCGACGCCGTGCTGTTCGTTCGACGACATTCGGACGAAGGATTCCGTTTTACCTCTGATGCGCGCGAGAGCGCCGATTCGCGGCTCGACGGCGCGGTGACGTGCTTCGGACTTCCCGTCTTCGAGACGCGCGTCGCGTTTGCGGAGGACGGCGGCATCGCGCGTGTCGATCTCACGCTCTACAGCGAGGGCGGGACGGAGGTCGAGCGGACCTACACGGATGGCAGCGGACAGCGTTTTCGCCGCATTGACCGCGTTGAGAAGCAGATGACGCGTGAAGAGTTTCTTGCCGCGCTTAAGACGATTCGTGCGAAGCTGACGTCCAAGGGCAAGCCGCCGGCTGCTGTCAACGACGGCATTCGCCGCGATTCGATGACGGTTCAAAAGGCGCAGACTTGGACGAAGCTCCCCTTCCCGGCAATGGCGACGCTGACGTGGAACTACGTCCAGAAAGGCAAGGACGCGGCGACGTTCCGTCCGGGGTTCATTCGCCTGACGATCGAGCGCGCGGCAAACGGCGCGGCGTCCGCGAAAGGAAAGAAGACGGTGTCCGTCGGCGCGAAGAAGATCGTCGACAACATCGTGCGCGACCCGCGCGGCGACGTGTTCATCGATAACGTCCCGATGGTCGACCAGGGGCAGAAAGGCTATTGCGCCGTCGCGGCGTCCGAGCGCGTCCTGCGCTACTACGGCATCGACATCGACGAGCACGAGATCGCCGTCGCGGCGGGGACGGACTCCGATCGCGGCACGACGATCGACGCGATGAAGGACGCCATCACGGCGATCGGGCGCAAGGTGCGGCTCGGCACGGTC
>CAVBPX010000105.1:0-2920 GCA_963597395.1 Eggerthellaceae bacterium | reverse complement strand
TAGTCTTTATCGCTAGTCTTTAATACCAGCTATAGGCCTCTATAGTAATGCGCTGCAGACTAAGCACCCCAGCCCCCGATAAAGACAAAGAAATATAAAAGAAAGCGAAAACGCACCCCCTTCCCCGTCGGCGCCGAGAAAGGCGCGCGCATGCATGAAATGGCCCAAGCGGCGAGATCGCCCGAATCGCCGGAGAGCATTACGCATACGCGCATTAATTCCTGCGCGCCTTACGGAAAATCCCGCTTCCACTATTTCGCGCATTATGCATGCGCTTGAGCTGGCGGTAATAGCGCACAGGAATCACGCATGCGCGTTTAAGGGCTCGGAATCGGAATCTTCCGGATCTCGGCGAAACCGAAACCGGCGGAATCTCATACGCGCGCGAAATGCGAAATCGTCCGGGTTTCGGGTCAGAAGGAAGCCGCGGCGCCCCAACGGCTTCCATAGGGGTATCGCCGCGGGCTTTCGTCGCCGAGGCCGGGTATTTTCCCGCTTTCGGGTTTTCCGAGCCCCAGAAGGCTTCCTGTCTGATTCGTGGGCCGAGCCTGGGTCGTCATGGCTTCGGGAAACGAGATCGGCCGGGTTTCGGAAGCCGCATGAGAAAACGAGCCCGCCACGACTCAGAAAAAACGAAAACGATAATTTATCTTAACCTGGTCGGAATTCGCCCCAGAAAGCCCCGTACGAATTTTTATGGGCATCGTGCCGATTTCAGGAAGCCGGGAAAATTGCCTTGAGAACGAAATCGATCGGTTTTCGGCCTGAGGCGAAATCGTCCGAGTTTCGCGCACGCATATACGTACGTGAGCGCGCATGAAAGAAAGGAGAAGAGATTCCTCCCCTCTCCCGCTAATAATAGATCTCGAGCGACGCGATCCCGCCTCTCCCGCTGGCCGAAGTATTGTCTTTCGGGTCGTCGATGTAGGCCACGTATCCGGCCCCGCCGCCACCGGCCCCGGTCCCGCCGGCTTTGCCGTCCTGCGGCCTGAGGATGTCAGTCTTGCAGCAATCGCCGCCTTTCCCGCCGTTCCCGCAAGAGCTCGCGCCTCCTCCGCCGCCTTCGTATGCGTGGTCTTTGCCTTCGACGAATTTCCCGTTCCAGCCCCCGGAGAAGCTTTCTTCGATAATGGAATTCCTAGGCTTGGCGGCCGCGGATTTGAAGGTCGTGAGATAAGTCGTCGCCGAATCGAACGATCCGCCTTGGCGCTCATCGCCCGACGCCGTCGTGCCTGCGACAGCCAGCCCGCCTTTGGCTCCGGCGCTAGACCTCAACGTCCATAATGAATTCGATCTGTTCGTCGTCTTAGGCTGGCCTCCTCCGGCCCCGCCGGTCTTGCTTCCCTGCTGAGGGCCGGCTATCCCGCCTTTCCCGGCGTAGCAGATAACGCTGGCCAAAACGAGAGGCGAATCCTTTCCTTTTCTGATCAGAGTCGCATCCGTCCCGGCCACTCCGTCGGCGAGGTATTCGGTTACGGATTCGCCCGGTTTGCCTAGCGCGAACTCCCATCTCGGGCAGTCGTCGCCCAAGCCGATGACGCCGATCCAGCTTGAGCCCGAACCCCCGCCGGTGCCTCCGCAAGAACCTCCCGATCCGCCCGAAGCCTGGAGCTTCACGAGCAGCCTTTCTGGGATCTCTTTGTCCTGGAAGTCGTCTTTCCGGAATATCATCGTCGTCTCGTGCCAGTCTTGCTTATAGTATATGACGAGGGAGTCTTCTTCCCTCTTTATGTACCCGGTCACGTCATATGAGGCGTCTCCGAGGATCGTCCCTCCGAAGCACGCTGCCCGGAATCTCTCTCCCGGTATCGTCAGCCCGGGGAACAGGTCGAAGTCGGCCTCGGCTTCGAGCCGTCTCTTCAGCGCGGTCGGGACGGTCCCTTTCCTCGGCTCTCGGAGGTCGGTCTCTCTGGTCTTCTCTTCCTGGGAATCCCATTCGTCAAGCCGGAACGCGCTTTCGTTCGTTTCGACCCATGGGTATCCGTAATCCGAGCGGGCCAGTATCGAGGCGACGGAATCTTTCTGAGAATGTTCCTGGCTTTCCGTCAGATAGGCTTCGTCTTGGCTCTTTCCCGCTTTGTGCCCGGAAGAGACCGGAAAGCCGTATCCCATATCGAAGCTCAGCTCGCTCCCGGATACGATCGCTCATTTCTGAACGTCGTCTTTCGGGTAGAATATCCCGGAGTCGAGGGCTCTTTTCCCGTCTCTCCGGAATTCGGAGTTCGAGGTCTTTCCCGCATACGTTATCTTCGTCGTCGAATCGTATTCGGATCCTTCCGGGTTTTCGGTCTCGCTTCCCGAATCGCCTTGGGTCCCTTGGGTCTCGGGCTCTATCGTCCCGATCGAAGTCGATTCGTCTTTCTTCTCTATCTCTATCATAGGGCTTTCTCCCCTTTCGTTTCTTTCGCTTCGTCTAATTTAGCCGAAGCGAGCGGCGCGATTCATGCCGCGGCTTCTTTTCGCCATGAAGAAAAGCCGGGTCTCCCCGGCTATCCTCTTAGCTTATCCTCTCGGCGTATTGCCGGTCTCCTATGAGCTTTATCCCGAGGACGCCGTCTTCATGCTTCTTCCCGTCGGGGCGGAATCTTCCGAATTTCGCTATGACGTTAGGATACGCCCTCAAAGCCTCGATCTCATCCTCTATCTCGCTTCTGTCGTAGCCGGTGTATATCACGAAGTCGTCTTCGGTCCTCTTCCTGAATTCCCTCAATAACCCAAGCAGGTCTTCGAACGTGTCCATAGGCTCCAGCCCGCAGCAGACGATCGCTTCGGTTATCGGGTTATCTATGTATCTATCGACTATCGCTTCGGCCGATATCTCTATGTCGGGGCTTTTCGCCAGAGAGGAGTTCTGGCACAGCCTGCATCCATTCTCCCTGTCGCATTTGAAGTCGCATTTCGGGAACGCTATGTACATGCT
>CAVBPX010000104.1:0-3041 GCA_963597395.1 Eggerthellaceae bacterium | reverse complement strand
AAAAAACGCTTCGCCAGGACGAAATTGATTTTGACCTCGACCCGGACAGCGCGGGAGTGTATTTTAAGGAGGGCGGCAGCAATCCGCAACTGCAGATGCGTCTCAAGATGGAACTCTTTTGGACCTATCGGGATTCCGTCGAAATTTTGGCGCTGGGGTCTTCCCGAACGATGCACGGAGTCATTTCCGAAAATATTTCCTCCGGATATACGATTAATTTGGGACATTCTTCAAACGACATGTCCTTGATTTACTATTGGGCCGAAAATTATGCGCTCAACCATTTGCCTAGGCTGAAAACCCTTGTCATTTCCATTGATATTGACAATTGGCAATCGGTTGATGTTTATCGGAATCTGATGGTTAACGATATGCCGGGATATGTTTACGATGCAAACCACGATTTTTGGAAAGACGGCGTCCCCTGGGATTTTTTAAGTGCCGTGCAGGCGAGCTATTCGGCTTCTTCTTTTGACTATCAATGCGCCTTTTGGCTCGAAAGGGGATTTTTTGGACTTTCGGGTGTTGGCTGGGGAGAAGCGGAAGCACTCGTGGATCCGCTGTGGGCGGAAAAGAATCCGACCATTGTTCCTACGCAAATTGCCGCATTCAAGAACTTTCTTTCGAAGATGAATGCGGCGGACATTCGGGTCGTTGGAATCATTTTTCCGCAAAATCCCAAATATCGGGAAACCGAATCCTGGGGACGCTACGGTCCGAGCCAGGCCGTTGCCAAGGACATTATCGACTCTCTCAAGTCCTATGCGGAAACCTATCCGAACTTTTACCTGATGGACGAAAACAAAATGGGAAATCACGACTATACGGACGGAATGGCTCACGACATGGATCATTTGGCGCATGACGGGGCCGTTCAGCTCACCGCCCGCCTGGATTCCCTTTTGAGAACCTTGAAATGAAATTTTTGCCGATTCTCCTGCTCGTTTTTCTTTTTGCCTGTTCGGAAAATTCTTCGGCCCCTTTGCAGGTCTCTCCGGAGCAAGGCAGTCCGAATATTGCAGTGGAACCCGGCGCCCGCGCCTATCTTTTCGATACGCTCGGCGTAAAAGAGGCGAGAGTCGTTTTTCGAAACGACGAAACGGAAAATCTCGTTCTGGTGCAATTTATGCCCGATACGACGATTGCCGTGGAATACGATTCGGAAATAGACGTCTATCATCCGGTGTTTTCTCCCGACGGAAGCTGGATTGCGTTTGGAACGTCTCCGGAACCGGTCGGCGGAAGGCTTTCCCGGGTTTACTTGCAGCGTTTCGAAAATTTCACGGAGCGGATTTTGATGGACTTTGACTCCGCGATTCCGCGGTTTCGCGTGCTGCCTTCGGGCGATACGGTTTTGATTTATGTGGAAACGAGCTACATCAACGATTCCACTGCATTTTGGAATTCCCAATCTACCTGGATGGCTTCTTTTCAAAACGGGACTTTCGGAACTTCGACTCCGATTCTTTCCGGATTTTACCACGGGGGCGTTTCCGAGAATTTTCGTCTCGCGGTCACAGGTTCGCATTATTTGCGCGTCCACTCGGAAATTGCCGGCGTAAAAAAGGACACCATCTGGTATGACAGCGCACAGGTCTGCAACGTCTCGCTTTCAACGGACGGAACGCTTCGGACGCTCTTTTTGGATTTGGGTGCTCCGCGCGGCGTGGAATTTTCGGGCGCGGAATATTCGGGTCATCACCGTATACTGATTGCGGATTCGCTCGGAAACCTGATTGAAAGCATCCCTTCGCCGGAACCTTATTCGTTTGACCATCCGGAATGGGTTTACGGATCGAGTTATTTGGTTTCGACGATACTTGCAAGGGATTTTCACGAGAAGGTTGCCCTGCTCGATGTGCGGGATTCCTCCGTGCATCCGCTGGTTTCCGGAAATGAACTGTGGCATCCCGACATTTGGATAAAAAAATGAAAAAATTTCTTTTTCTGATTTCCGCTTTTCTTTTTTGGGCCTGCAGCGAGAGCGGTTCCCGTCCGACGGCGGAACGCGCGGAGCTTTCCGTGGACATGTCCCATGACGGAATGATTCTTGTGAGGGCGACGGGCAAGACGGCAACGCTCGGAACAAACGGCAAGGCCAAGAGCGATGAAACTCCCGCCATGAAGGCGAGCTTTGGCTACGACTTTTCGATTGGCCGCTCCGAAGTGACGTGTGACGAGTATAACGCCATCGCCAAGCGTCCCGTCGAATGCTCGGGAAAAGTTCCCGTTACAAGCGTCACCTACTTTGACGCGGCACTCTTTGCAAACGAACGTTCCAAGTCCGAGGGCCTCGACACGGCCTACGAGTATTCCGCGGCCGTCTTCTCCGATGCGGGAAACTGCACCTCTCTCGAAGGCTTCGCGTTTCGTCCTTCGCGCGAGGCCTACAGGCTCCCGACCGAGGCGGAATGGATTCTTGTTGCGGGCGGAAACTGGAACCCGTCCGCCTCCTGGAATGCCGAAAATTCGGACTACAGGGCGCATGACGTCTGCACGGCGGGCGATTCGGAAAATGAAGCGGAACCGTGCGACATGGCCGGAAACGCCCTGGAATGGGTTAACGACTGGACCGGAAAGTTTCTGGACACGGCTCTCGTGAATTTTGCCGGGGCTTCGGACGGCGGGTCTCTCGGAAAGCGGGTCGTGAAGGGCGGAAGCTTTCGCAACGACAAAAATTCAATGACGCTTTATTCTCGCGGGGACACCTATACGGTCACATCCTCCACCTTTGCAAATTACGTCGGATTTCGCCTCGTGTTCGGAAAAATTCCCGATGCGGTTTTTTTGAATTCGAGCGGTAAGACGACCTCCTCGCCGGTTCTTGTGAAAGCCTCGTCCGGAAGTCTCAAGGAAAAACTCGGAACCTTCCGTGCAAAGCTCGTCTTTAGGAACGACGAAACGGGGAATATTGAATTTGTCAATTACCAGAATTCCTTGCCGTCCGTCGTCGAAATTTCGGACACGCTCGACGCCTACCACCCGACGATAAGCCCCGACGGAAAGCGCGTCGCCTTCTGCACGCGGCCCGAGGGAATTTC
>CAVBPX010000103.1:0-3159 GCA_963597395.1 Eggerthellaceae bacterium | reverse complement strand
TAAAAATTGCTTTGGTAAAGAAAATTTGAGTGAGACCAAGCGATGGCAGGAATGTTGAATTTTTAGAGGTGACCTTTTATCAAATTTCAAGGAAAAATGCGAAAATCCCCACATTTTCCCAAGAAATTATGCGTCCCCCTAGAAGCCCATTTTCCGGTTTCCGAACGGCTTTTTGCGGGCGGTTTCCTCGCGCAGCATCTTCACGATGTCCGCAGAAGAGAACTCGCTCTTCTCGATGTAGCGAATTCCGCCATAGACGGCGTTAAAGTCGCCCGGGGCGAGCATCGTCTCGGAGAGTACGTTCTCGTCGAGGGCAAATTCCGGGAAGTAGATTTGCCACATCTTGCGGATGCCTTCCGGCTTCAGGTAATTGAACTTTACCTTGAGCGCAAAGCGGCGCATCGACGCGGAATCCAGGTTGTCGTTGAAGTTCGTCGCGGCAATGAAAATGCCGTGGAAGTTCTCCATCTGCATCAGGAGTTCGTTCACCTGGGACACTTCATAGCTTCTCACGGCGCCGGAACGGTCGTTTAAAAAGCTGTCCGCTTCGTCAAAAAAGAGGACGGCCTTCTTTTCTTCCGCCTCGCGGAATGCGGCATGGATGTTCTTCTCCGTTTCGCCGATGTAACAGTTGATGAGCGAACTCGCGGGCTTTGCGAGCAAAGGACGGTTCAGCTTGCGCGCGACGTAACGCGCAAATTCGCTTTTGCCCGTTCCCGGAGCGCCGTAGAGCAAAATGTTCAGGGATTCCGCGGGGGCGTCATTCTTCATGTTTTTCCAAATCGCGTCAAAGCCCAGAATGACGCGTTCCATGCGGTCCATGTCGCCTTCGATGGAAAGGGCGCTCAGGTCATAGTTCCGGCTGTGCGACGTCGATACGTCGTCAAAGGATTTTTTTCCTTTCCGTCCGCACACGATGCCGCATACGACTGGTTGAGCAGACCGATTGGGCCTCCAGAACTGTCTTGACGACATCTTCGGCATTCCATTCCTCCCACGCATTCGGGAAAGAGGCCAGATTATTGGAAACGGCCTGTTTTTTGACCTGGAAAGCTCCCGTTTGAGCCAAGCCTCTGAAGTACGTATTTTTCATTTCGACCTCATTGTTCTTTACAACCCCAAAATAGGTTGCAGTTGTGACAACTTTTGTCAGAATCAAGAAATGTCGAAAACAAAAAAATCGAGAAGCGGGCTACCGGATTTGCACTACCATTTGGCAAGCGCATTGGCGATGATCAGGTCCTGCAATTTGGAAATGGCGCGGGCCTGGCCATGGCGGTCTTCCGTTTCGTTCTGGAGGACGTCATAGGTGCCGTCCGCCGAAAGGTTTTCACCTTTGTAAATCATCTTTTCATCTACATTGTCATAAAACCGGACATTGACCCGGAGAGTCACGCGGTAGGTTTCCACTTCCGAACCGCTCGTGTAGTTTTCGGGCTTGTTCGTATAGCTCAAAAGGGTCAGTTCAAAATCCGCATTGGCATCCTCGTTCACCAACCGGACCCCGCCCGCATTTTTGCGGAAAAGGTTCACGATGCTGTCGCGGAGCGTGTTCCCGAGAACCGGGTCGAGAGTCTTGTTATCGACTTCGTGAATCTGCACAGTGCGAATGTGGCTCGGAAGCGTGCTCGCCGTAAAACTGTAACAGCCCGAAAGACAAAATGCAAGAGCAAATGTCAAAAAGAGCGATTTTAGAAGACTCATCCCCCTAAATATAACTTCAAAAGCTAAATTTGGAAAGCTATCAAACTCAAAAGAGGCCTTTTATGCTCGACATACGTAAAATCCGTGAAAACCCGGAATACTTTATTGCAGAAACGGAAAAGAAATACACGACGGTCAGTCTCAAGGACGTCCTCGCGATTGACGAGGTGCGCCGTCCGCTCCTTTCCGAAGTCGAAAAGCTGAAGAGCGAGCGCAATGCAGAATCCAAGCGTATCGGCGAACTGAAAAAAAAGGGCGAAAACGCGGACGAGGCCGTCAAGGCGATGCGCGAACTCGGCGATAAAATTGACGAACTCGACAAGAAGCTCAAGGAACTGGAATTTAAGCAGACCGAGATGCTGATGCACGTTCCGAACATCGCCCCCAAGGCTCCGGAAGGAAAGGATTCGAGCGATAACGTCGTCGAAAAGGACGGACCGCTTCCGTTTGACCACTATTCCAAGGGCCGCGACTGGACACCGGTCGATCACAAGACGCTCGGCGAACGCCTCGGCATTTTTGACTTTGAACGCGGCGCAAAAATTTCCGGAAACGGATTCCCCGTCTATCGCGGACTGGGTTCCCGCCTCGAACGCGCCCTCATCCAGTGGTTCCTCGACGAGCACCGCGCAAACGGCTTCGAGGAAATTACCCCGCCGTATCTGGTGACCCGCAACACGATGCGCGGCACGGGCCAGCTTCCGAAGTTCGAAGAGGACATGTACCGCTGCGACAAGGACGACGACCTCTTTTTGATTCCCACGGCCGAAGTTCCGCTCACGAACCTCTACGCGAACGAAGTCATTCCCGAAAGCGAACTTCCCAAGCGCATTTGCGCCTATTCCGCCTGTTTCCGCCGCGAAGCCGGATCCTATGGCAAGGACACCCGCGGACTCCTCCGACTGCACCAGTTCAACAAGGTGGAAATGGTCTTCTTCTCGCACCCGGACAACAGCTACGAGATGCACGAAGAGCTCACCTGCTTTGGTGAAAAGCTGCTCGAAAAGCTGAAGCTCCCGTTCCACCGTCTAAACCTCTGCAAGGGCGACCTGGGATTTGGCGCCGCCAAGTGCTACGATCTCGAAGTATGGGCGCCGGTCGAACAAAAGTGGCTCGAAGTCAGCTCCTGCTCGAACTTTGAAGATTTCCAGGCGCGCCGTGCGAACATCAAGACGAAGATCGGCGGCAAGAACGTCTTTGTCCACACGCTCAACGGCTCGGGCCTCGCCACGCCGCGCGTAATGGTCGGCATCTGCGACAACTACCAGCAGAAGGACGGCTCGCTCGTCATCCCGGAAGTTCTCCGTCCCTACATGGGCGGCCTCGAGGTCATCGAACCGAAGGCCTAATCCGCCCCTTTTGGATTTGAGGCAGGCCGCACGGCCTGCCTTTTTCGTTTTAGGTCACCTCTAAAAATTGCTTTGGTAAAGAAAATTTGAGTGAGACCGAGCGAAG
>CAVBPX010000102.1:0-3558 GCA_963597395.1 Eggerthellaceae bacterium | reverse complement strand
GGCGCGGAACTGACCTCGCCGTTCCTGTTCCGCTTCGGCGTCCCGTCGGCGTTCAGAATCGGAACGTCCTTCAATTTCTTGTTGCGGACGAGATCGCGGATCTTCTCCCACACCGGGCGCACCTCGTTGTCGATGAACTCGTCGTCGAACGTGATCATGCGGAAATGAAGGAACTTGTTCGCGTCCAACGGTGCC
Source organism: Eggerthellaceae bacterium (assembly GCA_963597395.1). Lineage (GTDB taxonomy): Bacteria > Fibrobacterota > Fibrobacteria > Fibrobacterales > Fibrobacteraceae > Hallerella. The sequence goes on along the minus strand of CAVBPX010000102.1, from coordinate 3,363 downwards.
TTCGTGCTCGGCTCTTCAAACACCGCGACGAGAATCCGCGCCGTCGCGAAGAAATCGTAGAACTGCGAGTTCTCGAACGTCACCTCCTCGTCGAGAAACTCGTCGAAGCGGATGCGGAAGAACTTGGCGTCCTCCGTGCGACGCCCGTCCTTCGTGACGACGAAACTCTTCCCCCAGATTCCGACTTTGTTGAAGAACTCGACGTCCTGCATCTTCTTCGCCGTGCCGCCGAACATACGGATGATGATCGGCTCGGTGATCGACTTCAGCCCCTTCGCCGCCTTGATGCCGAACTTCGCGCACAACTCGCCGACCGTCCATCCGTGATACGCCGTCTGCAAGGCGTCGCACTTCTCCTCCAGCTCCTTGTTGTTATTGAACGACTCCGGCAACTGCGCCAACGGCTTCTTCTCGACATACTTGCGATAGATGCTCGTCACGAACGTTCTCTTGAAGCGGAAACGCGGATTCGATGGCCATTTCGGCGCGGTATCGAGCAACAGCAAGTCCTTGCGCAGGACGTGCGAGATCTGTCCATATTCGCTCTCGTAGTCATCGACCGTGTTCTGCAAATGGATGATGAAATTGCGGACATGAACCCAGTCGTTCTCCAGCGTCTTCTGCTCGTCTTCGGAGAAATCGGAATACTCGTGAAACTGATAGGCAAGGAGCGGGAATTCCCGATACTCTGACGCAGGCACAACGGTCTTTGACGCATACTTGTAATAGAACAAGAGCATATGCTCGACCTTGTGCCAGAACGCCGACGTTCGATACTTCTCCTTGACGATCGTGTTCGGCGAGACAGCCGTGATGGACATCGGCTCTTTCGCCTCCAACTCGTTCTCGTCCTTCTTGCTCTCGCGCAGCCCCGTCGTCTTGACCTCGTATTGGTCGTGATCGACCTCAATGTCAGGCGCTTGCTTCGAGTTGGACTTCAGAAACAAAACGGACTGCTCGATGACGTCTCCCGCGATGCCCGTCACCTTCGGATTGCCGTCCGCCTTGCGAAACGCATGGCAGACGTCGAGTTCGCCCAAGGTCTTGTTCAGACAGGCGTCGAGATGCGCCGTCAGCGGCGCCCGCGCGAACGCATTTCCTTTCTGCCCTTCGACCATGAGCGACGTTCCTTTCAGCCTTCAGGTTCGGCGTCCATGATCGGACGCAGCACCTTCGCCATGCGTGTGATCATCGGGACGACAAGCGCGTTGCCCATGCAGAAATAACGAAACTTCTCCGGCATCGGCGGCTTGTCGGAAAGATGCGCGTCCGTCCATCCGCATTCGCGCCCCTTGCCGTCGCGAATCTTCTTCGGCTCGACAAATCCCTGGATGCGATCCGCCTCGTTCGGCGTCAGCAACCGCAGACGCCCCGTCTCGGGATCTTCAATCACGTGAGTGCTACGATTGAGCGACGACTCGCTCGTCAGCATCGTCCGCGCCGGGCGATCAATCGAATCAGGGAACGGAATCGCGCCTTCAGAGAACACGTATTCGTGTCCGTTCTTGGCGTGGCGAACGACACGCTTCGCGCCTTTCAAGCGCTGCCACTTGCCGTCCGCGTCATTGATGTAGAATCGCTCGGCGACGTTGCGCTCCAAGATCTCGCGAATCGGAATCGGGGCGAAGGCGGCGCGTTGTGCCGGCACGACCTTCGCCGTGCAGACGCGACCGTTCGACATGAAGCCCGCGTTCTCGAACTCGAACTTGAACGTCGTTGAAAAGTCGTGAAGTGCCGCCTGCTCCGTCGCGGCGGGAACGGTTGTCTCGGAAATCTCCGATAGCGATTCAATCGGGAACACCCGTGCGAAGAAGCCTTCACGGTAGATGATTCGTCGCGCATCGTCCGCTCGACCCGCCGCATAGCGCGTGTCATTCCGAAACGCGAAAATGAAGACGCGGCGGCGACGTTGCGCCGCGCCATATTCCGCCGCGTTGACGACGCGCCATTCGGCGGAATAGCCGAGTCCGTTCAGACATGCCAAGATGATTCCGAAGTCGCGTCCGCGCTGTGACGCCGGCGACTTGAGCAAACGATCCACGTTTTCGAAGAGGCCAAACGCCGCGTGCTTCGCTTCGAGCGTGTCGCGGATCTGCCACCACAGGACGCCTTTTTTGCCTTCGATGCCGTGCGAGTCGGGCAACGGACGCGCCACCGAATAGTCCTGGCACGGAAAGCCTCCGACGAGGAGATTGTGATCGGGAATCGCGTTCTTGTCCACGAGCGCGATGTCGACGTTCGTCGTGTCCGCGCCGTTCGTGTCAAGCGGGATGCCGAAGTGCGCGGCATAGCAGTCGTGCGCCCATTGCTTCGTCTTTCCGGGCTCCCATTGCGAGAACCAGACGGTCTGCCAGGACTTCTGGTCGCGCTCAAAGCCAAGGCGAAAGCCGCCCACGCCCGCGAACAGCTCACATATCGTCTTCTTCATTCATCCTCATCCGCACCGAGTGCGCCTTTCTGTTAAGCGGTGCGCCTCGTCGGACGATCCGGGTGGTCCATCACGACCAAGAAACCATCCGGCGAGGCGCACCAGTTTTTGAAACTGATGTTCCTTGCGCGGCTTGTCGTTTCTCCTTTGGATGTGATGGTTTCCCGGAAAACAAACCTGCAACAGTTTTTCGCAACCCTCTGGGCAAAAAGAAAGAGCTCGTCTTTCTTGCACTCGGTGAAGGTCTTAGGTAACCTAGAAAGAATGCACGAAAGACGCGCCCTAGGGGTCGCGTCCTCGCATGCAATCGTTCTTTCTAGAAAATTTCCTAAGTTTTCACCGAACGTCTTGCTTGCAGAATCGCAAATCAAAATGCAATCGCGGTTGAGTCGGCGCGTCCAGCAACGCTTCCGAAGAAGCGCGGCGTTCAGCATCCGCTAGTTCGCGATTTATAGCCCTTCGGCAAATGCTTGCGCACTCGCCTGAGACAGCGTGTATTATACCAAATTTTAAGGTGAAATGGGGAAGGCGAACTTACTCCGCCAACCCATGTGCCTTTCTCCACGCCGACTTCCAAGCAGCCGCATTTCCTGGGCAATGCTCCTCAAGCCACTCCCATGTCTCTTCATTCATCTTGCTCCAGTCGCACTTCTCGGCAAACTGAGGTTCGCTAGCCAAGAGAAACGCCCAGTTCGTGCCGCTCAACTTGTCCCAATCACATTTTTCAACAAATTGAGGACACTCCCACAGAAGGTCGATCCAGTCGGTGCCATCCAGTTTGCTCAGATCGCACTTCTTCGCAAACAAATCTGCGAAATGAGAGTTGTCGGAGAGGAGTTCGAAATCACCCCCGTGCAACTTGTTCCAGTCGCACTTCTCAGCCACGGCCGACGCATTAAAGAGGCGCTCTCCCCGCTGGCGCGGATGAGAGCGCC
>CAVBPX010000101.1:0-4096 GCA_963597395.1 Eggerthellaceae bacterium | reverse complement strand
TTTTTGCGTAAGCAATTTAACAGAGGTTCGTTTGAGCTGGTTTTATTTTGTGAGCGACGGCCGGACGTCACTCTCCACACTCCACTCTCACCTAAGCTCCAAGCTCTAACATCCGCTCCAGGATAACGGCGAAACGGCGAGCCCGCCCGGTCTCCGCTTTTTACTATCTTTGGCGCCATGCTCAATGTTTCTAATGTCAGTCTGCAATACGGAAGCCGCGTGCTTTTCAAGGAAGTCAACCTCTCGTTCCGCAAGGGAAACTGCTACGGGATCATCGGTGCGAACGGCGCCGGAAAATCCACGTTTCTAAAAATCCTTTCGGGCGAACTCGAACCGAACACGGGAGACGTCACGCACGACGCAAACGAGCGCATTGCGGTCCTCAAGCAGGACCACTTCGCCTACGAAGAATTTTCCGTTCTCGACACGGTCATGATGGGATACCCGGAGCTTTATAAAATCGGAAAACGCCGCGAAGAACTTTACGCAAAGCCCGAAATGACCGAGGAAGAAGGCATGGAGGCGATTGACCTCGAAACGAAATTCGGCGAGATGGGCGGCTACGAGGCGGAATCCTCCGCCGGGACGCTCCTCAAGGGTCTCGGCATTCCCGAAGAATCCCACACAAAGCTCATGAAGGAACTCGACGGCGGCGAAAAAATTCGCGTGCTCCTTGCCCAGGCGCTCTTCGGAAACCCGGACATTCTGCTTCTTGACGAACCGACAAACCACCTCGACCTCGAATGCGTCAGCTGGCTTGAAGACTATCTGGAACGATTCGAAAACACGGTCATCGTCGTCTCGCACGACCGCCACTTTTTGAATACGGTCTGCACGAACATTTGCGACATTGATTACGGCCGCGTTAATTTGTATGCGGGAAACTACGAGTTTTGGTATGAGGCGAGCCAGCTCGCGCAAAAGCAAAGAAAGGACCAGAACCGCCGCGCCGAAGAAAAGATTGCGGAACTCAAGGCGTTTATCCAGAGGTTCGCTTCCAATGCGTCCAAGGCCAAGCAGGCCACCAGCCGCAAAAAGCTTCTCGACAAGATGACCGTCGAAGAAATGCCCGCTTCAAGCCGCAAGTTCCCGTGGGTAAGCTTCAAGATGGATCGCGAACCGGGAAAGATCGTTCTCGAAGTCAAGGATTTGACGGTAACGGCAAACGACGGCACGACGCTCGAACATTTGAATTTTTCGCTCGGCGGGGGCGACAAGGTGGCGCTCGTCGGCGACTGCGGCGTTCTCAAGACCGCTTTCTTCGAAGCGATTCTCGACGACGAAAACATCAAGTCGGGAAAGGTCAAATGGGGAACGACTATTTCCACAAGCTATTTTCCAAAGAACAACGACGCATTTTTTGACAAGGATCTTTCCCTCGTCGATTGGCTCCGCCAGTTCAGCACGGAGCAGGACGAAACGTTCATCCGCGGATTCCTCGGACGAATGCTCTTTACCGGCGAAGAGGCGCTCAAGTCGGCCAAGGTTCTTTCCGGAGGAGAAAAGGTCCGCTGCATGCTCAGCCGCATGATGCTCTCGAATGCGAATACGCTTCTTCTCGACGAGCCTACCGCGCACCTCGACCTCGAATCGATTACCGCACTCAACAACGGTCTCAAGGCCTACAAGGGTCCGATAATCTTCAGCACCGAAGACCACGAATTTGCGGAAACCATCGCAAACCGCGTTCTGGAACTCACCCCGGCGGGCTACATCGACCGGGCAATCACGTTTGACGAATGGTTCGCCTCGCGGACGAAGAAAAAGAAATAGTCCGATTTCAAACAGAAAAGGCGGCGAAAATTCGCCGCCTTTTCTTTGAACTTTTGAAACGTTAAATCTCGATGTTGTCTATCAGACGGGTCGTTCCGAAGAACGCCGCAACGAGAATCACCGAAGGTTCATCAACCGTTCCCGTCGAATTTGCAAGAAGCGTCTTTTGGCTCGCAACTTCCACATACTGGACGACGCCGCCCGCGTGTGCGATGCTTTCCTGAATTTTTGAGCGGAGAGCGTTTACCGACTTTTCGCCCGATTCGAACGAAGCCTTTGCGAAAATCAGCGCACGGGAAATGGCGACGGCCGCGGAGCGTTCTTCCGCATTCATGTATTCGTTTCGGCTCGAACGCGCAAGACCCGAACCTTCGCGGACAATCGGAAGCAGCCGGATTTCCACGGGGAAGTTCAAATCCTTTACCATGCGGCAAATGAGGAAAGCCTGCTGGTAATCCTTTTTGCCGAAGTAGGCGCGGTCCGCACCCGAAATGTTGAAGAGTTTCGAAACGACCGTGAGGACTCCGCGAAAATGCCCGGGCCTGTAGGCTCCGCAATAAAGATGTTCCATCGACTCGTCGCGGACAAGCGTCAGCGGGTCTCCGTCGGGGTACATTTCGGAGACGCTCGGGGCAAAGACAAAGGTTCCGCCGTGCAGGGCGACCAGTTCCGCGTCCTTTTCGAGCCTCCGCGGATAGCTGTCGAGGTCCTCGTTTTTTCCGAACTGGATCGGATTCAAAAAGACGCTCACGACCGTGACGTCGTTTTCCTTTGCGGACGCCTCGACAAGGCTCATGTGGCCTTCGTGCAAGGCTCCCATCGTCGGAACGAGCCCAATGGTCTTCCCCGCTTTTTTGTATGTCAACAGTTCTTTCCGCAAGTCGGAAATGGTCTGGATGATTTTCATGAATTAGCCGCCTTCAGGAGCATAGTAGGTCGTCTGGGACGGGGCCGCGGATATCGCATTGAGCACCATCTCCAGATGCTTTTCATTGTGAACAAAGTCAATCTTGTTCGTGTTGATAATCAGCACGGGCGCCTTGGTGTAGTGCCAAAAATGATGGTCGTAGCGTTCGAGAAGCTCGCCCAGGTATTTTTCGTCGATGTCCTTTTCCATTGACCGTCCGCGTTCTTCGATGCGCTCGAGAAGCGTCGGGACGCTCGCCTGCAGATAGACTATCAGGTCGGGCGTCGGAAGGCCCTTCGAAAGGATTCCCGAGACCGAGTCATACATGGAAAGTTCGCTTTCGGAAAGGTTCTGCAGGGCAAAGATCCGGTCCTTTTCGAACGTGTAGTCGCTTACCACCGTGTGACGGAACAGGTCGTTTTGCACAAAGGCGTCCTGGAACTGCCGAATACGCGAAAGAAGAAAGAACAGCTGCGTCTGGAACGCGTAGGCTTCCGGATTTTTGTAGAAGTTCGCGAGGAAGGGATTTTCCTCGAACTGTTCGAGCACGAGGTTCGACCCGAGCTTTTCGGAAAGAATCCGCGCAAGCGAAGTCTTGCCCGCACCGATGACGCCGTCGATAGCGAGAAAGCGAATGCGCTCCGGAAGCTTCATCGTCGCTTCGGTGGTGGAAAGTCCCAAAAATGCATCATTCATCGTCCGCCTCCACTTTCCTGAATTCCGTTTCCGCGTTTGAGGCCCTGAGGTCCTCCAAAATTTTTTGAACCGTCCTGCCCGAGAGCGGGTCGCGCATATCCGGAGCAATCTCCGAAAGCGGAACCATCACAAACCCGCGGGAAGACGCAAACGGATGCGGCACAACAGGTCCGCCGTGCTTTCCGCTGCAAATTTCCTCGCCGTAATAGAGCAGGTCCATATCTATTTCCCGGCTTTCCCAGTGCCCGCGCGGACGCCGGCCCAAAAAAAGTTCCGAGCCCTTGAGATAGTTCAGAAGCTTCCGCGGACCGCGACCATACCAGAACGTCACGACCTGGTTCAAATAAGGTCCCTGACCCGCCGGACCGACCGGCGCCGTTTCGTAGATAGAACTTTCCTGCCAGCCGCCGAGGGAAATTCGGCGAAGCATATCCCGAGCCTCCGCAAGGCGCTTGCCGCGAGGTGCGATATTACTGCCCAAGGCGATAAAGACGCGTTCCAGGGATTCCACAAATGCCAATATAGATTTTTTTATGTCACGTATTCTCATCACCAACTAAATCCTGCCAAAATCCGAAAGCAGAAAAACGGACAGCCGGAGCATTTTACCGGAACGGACGCGGAAAAATAACATAGATTACACGGTAAAGAGCCTCCTGGACTTCCCGGAAGGCCTTTACACGGGAGGTCAATAATGGAAGATAAAACAAAAGAAAATCA
>CAVBPX010000100.1:0-4262 GCA_963597395.1 Eggerthellaceae bacterium | reverse complement strand
CCTTCATGCGACGAAATTCCTTCTTGATGCGGCCGAAGTCGTCGATCTTGAGGGAATAGGGGATGAAGCGGAACGGATTGAAGCAGGAATCCTTGAAGATGAAGCTCTTCAGGGGGGACCGGGAGCCGTTTCCGCATTCGGTCGCGCCTAACAAGCCGGCGACGCATCCGACGTTCCGGATGAAATCCTCGGGAGACTTCCATTTCCGGACGAAGCCGATCGTGGCTACCTCGACTTTTTTCATGGTCTGGGCGCTCTCGATGGCCTTCCTGATTGCGGCGTTCCATTCCGGATCGGCAGTGGGGCCGTTGTTGGCTAGTTCCTCGGAACAAGCCTGGACGACTATTTTCCGCACGGCGAGGGCGAAGAGCTTTCGCCGCTTCGCGACGGGGATTTCGTGTTTTTTCATTTTTCGGTTTCCTTTTGGGTTTCGTTTTTTTCGTCGTCATGTTCGAACAAGGAACAGACGAGGGAGTGAAGGGCCATTGCGGCTATCTGCTGGTAGTCCATGGCGAAGTGCAGACGGGAGAGTTCTCCGGACGCGACGATTTCCTCGGCGACCTCGCGGTTCAGTCCGGGGTTCGCCTTCCGGAAGTTTCGGATTTCCTTGTGCAGGGACTTCACGTAAAACCGGCTCTGGGTGTCCACCTCGAGGGCTTCGAGCCAGGCTGATTCGTTGAGCGTCCGCACGTCCTCGGGCGGGATGATGAATCTCTGTGCATTTTCTTCGTTCATAGGGAAACTCCTTTGCGGTAGAGTGCGTACCAGGTCCTCACACAAGGCCGGGCCGCGATGGGAACGTCGCTGGCCGTCCTCCATCCGCATTTCCGGAGGGTGTCCTTGAGCATTCCGAACGCCTCCGGGCATTCGGACGCCATGCTTTTGAGGTCGGAAACGAACCGGCGGTTCATTTCGGCCGCCGATTCGCGTGTCTCCGGGTTCTCCTTTTCGTTTTCGGTCATCCTTGATTCTCCTTTTGGTTCCGTTCGGCCTTTCGGCGCGCGAAGCCTCGCAGGGCGAAGTTCCAGGGCTTCTGCAGGCCGCTCCAGAGGTTTTTCCGGTTCATCCAGTCGAAGAACTCGCGTCCTGTGTCGGGGTCGATTCCGGCGACGGCGCAGACGTCGTACACCTCGTCGAGCGTCGGCGGCTCCGTTCCGTTTCCGGCGGCCGGCTTCGGGTCGGGTCGTCGGGTCTTCCAGTATGCGTTCACGCGGTCGCGTTGGCGCTCCGAGAACCGGCGGGCTTTCTCGATCATCCTAGCTTCCTCCGTGCCTTCGGGGGCTTCGTTCGAAAGCAGACGCCGAAGCAACGCTTTGAAGCGTATTCCTGCCTGGGAGTTTGTCATCGACATTACATCTATCCAAGCGATGGGTTCAAGGATGAACCAAAGTCTTTTTTTGGGCTTTGGCACTGCATCCTTTTCAGTCATCCTTCCTCCTCGTTTCCGCGTCCACGAGGGCGTCCACGAGACCGCCGAGCGTGCGGACGCCTTTGTTGTAGAAACGCTCTCCGATGAGGGAGCTCATCTTCTTCCGGGTCTCCGCCGTCACGCGCAGAAGCGCGTATTTTTGGGAGTTCCGTCTCGCAATGGTTCTCGTTATTTTATCTCCGAGGGTTCTCATTTTTCGGTTTCCTTTCCGAACAGGTCCGTCTGTTCGGGCTTCCTTGTTCTTCTCTTCTTGGTGTCCGGGAGAATGAATTTCGTTTTCACGGTCGTTTCCTTCCAGCTCATCGGGGGCTTCCGGCATTCCGGCTCGGCTTCCGCGAGATCGGTGAATTCGTCGAGGGAAAGCGGCCTTTTGAAAAGCTCCGGTTCGAGCACCGGAACGATGCACACTGCAGGCTCGTCGGGGGTCATCGTGAGAAGCTCCTCGAATTCCTCGTCCGGCATTCCGGCAATTTCCGCGGCGTCGAGAACGCGGTTCCGGGCGCTTTCGGCCGCCATCAGCGAGGGGTGTATCTTCGCGACGCACTTCGTCCGAAAGAATCCTACGACCTTGTGCCGGGACTTCGGTCCGCACTCATAGACGAACACGGGACCTTCGAAGGACTGGGGGAAGGTCTTCCGGTATTCGGCCTTCTTCGTTCCGTCGAAGATGGCGGGGACGTATTCCTTCCGGAGCGAGAGCAGGACGGCCTTCGTATATTTCTTTTCGGGGGCGTTCACGAGAGCCTCCTTGCCTTCTTGCAAAGGGGCTCGATTTCGAAGCAAAGAAGGCTTCGCATCGCGGCCATGATTCCGGCCGCCTCGAAAAGGAATTCCTTTCCGGAAAGGGCGTTCTCGGCCTGGATTTCGAGCTTGCACAGACTGTAAAAGGCGTCGAAGAAGGACTTGGAATCGCGAACGACCTCGAGGGAGCGGAGCTCCGCATCGTCGATCATCCGTTCTTCCTCGGGCGTGTATTTCCTTACGGTGTGTTTCAGTTTCGTTTTCATGGGAAAGGCGATCTGTCCGGTATCGCGAGACGGATGGGGTTAAAATCCGACGGCCTCGAGGATAATGTCGGGGAGGCTTGAGAGGACCATGAGAGCGGCCATGACGGCGAGGGCGGCGGCGAACTCCTTCACGGAGCCGAAGCGGTCCGGGCGCTTTTCCGGCATCTTCAGTTCTCGGAACGGCGTGTAGATCATCTCGGGCTTCTTTCTCATTCTTCATCCTCCGTCTGCAGGGCGAGGGCGCCGCGGCGAATTTCCATGCGGAGTTCCTCGGCTTTCTGGGAGCGTTCGACGGCGACGCGTCCGCGGAGAAAGTTCAAGGCATCCTCGAGCGTTCCGCAGATGACCGGGTATTCGGCCATCACGTACTTTCCTTCGTCGTTTTCTCCGTAGAGGGCGACATTGACATTGTGAATAATTTCCGGACCGAGTATCTTGCAAAGGGTTTTGAGCGTCTCCAGCGCGTTGAATGCGTGTGGACGGGTGACGCTTACTTCGTCGCGGTAGGTACTGGACGTCCTGGAAATGGGCGTCATGCGGAAATCGACGGTCCAGCAGAGGTTCTTGAGGGATGGTGCTTTGTGTCTCATTGTGTTTTTTCCTTTTTGTTTAGGGTTTATGGTTTATGCTAGTTCCTTGGCAAACAGGCCGAACTTCCGGGCTCCGTGGAGGTTCCGGATTTCGTCGAGCGTGAAGTTCTTGCGGGAGTGCTTCCGGTACGGCTCCGCGTGGAAATACCAGGCGGTCTTCTTCGGGGACCAGCGGAAGCCGGCGCTCTTGAGGGCGTCCTTGTTCGCTCTGGTGTCTCCGGAGATCCAGAGCCAAGTACCGATGAGTTCGAGCACGAGACTGGGGATTCCTGCGAACCGGAGGACCTTTTCGCGGAGTTCCTCGGGGATGTCCTCGGCGCTTCCGAATTCCTCTTCCTGTTCCTGGTCGCTCTCGGAGCTTTCCTCGGAGCGGAAGAAGGACGCCGGGCTGCGGGAGATTTTGTCGTAGAGTTCGTTCACTAATTGGCATGTTTCGAGCGAGCCGCCTTTGTCGGGGTGGTTTTCCTTCATCAAGCGGAGCCAGATGTTTTTGAGCTCCTGCTTGTTGCGGGCCGCGCGGAAGGCGCTTTCGATTTCGTTTCTAGTCATAGGTAAGCCTTTTTGTTTAGTTTATGTTTACAATGTATATTAAAACTAAACAAGCGTCAAGCGGTTCTATACTATTTTTTAACTTATGCTAAACTTTGTAAAGGGCTGATGAGTTATTTTTCTTTTTGTTTGTCTATCTATGACTAGAGATGACGCTTTGTCCCTTTTTTCTAAAGGATTTTCGAGCTTTCTAAAAAGGAACAGCTTTACCCTGGAACACGTCGGAAATCTTCTCGGCTGCTCCAAGGCTAATGTTTCCAATATCCGAAACGGGAAAACCTCGCCATCATTTGAAAATGTGCTAACTCTTGTAGAAAACGGTATGACGCTGGAGGAGGTTTTCGGGAAGGAACTTTCCAAAAAGATGCTTGCATCCGCTAGGCAACCGTCCCCGGGATCTCCCTTGGAACGCGCTCAATACGTCCGGGCAGGACTGAAGGACCTTCTCCGTCAGCTGACCGATTTGGACGAGAGTCTCCCGGACATTCCGGAAAACAGGAATGCGTAAAAGGGCTATCGCTTATTTTTTTAGGGGGAAAAAGTAAGTTTCAAACATTCGGAATTATTCTGCGGAATTGCCGTGGTATAACCACGGAACCCGCGCGACTGTAAAACGGGTCGCCCTGCTTTTTCTTTCCGGAAAATCTGCGGACGGCTCAAAATTCCAATGGTTTCAAGGCTTTGAAA
>CAVBPX010000099.1:0-4308 GCA_963597395.1 Eggerthellaceae bacterium | reverse complement strand
CATCGCTTGGTCTCACTCAAATTTTCTTTACCAAAGCAATTTTTAGAGGTTTCCTTAAATTTCGGCGAGATAGAAGTCCGGGCGAAGGCCGAGAAAGTTTTCGTCTTCCGAAAGTTCCTCCGCGGGTTCGTTTCTTCCGACGAGAAGCGCCGCGTCCATTCCTGCATTCATCGCACCGCCGACGTCCGTTGCGAGCGTGTCGCCTATCATTACCGTTTTCATTGGACGGGGGAGCGTCCCGAGAGCCTTTTCGAAAATGGGCCGGAAAGGCTTTCCAAAGTAAAATGCCCGGGTGTGCGTTTCGGTCAAAAGCCTGTGCGCATAGGCTCCGGAGACGCCTTCGCGCGGGCTTCCTATCCGCGGGGCCCAGGCGTCCGGGTTTAAGACGACAAGCCTCGACCCTTCAGAAAGAAGAATTTCCTTCGCGCGTTCAAACAGGGAATCTTCCTTTCCGCGGGCCGAAACAATCACCGTGTTCTCCGACGGATTTTCGGATATTCGGACGCCCGCACGCTCCAAAAAGAAGGCGCCCCCCGGGCGTCCGACGTAAAAGGCTTCGCGGATGCCGTTTTCCCGTGCAAAATCCGTAAAAAGGCTTCCGGACGAGACTATCTCCGAGGCGTCAAAGGGAATTTGCATCCGGGAAAGGCTCTTCATCATTTCGGAAGGGGCGGACGACGCCGCATTTGTGACGAGCCGCATCGGTTTACGGCTCTTGCGGACCTTTTGATACATCTCGAGCGCGCCGGGGTAGAGCGTTTCCTTTTGGGCGTAAAACGTCCCGAAGGCGTCAAAGAAAAACGCGTCATAGTTTTCGATGAGAAAATCGAGCGAAACGCTTCGCGGCGCGGTCTTTCGAAAAGAAAAGTTCCCGACCCGAAAATAGTGCCTGTAGATTTCCTTTTCAAAAGGTTCCATTCAAAAATTCCGGGCGGTTAATTTGTGATGATTCCGTAATCGCGTCCCTCGGCCGGGACGACGAGCCGCATTTCGGAGAGAATCCCGATGCGGTCCTTGAGGATGCCCTGAAAATCTTCGCCGAGTTCCTCTTCGTTGTCCTGGTCCAGGTTGTAGGCGTAATAGCTTCCGTCCCCGAAAAGCGTAAAGCAGCAGTCCCAGTCGATTTTGGACTTCTCGTCGTCCATGCTTTCGAGCATGAGAATGGGACGCGGCGCGGGAACGGGCCTTGCGTGGCCGTTTTCATACAGAAAGTAGTTGCGCGTGACGAGCATGTGCTCGAGGGCCATCGAAGGTTTTACGTCGGAAAATTCGTTCCGCAGCCGGCGGATGTTTCCCAGATCGTCCTCGAAGGGATCCTGGAAGTCCGCGGGGAGGACTATCTGCCAGTAGTCGAACTTTTTCCCGGACGCGTCAAAGCGTTCCTGCCATTCCTTGGGAGGCTCGGGACGAGTCATCAAAAAGTCCTCGAAGCCGTCGAGAATCTCGTTAAAGCGGGACTCGTAGGGGGTCTCGCGCTGGACGCGGATCAGGTCGAGCAGCGAATGAATCTTTTCGTCGGTGGAAAGGTCCTTTTTTTCTTCGTCTTCCATCACCATTCCTCCGTGGTTTTTGTGGTGAGGCTCATCGCGAGCTTCTTTTCGTAGTAGGCGCTTTCGTCGATAAAAATCGGATGCACGGTCTGTGTGCCCTCATACAAAATATCCTCTCCGTCAAATGTCATAAAAAGGGCGTCGCCGGGCGAGAGTTCCGAGTAATCCGCGTTTCGAAGGTTCGGATGCACCATGGCGCGGACGCTTCCGGAAGAATCCCTCGGATAGTCGATGTCCTTATACTGGGTATAGACGTCAACGGTTTTCCGCGGCTTCTTTTGGAGAATTCCCGCGTTCCATTCCTCGGCGAGTTCCAGGTAGCGCAAAACGACCCGTTCCGTTTCAAAGAACAGTTTCGCGTCGAGCGAACCGTGCGGCTGCGGGCCGACTTCCAGGCAAATGTCCGCCTTTGCGACCGTCCCGAAGTAGGGGGAGGCTTCGCGTTCCTCGGGCTGGTAATAGATGAACGCATCCGGAAACTCGCTCGCTATTTCCGCGCTCGCGCGCATCGTGAACGGGTCCCTTGCCGAAAGGATAAGGCAGATTCCCATGTTGGACGTCGTGTTGTGGACGTCGATAATCAGGTCGGTCCGCGTGTCCGGGCCTTTGGGACCGAACCGGGCGTCCAGTTCCTTTGCTCGGCGAATCTCGTAAACGTCCGAGGAGGCGAGCGAAAGAAGTTCCCGCGAAAAGCAGCGGTTGAGGTCCTTGTCGATGTAGCGGCGGCATGCGGCCGTCGCCTCGACGTTCGTGTGGGCGAGCAGGACTTTGGCGGAGGGGCACTTGCCCTGAAAATATTCGCCGTTCCTTGCCCATTTTTCGTAGAGCTTTACTCCGGTGAGTTCGTTTCCGTGCGTTCCGCCGGAGACGACGATGGTCCTAATCAAATCCATACGCCAATAATATAAAAGTGCAAAGCGGGGGAGTTTTCCAAAATGTTAAATTTGGCCCATGAATTCTTGCGAGCTGCGCTTTCACCGCCGACTTTCCATCGCCCCGATGCTTGACTTTACCGATCGGCACGAGCGTTTTTTCTTGCGGCTTCTGTCGAAAGACGTTTTGCTTTACACGGAGATGATTGTCGCCAATGCACTTCTGCACGCCGGGCCGCGGTTTTTGCGGCACGATCCGGTCGAAAATCCGGTAGCGCTCCAGCTCGGCGGAAGCGACCCGAAAATGCTTGCGGAATGCGCGAAGATTGTGGAAGACGCGGGCTTTGACGAGGTGAACCTGAATTGCGGATGCCCGTCCGAGCGCGTCCAGAGCGGATCCTTTGGCGCCGTCTTGATGAAAAACGCGGGTCTCGTCGCGGAATGCGTCGATAAGATGAAGCAAAACGTCAAAATTCCCGTGACCGTCAAGACGCGGATAGGGGTCGATGACCTGACGGGCTATGAATTTTTCCGCGGATTCATCGAAACGGTCGCCGCCGCCGGGTGCGACGCCTTTATTGTGCATGCCCGGACGGCAAGGCTCCGCGGATATTCCCCCAAGGAAAACAGGGAAAAGCCCGCTATTCATTACGAGACGGTCTATCGGCTCAAGGAAGAATTTCCGGACCTCGACATTTCGATAAACGGCGACGTCAAGACTCTCGAACAGGCGAAGGAACATCTGCGGCACGTCGATGGCGTGATGATGGGCCGCGCCGTCTATGCGAACCCGTGGATGCTTTCTACCGCGGACCGTGAAATTTTTGGAAGGGAAACGTCCGCGCCCGAGTCCCGCAAGGAGCTTCTTCGACGCTTTATTCCGTATGTGGAAAAGGCGCTTGCGGAAGGATGCCCGCTTTCCATCATTTCAAAGCATCTGTATGGACTTTTTGCCGGGATTCCCGGCGGAAAGAAGTTCCGGCAGATGCTCTCGCTCGCATCGGCCGGAAACAGCTCTTCCGCTTCGGCGATACTCCGCGCCATGGACGCCGTGGACTGCGAATAGGCTGATTTGAAAAAATGGACCTTCGGGGAATTTTGAAAAACCGTTTAAAAACAAACGTAGGTCTCCGAAGAGGCCTACGCTTGTTTGGGGTATGGAGGAAATCACTCTCAATATAACTCTTTTTTTCTCCGGTGGAAAGGGGGGGGAGCCCTTCTTTTCGCTTACAAAAACCGTTATTATTCCTTCGGGTCCGGAGGCGGGAGCTTTTTTGCTTCCTGAGAGAACTCCCGGAGCTTCTTTTTCTGTTCCGAAGTGAGCTGGCTTTTGAAGAACCGGACGTCCGCGATGCGCGCATCGAGCCGCTTTTCGTTCAAAATCAGAAGTTCCATCCGAATGACCTGCAGTTCCGCTTCGTTTATGGAATCCGCGTCAAGAAGGTCGTGAAGGCGCTTTTCCTTTTCGTGGATTTTTGCGCGCATCTCCTTTCGAATGGAGTCGCATGCGTGCCCGTTGGAATCGAGCGTCGCAATTTGCGCGGCGGAAAGCCCGAGGGCGCTATCGACCATGTGCTTGAAGTTGTCTGCCTTTTTATCCTTGTGAGGCCTGTCCGCTTCCGGGGCTTCGGGCTTCGGAAAGTCCATCGGGGGAGGGGGCGGAACTTCACGGCAGAAGAGCGCGGAACTTGCAAAGAATCCGACGGCCGCGGCGAGTACAAGTCCGCAAATCCAGAATACGGTGTGGCTTTTTTTCATAGGGAACCTCTAAAAATTGCTTTGGTTAAGAAAATTTGAGAGAGACCAAGCGATGGCAGGAATGAAAAGTGGTGAATACTGGATGTATTTGGCACTTTGAATGACGAACCAGCGCGAAGTGTCGCAAC
>CAVBPX010000098.1:0-4503 GCA_963597395.1 Eggerthellaceae bacterium | reverse complement strand
CGGTCTCGTTTTTCAGTGTTTCTGGAACATTTCCTTTTTCCGTCATCCTGGAGCGAAGTTCAGAACTTAGAACTGAGAGCTTAGATTTGAGTTTTGCGAACGTCTAGGATCCAACGAATCGCGGCCCGGTATGATTTCTAAGTTCCAAGTTCTCTCAACTAAGCTCTGAACTGCGGGCTGGATTCTACCTGCCTGTCGGCAGACAGGTCGGCTCTTTCGAACCTTTAGAAATGACGTCGGATTATACGCACTTTCCGATGCCGACGATGGCCGCGGTGCGCGCGCGAAGGCGCGTGCATCCGAGCCTTAAAAGCTTGACTTCGCCTTCTCGGTAATTTTTTACAAGTTCGATTTCACGCGGGGAAAATCCGCCTTCGGGCCCTACGAGAAGGGTCGTTTCGCGGATAATTTCGCCCGGGCTGTCGCTTCCGTTTTCGTCGCACAGAATAATGTCTCCCGCATAGCCTTTGAGCCATTCCTCAAACGGAAGAGGTCCGCGGATTTCCGTGAGATACGCCTTGAGCGACTGTTTGAGGCTTACAAGCGCCTTGAGTTCCGAGCGCCGGACAATTTTTGTGAGCGGCGAATCCTTGGGCTCCTCGGAGCGTTCCGTGCGGAGAAGCGTAATGCTTCCGACTTCCATTTCGCCGGCGTGAAGTGCGACCTCCTCGTTGCCGTCGTCCTTGAGGCAGGCAATTCCAAGATGCAAAAGCGGCCTCGGCCGCGTTGAACTTTCGACCGTTTCGATTGAAACCGTACAAAGTTTCGGGCCGATTCCCGTGACGCGTCCGCGGGCAATGTGACCCTTGCCGTCCGTGAGGTCCAAAAAGTCTCCCGTCCGCACACGGCAGACGCGAATCGCGTGGGCGCTTTCCTCTTCGGAAAGGGAAAGGGTTCCGGGTTCAAGGTTTGGCGCGTAAAATCGGGTGTCGGGAGATCGCATGCCCCAAAAATAAATTCTAAATTGCCCTGTATGCAAACGAAGGCTGTCGTATTCGATCTTGACGGGACTCTCTACCTTTCCGGAAAGCCCTATCCGGGTGCCGTCGAAACCGTGAAGAAGGTCGCGGAAAAGGTTCCCGTCTATTACCTGTCGAACAATACGAGCAAGTCCCTCGTCTTTTACACGAACCGTTTGCTGCGCATGGGCCTTCCGCTCCAGTCCAAGGAATCGATTCTTTCGTCGATGACCTTTGCCCTTTCGGAAATTCACCGTCGCGGACTCCGCCACATTTACCTGTTTGCAAATCCCGAGGTCGTGGAATGGTTTTCCGCCGAGGATCCCGCGCTCGACTTGCGGGCGCCTCTCGACGAAACGGAACTTGTCCTTGTGGCGTATCATTCCTCTTTCAATTATTCGGAACTTTGCGAGGTCGCCTGGAGGCTTGAACGCGGCGCGGACTTTTGGGTGACGCATTCGGACTTTGTCTGCCCGGACGCACTCGGACCCGTTCCCGATATCGGAAGTTTTATGGCGATGTTCAAGGCGGCGACCGGCCGCGAACCGTCCCGCATTTTTGGAAAGCCGAACCCCGAAATGCTCTCTCCGCTGCTCAAAACCTTTAGGCCCGAAGAAATTCTTTTTGTGGGCGACAGGCTCTACACGGACTTTGAACTCGCGCTCCGGGCCGGTTGCCCCTTTGCGCTGGTCCTCTGTGGCGAAACCAAGGCGCGGGATGTTCGGAGGCTCGCTCGGCAGCCCGAAATCATCGCGGAGCAGGTGAGCGACATCGATTTCGAGAGCCTTATTGCGGGCTCGTAAAAAAAGAGTTTGTAAACTCTTTAAAACACAACGCTTTTTTCCTAACTTTGGCGGCATCATGCCAAAGATGCCGCATTTTTATGAACCCGAGCTTTTTCGCCAACTTCGGAAAGGCTATTCGAAACAACTTTTCGCCAAGGATCTGATGTCCGGCCTTATCGTCGGAATCCTCGCGCTTCCGCTTGCCATCGCCTTTGCCATCGCGAGCGGGGTCGGTCCGGAAAAGGGCCTTTACACGGCCATCATCGCAGGGTTTGCCATCTCGTTTTTCGGCGGGAGCCGCTTCCAGATAGGAGGCCCGACCGGAGCGTTCATCGTCATCGTCTATGGGATTGTCGCCAAATACGGCTACGACGGCCTTGCGACGGCGACTCTCATGGCCGGTGTGATGCTTGTGATTTTTGGCATTGCTAAGCTCGGCGCCATCATCAAGTTTATTCCGTTCCCGGTGACGGTCGGTTTTACGGCGGGCATTGCCATTATCATTGCGGTGGGGCAGATCCCGAACTTTTTGGGCCTGCATTTTCCGGCGGGAATTTCCGAACCCGCGGACGCCATCGGAAAGATTACCTTGTACGCAAAATCCATCGGGACGACGAACATTTACTCGGTTCTCGTCGGACTTTTTGCCCTGCTTGTTTGCATTTTTTCGCCCAAATTGACGACAAAGGTTCCGGGTTCCCTTATTGCGATTATTCTTGCGACGGCCCTGGTCAAGGTTTTGGGACTTGACGAGGCGCACGGCGTGATGACGATCGGTTCCAAAAACCAGATTCCGACAGGATTTCCGACGCCGCATCTGCCGAACATCAGTCTCGACATGATGCGCCAGGTTTTTCAGCCCGCGCTCACGATTGCGATTCTCGGCGCGATTGAATCGCTTCTTTCCGCTGTGGTGGCGGACGGTATGACGGGTACGCGGCACCGTTCGAATACGGAACTGATGGGTCAGGGAATTGCGAACATCCTCTCTCCGATTTTTGGCGGAATTCCGGCGACGGGAGCCATTGCTCGGACGGCGACAAACATCAAGAACGGCGCGGTGAGCCCTGTTTCCGGGCTTGTGCATGCGGTGATTCTTCTTTTGATTATGCTCTTGTTCGGAAAGTACGCGGAGATGATTCCGATGGCGGCCCTGGCCGCGGTCCTTTTTCAGGTCGCGTTCAACATGTGCGGCTACAAGAACTTTGTAAAGCTCGTTCGGGGAGCGCCTAAAAGCGATGTGACCGTCCTGCTTGCGACGTTTGTGCTGACCGTGGTGATGGACCTGACGATTGCAATCGAGGTGGGTGTGCTTCTTGCTGCGATTCTCTTTATTCGCCGGATGTCGGATGTGGCGGAAGTGGAATGCGTGACGGAAGAGCTTCGCGAGGATGACGAGGAACTTTCGGACCCGAATAATATTGCGAGCCGTCACGTTCCCCGCGGTGTCGCCGTGTTTGAAATCATGGGTTCGCTCTTTTTTGGAGCCGTCGAAAAGTTCAAGGCCGCGCTCGACATGACGAGCTCCCATCCGAAGATTCTGATTCTTCGCATGCGGCAGGTTCCGTCCATCGATGCCGCGGGCATTCAGATGATCGAGGGACTTCTTGCCAAGTGCCGCTCCGAGGGCACGCAACTGCTCCTTTCCGGTGTGCATTCCCAGCCGATTGTCGCGCTTTCCAAGGCGGGGCTTTTAAAGGATATCGGCGAGCAGAACGTTCTGGCAAACATTGATGCCGCGCTCAACCGCGCACGGGAAATTCTCGGACTTCCGATTGTGCCTGCGCATCCGACCGTTCCGAGCGTCGATTGGGAACACAACGTCCAGGAACCGTGGGTGCCGCAAAACGCCAACGCGAAAGTCGCCGAGGAAACGACCGAGGTGATTGCCGAAAGCGTTTCGGAAATTCCCACCAAGGACATCCCGAAAATCGAAAACGAAAAGAAGGGAATGTTCCACCGTCTTTTCCGCTAAAATTTTTTAGGGGAGACTTTTAGAAAATCCGATCCTCGACAAAACGCCATGTTCCGGGCGCGAGGTTTCCCAGTTCCAAATTTCCGATGCAAGTCCGCACGAGTCGAAGCGTCGGAAATCCGACCGAGGCCGTCATGTGGCGCACCTGGCGGTTCTTGCCTTCAATCAGGGTGATTTCGATCCACGACGTGGGAACTTTTTTCCGAAAGCGCACCGGCGGAATTCTCTCCCAAAGGCTTTCGGGTCGTGAAACCGCTTTTGCCGTGCAGGGTTTTGTTCTGTACCCTTTGATGGTGACGCCCGCTTCGAGTTTTTGCAGGGCCTCTTTCGTGATGTTCCCTTCGACCTGGACGAGATAGGTCCGCGGATGGCGCATTTCGGGGTCGAGCAGCCTTTTGATGAGTTTTCCGTCGTCGGAAAGGAGCAGAGCGCCTTCGCTGTCGTGATCGAGCCTCCCCGCGGGATAGACGCCCGGTGGAAACCCGAATTCGTTTAACGCCCGATGATTTCCCTCGGGCGTAAACTGGCTGAGGACTCCAAAAGGCTTATTGAAGAGAATGTTGGGCATCGCCGTGGAATATAGGAAAGGAACGCGCAAATGTCATCTGCGTTGCCGCAGTTTTGGAACTTAGGTGAGAGTGGAGGGTGGAGAGTGGAGTGTGAAGAGTGGAGGGTGGAGGGTGGAGGGTGAAGAGTGGAGGGTGGAGGGTGGAGTGTGAAGAGTGGAAGGTGGAGTGTGAAGGGTGAATGTCATCCTGGAGGGAGCCTCTGCGACCGATAGGAT
>CAVBPX010000097.1:0-4634 GCA_963597395.1 Eggerthellaceae bacterium | reverse complement strand
TCCTGCCATCGCTTGGTCTCACTCAAATTTTCTTTACCAAAGCAATTTTTAGAGATTCCCTTGAGAACATTCTGTGCAGAACTTCAAGAAACGGCGAATATATCTTTTTATCTCGCGAGGATAAAGAAGTGTGCGTCCGATCCGATAGCGCAAATGTTTGGCTTGCATATGAGTGTAACGTAATTGGAAAAAATTACAGGAAAGTTTTAGATTCGCTTACGTTAAATATGGCCGTCTTTTTGGGAATAGAAGTAATTCGTACGAAGTCTGGTGGCGTCTTGTACAGTGGCAATTACTATAATATGATATTAGAACAGGATACGGTTAGCTATGCAAGCGATTCCCTAAAAGAGTATTTCACCAATTACAGTTCGCCCGATGGGTGGCAAAGAATGGGCTGTTTCGGTAATTTGTGTGTTGCTAAATTGCATATGTATAACAATGAAGAATTCTGTTATGACAAATAACGAAAACATAAAGCGTTTGATAAACAACTACGATTTGAGGTCTCATCATGTTCCGTGAAGTAAAAAAAGACGAATCCTTCCCGCAGATCGAAGAGCGTACGCTCGCCCTGTGGGACAAAGACAACACGTTCCAGAAGTCGCTCTTCGAGGGTGAAAACCGCCCCGTGTTCAACTTCTTCGACGGGCCTCCGTTTGCGACGGGGCTTCCTCACTACGGTCACCTGCTCGCCGGTACCATCAAGGACATCGTTCCGCGGTATTGGACGATGAAGGGCTACAGCGTTCCGCGCGGCTTCGGCTGGGACTGTCACGGACTTCCGATTGAGAGCCTCATCCAGACAAAGCTCGGACTTGCGGGCGTCGCCGAAATCCGCGAGTTCGGCGAGGACCGGTTCAACGAGGAGTGCCGCGGAGCCGTCCTCAAATACACGAGCGAATGGAAAAAGACGGTGCGTCGCATGGGTCGCTGGGTCGATTTCGACAAGGGCTACAAGACGATGGACAGAACGTTCATGGAATCCGTCTGGTGGGTCTTCAAGCAGTGCTTCGACAAGGGCCTCATTTACCAGGGCTACCGCATTCAGCCGTATAGCCCCGCACTGGCGACGCCTCTTTCGAATTTCGAAACGAACCAGGGTTACAAGGACCGGCAGGACCCGTCCCTCACAATTATTTTCCCGCTTCTCTCCGACGAGGCTCGTTTCAAGGATACGAACCTCCTCGTGTGGACGACGACGCCGTGGACGCTCTATTCCAACTTCTGCATCGTGGTCGGTGCGGACATCAAGTACAATCTCGTGGAGTTCGAAGGCAAAAAGTACTGGATAGCGGAAAGCCGCACAGCTGCCTACTTCAAGGATCCGAAGATTCTCGACACGTGCGTGGGGGCGGACCTCGTGGGCAAGAGCTACGAGGCTCTCTCGCACATTTCGGACGCTTACGTCACCCCGGATCAGCTTTCCCGCCACTACAAGATTTATGCCGCGGACTACGTGAGCACCGAGGACGGAACGGGTGCCGTGCACACCGCGCCTTCGTTCGGCGAGGAAGACTTTCAGACGGGCGCGCGTCTCGACCTCGGACTTTTCGACCCGCTCGATACCGAAGGCAAGTTCACCGACAAGGTTCCGATGTGGAAGGGCCTTGGCGCAAAGGAAGCGGACAAGAATATCATCCGCTACTTTAAAGAGCAGGGCCGCGTTTTCAAACAGGACACGATTGTGCACAGCTATCCGCACTGCTGGCGCACGGGCGTTCCTCTCATCTACCGCGCTCTCCGGACGTGGTTCCTCAAAATTGACGCGCCGGTGACAAACGCCGAAGGCGTCACCAAGACGCTCAAGGAATGGATGGTCGAAAACAACCAGAAGGTAAACTGGGTGCCGGACCACATCAAGAACGGACGCTTTGGCAAATGGCTCGAAGGGGCCCGCGACTGGAACCTCGCCCGCAACCGCTTCTGGGGAACGCCGATTCCCGTGTGGCTTTCCGAGGACGGTGACATGCTCGCCGTCGGATCCGTCGAGGAACTGGAAAAGCTTTCCGGCGTAAAGCTCGACGACTTGCACAAGCACTTTGTCGATAAGGTCGAAATCAAGAAGGGCGGAAAGGTTTACCGCCGCACGCCCGAAGTTTTTGACTGCTGGTTCGAGTCCGGTTCGATGCCGTATGCAAGTCACCATTATCCGTTCGAGAACAAGGACTTTGTCGAGAAGACGCTCCCCGCGGACTTTATCGCCGAAGGCCTCGACCAGACGCGCGGATGGTTCTACACGCTCACGATTCTCTCCAATGCTCTTTTTCAAAAGCCGACTTTCCAAAACGTCATCGTAAACGGGATTATTCTCGCCGAAGACGGAAGCAAGATGAGCAAGAGCAAAAAGAACTATCCCGACCCGAACGAACTGATTGACCGCGTCGGTGCGGATGCCATCCGCCTGTTCCTCATCAACTCGGCGGCTCTCAAGGCCGAGGATTTGCGCTTTTCGGAAGAAGGCGTCAAGGGTATTGTCAAACAGGTGATGCTTCCGCTGTGGAACGCGGTGAGCTTCTTCGTTTCGAACCACAACGCCGATGCCGCCAAGGGTCAGCTCAACTGGAAGCCCGGCGAAGAAGTTAAGTCGGACAACGAGCTTGACCGCTGGATGCTTGCAACGCTCCAGGATTTGGCTCTCAAGGTGGAGGTCGAAATGAAGGCCTACCGCCTGTATAACGTGGTTCCCGCGATTGTTTCCGCCGTGGACGATCTGACGAACTGGTATGTGCGCCGCAGCCGTCGCCGCTTCTGGAAGTCCGAAAACGACGGCGACAAGAACGCCGCATACGCGACGATGTACAAGGTCCTGGTCGATTTCTCAAAGATTCTCGCTCCGTTCCTTCCGCTGCTCGCCGAGGAAATTTACCAGATTCTCGTCCGCGAAGTCGATGCAAACGCTCCGGTGAGCGTACATCTTTGCGAGTTCCCGAGTGCCGACAGATCCCTGATGGACGAAAAGCTCGTCAAGCGCATTGCGATGGTCCGCGGTCTCGTCGAAATGGGACGTTCCATCCGTGCGACGAATACGGTGAAGAACCGCATGCCGCTCGCTTCGATGACCGTCGTCCCGCACAGCGCCGAGGCTCGTGACGTTGCCGAAAAGATGAAGGGCCTGATTCTCGAAGAACTGAACGTTCGCGAGATGAAGTTCCTCGACGACGAAACGGCCCTTGTGAAGCTTTCCGCAAAGCCGAATTTCCTCGCCATCAAGGCGAAAGGTCCGGAATACGCCAAGCACATGAAGGACATCACCCAGAAACTTTCGGTGCTTTCCGCCGACGAAATCAAGGCTCTCCAAAACGGCGAAACGATTCATTTTGAATTCGGCGATGTCGGCGCGGACTGTCTGATGATTTCGCGCCTCGTGCCCGAAGGCCTTGCCGTAAGCGCGGACCCGCACTTTACCGTGGCACTCGACCTGAAGATTACCGACGACCTGCGCCGCGCATGCGTCGCCCGCGAACTGGTGAACCGCATTCAGAACCGCCGCAAGGAACAGGGCTACGCCATTACAGACAAAATAACCATCACGCTTTACAGCGAAAGCGAAACGTTCAAACTGGCCGTCTCGGAAAACGGCGACTACGTGAAAAATGAAACGCAGGCCGTGTCCATCAACTGGAAAACTTCCGCCGAAGGCCTTGAACCGAACGAAGCCGACGGCGAAACATTCTCGTTCACGACCGTAAAGGCGTAAAGGGATTTGTCCCGTATTTTAATGAGGCCCGCGCAATGCGCGGGCCTTTCTTTAATGCTTGTCAAGAGGCTTTCAAAAGTCTAAATTGAAGTCCGATGGAAAAGCATTTTGGCGTGGCGCGAATTTTGAACAAGCGCGGATACTGTTCCCGGTCGAAGGCCGAGATCCTTGTCCGCGACGGGCGCGTTTCGCTTGAAGGGAAAATTGTTCTTGACCCCGAAACTCCGGCCGGGATGAATTCGAACATTGCGGTTGACGGGAACGCAGTCCTTTTGAACGCTCCCGTTTACTTTGTAATGAACAAGCCACGCGGAATCGTCACGTCCGCATCCGACGAGCGCGGCCGCAAAACGGTCATGGATCTTTTGAAAGGAAAAATTTCCGGGCACGTTTTTCCGGTCGGACGTCTCGACAAGGCAAGCGAAGGACTGCTCCTCTTTACAAACGATACGGCCTTTTCAGACCGGATTCTTTCTCCCGAATCTCACATGGAAAAAGAATACCACGTCCGCGTGAGCCGCATGCCGTCCGAGGAAGAATTTCAAAGGATGCAAAGCGGGCTTCTTGTTCCGCCGCGGGTTTTTGGAAACGCTCCGGAAAATATGCGCATGAAAAGTGCAAAGCCTCTCCCCAAAGAAACTTCGCATTGGATAGACGTTATTCTCGGCGAAGGGAAAAACCGCGAAATCCGTCGGATCCTTGAATGCTTTGAGATAGAAACGCTCCGGCTCGTTCGCGTCCGCATTGGCCCGTGGAAGCTCGAAAATCTAAGGACCGGCGAAATCCGGCAAATATTTCCCAAAAGTCCGGAATAATCCAAAGGTCACCTCTAAAAATTCATTTTCAAAAATTTGGTTGCGACGCTTCGCGTTGGCAGTCTTTCCTGCCATCGCTTGGTCTCACTCAAATTTTCTTTACCAAAGCAATTTTTAGA
>CAVBPX010000096.1:0-4671 GCA_963597395.1 Eggerthellaceae bacterium | reverse complement strand
ATGCCGGAATACAAGACCACCGGCTACGGCGTCCTCGGCAGGATGCCGGACGGCACCTGGCGTCTGTTCGCAGACGACCAGGATTACTTGGAGGCCTATGCCGAGGCTTCCAAGTAAGCCGCATGGTTACTGCTCATCCTTAAAGCAGCGCAACGCAGACCGCGTCAGTGAAGCAGCAGACAAGCGCAACCGATTCTCAGAGATGTCTGAGGGAAAGGAGTCAGATATGATTCTGACGATCTTGGGGCTCGCCCTGGTGATCGCCTCCTTTGTCTATCACGCAACCGCGTGAGAGGAGGCTCCTGAACGTCGTGAGACAGTTCATCCCCTTCCCTTGCATCATTTCAGGAAAGCCCCTGCTGCCCTTCGGGGTTGCAGGGGCTTTGTTGAGCTGATGCTCAGGCCTGTCATTAGGCAGATGGCTTACCGGGATAAGCCGCCTTTCATTTGGCCAAGGTGTTTCGCTCGCCCGTTGTTCAGCCCGGGTTATGGCTGTTGACATATATAGCAGGACCGACCAGAACAACCCTGCGATACTCAACGACTCCACAGAAAGGAGGTTGTCATTATGACAACTTTGTGGAAAGTATCCCTTTTCGAGCGCTACTGCGCCGAAAAGACGGGGTGCACCTACCCCGCAGAGGAGGAATATGCCAAGTCGGAATGCATTTTTACCGATTGGCTATCCTCCATCGGTGAGATCAGCGACGGCGCCAGCGACGCACTGATCGTCGTCTCTCAGCTGGCGCTCCGGGCGGAGAGTCGCGAACTCCCCCGGAAACAGGAGGATGCCCTGAAGGCCGGGTTTCGGTGCTGGCTGAAGAAATTCCTTCTGAAGGCCAAAGGCCTTCCCGAGGTAGAATTCCTCGGGCGGCGCTACAAGCTGCTCTGTAGCAGCGCTGGCCTCCTGAAAAAGGCAAGCTTCTATTATATCAGGAGCGACCTTTATGAAAAGGCCAGCACATTTGTTTGGGCTGGCCTCGCCCCTTTCAGGGCGAAACTTGTGCCAAACAAATGGCTGGTATACCCCGGCCTGCTGTTCAGCACAGGCAACCGCCTCGACTGGGAGGTGGATTATAACCGCATTGCGGTTCTGCCTGACGTTTTTAACACGGTCAAGGCAGCCGTAAAAAGGTTGTTTTTCAACGGAACGAATCCATCTTTGTCCAAGATGGACGAAGAATTCCGTCAAAATGTGACCGACGGACTGGTCATCCGTTTGGTCGACGTGGATGTGCCCAACGTCCGCATGACACAAAAAGAAATGAAGGACTTCATCGCCAAGAAGCTCCTCTCTGCCCGGACGATCCGGCAATTCTTCTGCAAGGGGCTCTGCATTGACCTCCCTCGCAGTTTCTTTAATTTGGTGGTCAAAACGGCCACCAAGGACGGTAAGCCCATGGGGCTCACCGAAGATAGTCCGGTTACGGACATTTTCGGCGTAGCCCATGCTCTTAAAGATATCGACTTGATTATGTTCGAGTCTGTCTTTAAGATGGGCTCCGTTTATAAAGCCCAATTTGAGCAAACAGGCTACAGTGTTTGGGCAAAACACTGTAGGAAAAACAACCCCTATTTCTGGGAATGTGTTGGCGAGCACACTTCCAGAAACAACAAAGTCAGCCCGCAAGTCATGCAGACATTGCTGGGTCTGACCGAGAAGGACATTGCCGCACTGGAACGGTGCCAAAATATCCTTCTCGAGTTCGATACCGCAAAAGGGTGCGCCCGCGCCCTCGGTAAAGAACTCGGCAGGGCCGCCAAGATTTTCCCGGCAATCTTGGCGACCCCCTATTGCAAGGAGCTCCTTGCAGAAACTTACGCAAGTAAGTTCCGCAAGGTCGCATCTGGCAATATTTATTTAGGGTCGAGTGCCGCGAATTTATTCGTGGCAATCGACCCCGTCGCCATTATCCAAGGACTCGTCGGGGGCGATGTCATTGGATGCCTGAAAGCAGGCGAAATCTATGCCCCCGCTGTACGTGAGAACAACGTTGTTCTCGTGCGTTATCCGCACCCCAACAACAACCTTGTTGTCGCGTACAACAATCACGTCAACCTCCCTGGGCTGGGGTTGAACGTGGTTTTCTGTTCAGCCCACGACCTGACCGCCGTAGTCCTCAAGATGGACTACGACGGCGACCATCTTCTTGTGATCTCTACCCCCAAGATGGTAGAACTCGCCAAGCGCCATAATTATACGGTAGGCCAGATGCCCATCGTATGGGACAGCCCGAAGGGCGACAAGGTCGTCTGCACGAGGAAAGCCATTCGTAGCTCTATCGAGCAGATGACCGACGGCAACCCCGTAGGCCTCTACGCTGATACGTTAACCAGAATGTGGAATTTCTACACTCTGGAAGAGATCATCAGCCTCGAAGCCTACTTCGCTGGAGGAGAATATTTCGTTAATGAAATTATCGACTCCACTAAGGCAGGCTCGACGCTCGGCGAGCTCGCCGCGAAGTTCGTTGCTCTCCCCGGGATCTCCCAAATTCCGGAGGCAAAGGCTCGCGCCTACCGCAAATGCAAGGACGCCTTCGAAATGTCGGCCTGGCTGGCAAAGCAGGCTGACCTGTTCGCCTGCGGCAGGCGGTTGCCAATCAACAAGACGAGAGGCAATCTGAATAAGATTGCATCCTTCGTGTTGGGCAAATATGCCTGGCCTAACCACCTGGGCGAGAACGGCGAGCTTCAGCACGCCGATGCTCGTTACTGGCAGTGGCCGGGCGACATGCCCGCTGAATTCCGGACAGCTGTTGATGGTCAATTCATGTTCGACCATCGGCTCCCCGTCAAGAGAGCCAAGGGCTTGGTCGTCAGCCCCAAGAACATCGTCAAAGACGAACACGGTGAAGCTGTCCTCAGCAGCACCGGATACGTCCAGCACGATTGCTTCTTCGGCAACCTGGCTGACCAGTCTGCAGCCGATTACAAACGGCAAGCAGCCATGGTCGACTCTGATTCTCCGGAAGGAGCGCAAATGCTGCTTGAAATGCAGTCTGATCGTTTCTACCTCGACAGAATGGAGATCCTCGACTGGTTCAACAGCGATAAATGCTCCTACATCCTGCTGGACGAAAACGGCGACCGCCGCTACATGGAATGGGAGGAATGCGTCAGCGTCATTGCGATGCATTTGTTCTATTTCCGGGGTTCTGAGAAGTTCCCCGTGCAGTGGTTCCGTTATTTCTGGCAAGTATGCGGTGAAACGGAGCTGGCCATCCTGACCAAGAACGCCGAAGAGTTCAAGGCCGGAAAGTTCCCTGTTTCCGATCTCGTCGTTAACTACGGCGACGGAGAAAAGAACGAGGAGCTGGAAGACGATCAGGAGGAAGACGAGGACTCCTGGATGTGGGAAGACTAATCTCGTGCCTGTGTGCGGTTCTTGGATACCCGCACACAGGCTTCTTGTTTTCAACCCGTTCTCTACGGATAGTTCGGGATATGTGACTGCCTATTGAGGCAAGGAGGTAATACTATGTCTAAGAAGTTTGTTAAGTTGTTTGTGGAAGTCTATGCACAGGAAGGCACCCGCAGCGCGGCTGCCTGCTGGATGTTGGCTACCAAAGACGGCATCGAAAAGAAGTGCGCACCGCGCACTCAAGACGTTTCTGAGCAGAAGATGGCCGACGGCCTGGCTGTCACCCTGCTGAAGTCGATCCCCACCTCCTCCCCCGTTGAGGTGCTCAGCACCTCCGAGGTTATTCTGTCTGCTTTTCAGCAGACCGCGGCGGAGCTCGGCCATGAGCTGACTGTAACGAAAACGACCACTAAAGAAAACCGCTGGTCAAAGCTTTGTAAAACAGAAGCTGTTTACAACGCTCAATTAATCCAGATGGGATTCTGGAAAGGAAAGAAGCCTTTGCTTCCGACTTTCCCTGAAGAGCCGGAAGAAGATAAAGAAGAACAAGAGGAAGTGAAGGAAAAGAAAACCTTCACCGCCGAAGAAGTGGCCGAAATGGTGGCCGCACAGGTGGCCGAAAAGATGGCGGTTTTGAAGGAGGAGCTCGCTAAGGAAGCTACTGAGACTAAGTCTACTGAAGTTGAAGCTACCGAGGCTAAGAAGCCTACCAAGGCTAAGAAGCCTACCAAGGCTAAGAAGCCTACCGAGGCTGAGGCGGCTAAGCCTGAAGCTAAGGATGGCACTCCTAAGGTCAAGGGTGCCGCAAAGCTTCCGGAAACCTCTCGAGGAGATATCTCTCGGGAGATTTTGGAAGCCTACTATGAAGACGCGATCTTCGAGGACGATGAGGAGCTTTCCCTCCCCAATCTTGACGAGGATATGCCTATCTAAAACGTCCTGCCCCGCCTGACCAGCGGGGCGGTTCCATTGAGCCCTCTCTCGGGAGGGTTCACTGGAGCCCTAGGTGGTTCCGGATAAAGCGTCTGCCTTTTTAGGTAGGCGCTTTATCGGCAGGGGTCCCCCCCCTTTCTCCCGCCTCCACCTATTCTCGCTCGCTTACGCTCGCTCAGGAACGAAGCTACGCCGCAGCCATCACGCCAGAGGCGCTCGGCTGCTCATTGCCTTTCTCCGCTCCGCTCCTCGCTGACGCTCGTCGCTCCGCTCTCCGTCGCCTATCTCGTCTTTTCCCTTCTATCACGGCTGTTCCTGCCATCACGCCAGAGGCGCTCGGCTGCTCATTGCCTTTCTCCGCTCCGCTCCTCGCT
>CAVBPX010000095.1:0-4696 GCA_963597395.1 Eggerthellaceae bacterium | reverse complement strand
TCCATAAAAAAAGTGTATTCCAGTGGAATACACTTTTTTTGCGTAAGCAATTTAAAAGAGGATCACTTTGGCTGGTTTTATTTTGAAAAGGCGGCCGAAGGCCGCCTTTTGTGAGAACTTTCGAGCGAAACTACTTCGCGTTCATCCGGACCGTATTCCGCCCGATGCGAACGACAAAGCTTCCTGCCCGCGGAACGGAGATGGTCATTTCCGAACTTTCGACGCGGCCCGTCGCGAGAACCTTTCCCTGCAGGTCAAAAAGTGCGTAGGGCTTTCCGACCGGAGCCGCGTGGATCTGGAACGTGCGTCCGACAGCCGTCGCCGTCCAAGCCCGAACGGGAGCCTGCGCAAGAATGCCAATAACCTCCTTGCTCGAACTGCTTTCGACCGGTTCCGCAGAACTCGACGAGGATTTTTCGATGGCCGAACTGGACGAAGATTCACCCTCGCTCGAACTGGACTTTTCGACGCTCGAAGAGGAAGACTTTGCTTCACTGGACGAGGAACTTTCCACGCTCGAAGAGGAGGACTGCGCAACGCTCGAACTCGAGAGGGCCTCGAAGTGCGCGACAATCTGGATATCGACCTGAATCCTGATGGTGTCGCCCGCGTTCCCGAGGAAGTTTCCGTCGGCGTCATACCAGCCGACGAACCTGTGCCCGTCCTTTTCCGGGGCAGCCGGGAGCGTAAAGAGGGAATCCTCCTCGACGCGAATCGTTTCGTCTTCGCCGTCGCCACGGCTGATGGTGATGTTATGATAAACGAGCTCCTCGAAGAGGGCGAGGACCGTCATGTCGGACGTGACGCTTGAGAGGGACTTGCTCCATCCGACGAACTTGTAGCCCTTGCGCGAGGGCGAAGGGTTCGGCGCTGCGGCCGCCTCGCCGTATGGCGTCTGCACACTGGCGAACTTCTCGCTTCCGTTCATGAACGTGACGGTGTACACGACCTTCGACGAGTCGTAGAGAGCCGTGTAGTCCGCGGCCTTCGTTACCTTCGCGACGGCGGGCGTCCACCCGGCAAACGTGTAGTCGTAGGCGACGGTGCTTTCGCGGGTCGGATCCGGGGACAATCCGGGCGTCGCGCCGTAGAGGTAGCTTGAGTTCTGCAACTCCGTACCGTCGTAGTCGAGGAAGCGGACGACATACGCGTTGAGCGTCTCCGTATAGACCGCATAGTAGTCGAAGTCCTCGGTGGCGGCGGTGGTCTCCACGTGCCAACCGGCGAACGCGTAGCTGTATTGGGCAGTTGACGCAAGCGTCGGCGTTCCGTCATAGGACGGGGTCTTTCCATATTGCACGGACTGCGAATCGAGAAGGGTCGAGTCGGCGTTGAAGAAACGGATGGCGAAATAGACTTCCGAAGCGTCGATATAGACGGCGTTCACGGTCATGTCGGCGGTAAAGACGGTCGTTTCCTTCACCTTCACGCCGTCGTCCGTGTACCAGCCGCTGAACATCTTGCCCTCTGGGGCCTCGGGATTTTCCGGGAAGGAGACCGTGCCCTTGAAGTTCGTGTAGCGGTTGGAGGTCGCCCCGTCGTCGTTGAAAACGACCTTGTAGATGGGCCTGTGGGCGGAGTCTGCGAATATCGGGTAGCCCGTGCTGTCGCGGCTCCAGACGCCGCTGTTTTCCGCCGTGCCGTTCGTCGTGTTGAGAATCCAGGCGAACTGGTCGCGCTGCATGTCCGCCGTGTGGAGACCCGAGTTCGGGGCGACTGTGGAGCTGTTGGTCAGGACGTCGGAATCGTAGTAGCAGTTGGTGACAGTGCCGCTGTTGGTGCGGATGACTCCGGATGACCTTGTTTTCCAAACATTGAAGCTGTTGAGCAATTTTCCCGTAGCAGAGTTTTCGTAAACAAGGCCAGTCCCATAAACTAAACCATCATTCACACAGTCGAAAACCGTCCCATAGTTAACGCCTGCAATGCCGCCGTTCGCTTCCCTGCTATAGCCTATTATAGAACTTGTATTTTTGCTTTTAGAAATCGTCCCATAATTAAGGCCAGCAATGCCGCCCGCATAACTATAACTGCTGGCGGAAACCGCATAGCGATTTGTGCAACCCGAAATCGTCCCATAATTAAGGCCAGCAATGCCGCCCGCATAACTGCTGGCGGAAACCGCATAGCGATTTGTGCAACCCGAAATCGTCCCATAATTAAGGCCAGCAATGCCGCCCGCATAACTGCTGGCGGAAACCGCATAGCGATTTGTGCAACCCGAAATCGTCCCATAATTAAGGCCAGCAATGCCGCCCGCATAACTGCTGGCGGAAACCGCATAGCGATTTGTGCAACCCGAAATCGTCCCATAATTAAGGCCAGCAATGCCGCCCGCATAACTGCTGGCGGAAACCTTGTTACCATTTACACAATTTTCAATCCATCCATTGTTAAACGCAACAATACCACCCGAATAATCACCCTTAACTTCTCCATTTTTTGAATTCACATTCTTAACAACGGCGTTCGAATTCGTCACCCCAAAAATTCCAGAGAACTTAGATGAACAATACAGTCCGTAAATCGTCTTTCCGGCACCGTCAAAAGTTCCGTTAAACATCGCCGTGGAATCCTTCCCGATCGGCGTCCAGTTTACGGAGCTCGTCTTGCTTGTGTCCGTCATGAACTTGATATCGTTCGCCAGCACAGCGTTGATTGTTGATTTTCCGCTGTTCACCTGGGCGGCAAACCAGGCCAGTTCCTCGGCACTCGTGATCACGTAAAAGACCTTGCCGTCTATCTTTTTCGTATTCTCCGGCTCGCTTGTGGAGCCCGTCCAGTTTGCCGCAAATGCGGAGACGGACAAAAGCATTCCAATAAAAATCAATCTGAACGTTCTAAACATTTATCTGTTCTCCTCTTGTTTCTTTGCCCATCCGTTAAGAGTTTTGGAAATATTCTCCATTGCACTAGAATTCCACAACTCACGAAAGTTTTTATTTAACTCTTTATCAGAAGCATCCTCCTTCGCAATATGGCCTATTAAGAACTCCGCCATTTTCAAAAATCTTCCTAAAGGAATCTCTTCACTTTGTGGCGACCATCGACCACCGTCTTTTTTCCTAAAGACCTTTATTGAAAAATTTTTATCTGCATTATCCCATTGAGGCTTGCCTATCGAAAAAAATCTAGCATCGCTATCATCTACGATTTCTTTAGAAACAATTGGCTTATGTTTTAAATTCTGCGGTAAATTCATCGATTTTTTCTCCTTTTAAATTAGTGAAACCTTTTGAACGGACATATCGTCTTTCACTTCCAGCAAAACCTTCAACCGACTCGCCTTGGCTGTCAAAAGCAGTTGAAAGTTTTCTTTGGAAACCTTGAAAATTCCGTGTTGTTCAGACCCTGCCGAGTTTAGATCGCCCATAGGAAGAAGCTTGACGTTCAAAGAGCCGTCTTCCCAGAGCACATTATACATCTTGTCACCCCGTTCCAGCCGGTAGCCGTCAACCCCGCGGACAGTCACCATTCCATCCGAGGAAATCGTCTCCACATAGCATTCAATTTTGTATTCCATTTTCATTCTCCCTATTTGTAAAAATCCCTTGCGTTTTTCCCATAGAACCGCGCAAAATAATCGCTCACGCCGTCCCAATCCGGGTAAATGACATCGACGGTCCTTGCGAGCAGCTGCAGTTCCTCGCGAACCTTTTCCTTGGCTTTGCAAGGAATGCGGATTTTCCGCATCCCGATTTTTTCCTTTTGTCTGCTGCTTTCGAGCGTCGCCAGTTTCTGCTTGTTTCCGTCTATGCCAAAAAGCAAAAACGCTCCCTGTTGCGCCCTAATCCGCGGATTCGTAAGGAGCGGGTGCACGCAAAAGACAGACTCCAAATCTTCCGGATTAATCCAGTCCAAAAAATGAGGTTTTTCCGCCTTGATTTCGTGAAGCAAATACTTGACGGATTCGTTTTTGTTAAAGGCTTCGCGGTCTTTTCCGGACTTTTCGAAAATCTCCGCCATTTCAAAATTGTCATGCGAATAGACGGCCAGGTTCGACACGACGCTCACCGCATCGGAATGGTAGTTCTTGATGCTCTCTTCCGGAACTTCATAGACCAAAACAACGGAGTCGCCGCTGTCATCCTTTTTTCCGCGCGGGTCCAGGTACAAGGCAAAAAAGAGAGCCACAAGCGGATCCAGCGAAACATCAAGAATCCGCGTCGGAATTCCGTAATGCTGCATCATCACCAGTTTTTCGAAAGTCGATTTGCACTGCAAAAATCCAGCCGTCAAGCGGCGCTCGCATTCCCTGAAAAGTTTCGATTCGTTGCCACCTTCAAGCCAATGCCCGCGACCGATCATCGCCTGTCCGCTCGTCGCCCCGTAATCCCTGGATTCGCCGCGATAATAATACCGAACATTTTGGCGATGGCCGTTCAGTCCACTACGCTGAAAAGCCTTTAGGCTTTCTATGTATTCGGCAATCGAACGAACCTCTTCCATCTTTTTCTCCACGGACAGCGCAACAGACCATTCGCTTACTTTCGGAATATAAGAAAAAAAAAAGCTTTGTCAATACTCGGTCATTTTTCGTTCAAAAGTGCTTTTTTGGGGGGGATTTTAAGGATCCATCCCGCAGTTCAGAGCTTAGTTGAAGAACGTGGAACTTAGATTCGCGAAGCGATCTGTATCCCAACACTCCACTCTTCACACTCCACTCTTCACACTCCACTCTTCACACTCCACTCTT
>CAVBPX010000094.1:0-4729 GCA_963597395.1 Eggerthellaceae bacterium | reverse complement strand
GATGTTTGCAATTCCAAGATCCAAGCTCTAAGTTCTAAGTTCTGACCTCCCTCCAAGATGACGTTCACACTTCACACTTCACACTTCACACTTCACACTCCACACTCCACACTCCACATTCCACTCCGAACTAAGTTCTCGGCTCTAAGTTCTGACGCACCGCCATTCCTAAAGGCTCAAAAGGCAGGCCTGCCTGGCCGACGCGGGTAGAATTCTTCCCGAACCTTCGAAAATTGGCGAAATTTCGTCAAAAAGTCCGGTTTCTGTTGCGAGTAAACGGTAAATTCCGCGAAATAAAGAAAAAACTACCCTTTTTGCCGAAAAAAGGATAGTTTTCAAGCGAATAGTGGCGACCTTGAACCAAGGCCGTTTTATGGTGTCATCGTGGAGATGTTATGAAAAGAATGTCGCAAGAAGGCAAAAAGACGTGGCTATCGAGGCTGATTCTCGGCGTTTCCCTGCTCATCGGCGCGGGCGAGGCGTGGGGAGCGCCCTGTACCGGTACGGCCTACATCAAAGTTCCCAGCGATTGGACCGACCTGTATGTTTATTTTGGAAATACGGCACATCTAATTCCTTCGACCTCCTACGATGCGGTTACCGGCTATTATGTGGTCGATCTTTCGACTCTTTCCGGAAACGATGCGGACTACTTTGTGTATTACACGTCTTCGAACGGCACAAACATTGACTATCCCGGTGTTTTGGGCGTCAATGAAAACGTTTATAACCAAGTTTTTAGTGGACGTCCGACTGATTCGGGCCTTGCCTGCCCGGGCAACGGCGGTGTCATCTATGTTTATGAAAATCCGGCGGTGCTGGGAACCTCGATGACCTCGACGGAACCTCCCAATGCGCAGTATTTCTACTTCCTTCCTCCCGATGAACCTTCCTGGTATAGCTCTCTTCCGATGATAAGCTTTGACGGCGGCGTAACGGGCGTCACGATGACTTCCGACCCGGACCGCTGCGGATGGTTCTATTACGTCTGGTTTGGCGGAGCGGAGCCCGCTTCCTCGGTGACCATTTTCCGGGATACGGATACGGAACGGGATGAATTGATAGGCTATGACGGTTGGGACAATCCCGGCCCTGCTCCGACGGGAATTCCGATGAAGGATCTGTTCTCGCTGGGAAGCACCATTTATTTCATTTCCGATCCTTCAATGTGGCCAGCGGGCGCAAACGAGACCGACAAGGGATTTTTTGTGACCGATCCGGGCATCGAAGGAAACTGCACATACAACCTCGCCGCGCTGATTTACGATACGGACGCTTCCGTCAATCCTCTTTTCTCCGAGTATCAGGGCGTGACGAGTACGATGGCCGAAGCCTGCGTCGGTGTGCACCATGGTATCGTGGACTCCATTTTGGGGGCGGACAACAAACCGAAGCTTTCCAATTCGGCCAATGCCATCTCGTGCTTTGGAACGCAGGAAAACTTCAACACGCTATTCAACTATACGGCCGGAAAGAACGAAGTCTCCTGCTACGACCTGCCTTTTGCCCGTGCGGATGACGGACGCTGGGCCTTTGATTCCGACGAACAGGTGACCGGGACGACCGTCGGCGGATTTTACCCGGTAGAAGACAAGGTTCTTTTGGAATCCCTCAACGGCGTGGCGATTACGCCGCTGCCCGCCGCAAGAACCCCCAGAAATGCTGAAGGCCCGGTGACGGTGGCATCGCTCCCGGCCGGAATTTCGAATATCGACTACGTCTGTAACGGTCCGGGCTGGAGCGGCGGCATCGATTGCGAAGGAATGTTCGTTTCCGATGATGAAACGGGCGTCAAATGGAAATGGGATGTGGCTCCGAACGGCACCAAACGTTGGCAAGGTCAAAAGCGCAATCAGCATTTTTGCTTTGAAAGCCATGCAAACTTTACCTATCGCGAGGGACAAAAGTTCACGTTCCGCGGCGATGACGATATTTGGGTGTTTATCGGCGGAAAACTGGCCGTCGATAACGGCGGCGCGCACCTCGCGACTCCCGGTTATGTGGAACTGGATAAAATCAAGGACAAAAACGGAAACGCCCTGATAGCCGGTGAATCTTATGCCATCGACATCTTCTTCTGCGACCGTCGCACGACGATGAGTAACGTCATCATCAAGACGAACATGTATATTCAGCAGAACACCGGTATTGATTACAACAAGGATACGACTTATACCGGCGAGGGTGTCAAGTACGAAGTTTGCTACGAGGAATCGGGCAACGGCGACTGCGCATCGATGGCCATGGGAACTTCCGCAACCGACACCAAGGTTTATTGCGGAAAGGAAATCGAACAGGCCGGGCTGACGATGAACTACAACCTTTACAAGGGTGGAAGCGTTTATTCGAACGGTTCGACTACTTACGATTCCACCTGGTTCAATTCCCAGCATGCCGCTGGCAAAACCGCTTTCTTCGGCGGAGTGAACCTTTCGGATTGGTATGGCCCGGTCATCAATAAAAGCGCCATTGTCGGCCTTCCTTCCGGTTCTTACAAGCTCGTCGCTTCAATCGGCGGAAAGAAAACTTCCTGGTCATTCCGCGTGGCGGGAAGTCTCGATGTGCTGAACAAGGACGGCAAGGATTCCACGGGGCACGTCTATAGTGTAAAGACCACAGCGATGGCGGACGTGCGGATTCCGGTTTTTGTCGGAGCGATTGGCGAGGATCTGGGTGACGGCTATTTGGACGTCGATTTGGAAGGCGCCGTGGGAGAGTCCTATTCGGTGACGTTCTCCGACGGGCTTCTGGTTTACGAGGATTCGAGCGGAACGACACCACTCACAAGTTCCGACCGCCTGACCGTCGGGGCGCGCGGCATCGATACCGTTTGGGTGACGGTTCCGCTCTCTTCGATGACGTCCTCGATTGTGACGGGAACCATTTCGGTGCGCAAGACGTCGCTTGAACTTTCGTTCCAGCTCCCGGCGATTGCCTTTGTGGATTCTTCCTATTCGACGCAACTGGAAGGCTACGGAAACAAGGCCTTTAGCGATGATTCCACGCTTTACCGCGGTGCGGACTACACGGCCTACGTGATGATGTTCGACCCGACGACCGGCGCCATTTGCGAAAGCTGCAACTACGGTCTGGAAGTTTATCCGGCGGCGGCTGGCGTTACGGGTCGTTCGACGCTCGGCATCGTGAACGGCAAGGGCGAGGTGAACTTCCGTTCCAGTATGCTTTATCCGACGGCGGCCGGCGATAGCGCCTATTTTACCGTGGCGACGATGGAAAACGCGCTGATTTCCGCCACGTGGCGCGGCTTGACCTTTATCGAACCGCCCGTTCCCGTGCCGGACAGCGTACTGGTCTTTGACACGAAGGGAAAGCCCATCACCTATGCGGGTCTCGATATGGCCTACACCAGCTCTGAATATCTCGACGGCATTGCGGATTCCATCTGGATTCATTACCACCGTCCGTTCCACAAGGACTCCTTGCCGGATTCCATTGTTGTGGAATGGTCGCTCGACTCGACGGAATACGTGACGATTACCCGTGAACAGATTGAAGCGGCAGCGAAGGCTTTGAACGATACGACGTTCGACTCGGTCTTGGTGTTTAACGGCCTCGAGCTTTCTTCTTCCGTGCAAACGGGAAGCTCCGGGAAAAAGCTTCAAAACTATGCGAGCTTCAAGAAAAATGGAGCCATAGCCCATCAGGCTTTTGCAAGTACGCTTCTTGACAGGGTCGCCCCGATCATTACGCGGGCAAACATCTCGGAACGATCCGAGGGCCTCTTCTCCGTCAAGATTTCGTTCTCGGAAGCGGTCAAGGCGGGCGAAGAAGCGAACGTGCGCGAACTCTTCGGCTACTATCTGCGGTCGGCGACCGACCTGGTGAACAAGTATCAGGTTGTTCCCGCGACCAATGCGACCGTTGTCGATTCGGCTGCGACGATGATCTTCAACCTGGCGAGCGGAACAATCCCGCAGGCCGGCGACTATGCGCGAGCCGTCCCGCTGCTTTTGACCGATGCGGAAGGGAACAGCCTCACGGATTACAATGCAACGGTGCCTTCGCCGTGGATGCTTCTGGAAGGTGACGCGGCTTCGACCATCGAAAGCATCAAGATGGGAATTGTCGATAATTCCGTCGATACCAAGGCAAAGAACATCTTTACATATCGCATCGGCATTTACGATTCGCTCGGAACCGTCGCGGAAGCCTATCCGAATACGGTCGGGTATCTCATCAAGACGGATATGGGCAATATTCTGACCGATTCGCTTTTGGATGCCAAGATAAACAACGGCGAAATTACGCTAGACCAGGTGCGGCTGCACTACGAGCTCGATATCTTTACCAATCTCGGAACGTTCGTCGCGCATCGCAGCGAAACAATCGCCTGCAGCGATTCTCTCTTTAACGGAGACTGCCGCGAGACCCGCGGACACATCTTCGTCGGATGGAACATGGTGTCGGACAAGGGCCGCAAGGTCGGAACCGGAGCCTACATTGCAAAGCTCAGCACCTATGCAAAGATGCCCATCAAGGGCAAGACCGGCAAGCACAACGTGACGCAGACATGGGGCGTCCGCCGCGGAAGCGACAAGTAGCGCTTTGCAAACAAAAGTTCAAAAGCCGGCTTCGCCGGCTTTTTTTGTGCGCCCGTTCCGTTTATTCTGGAGCGGAGTGGAGAGTGAAGTGTGGACGTCATCCTGGAGGGAAGTCAGAACTTAGAACTTAGAGCTTGGATCTTGGAATTGCAAACATCTAGGCTCAA
>CAVBPX010000093.1:0-4953 GCA_963597395.1 Eggerthellaceae bacterium | reverse complement strand
TCTTCATATGGACAAGATAATTTGAAGTTGAGATTCAACCTTCCATAAAAAGAGCTTGTGGATTCTCCGAGACAACTACTACTCTCAATATAAGAAGAACTGGATAAGAAGCCACATCCCGCCAAGCCAATGAGAAAAAATCCCATTAGTATTTTGCGCATAGGTCACCTCAACAAAAGAATTGGAATCGCCGGCAGATAGGCGCTCGAATATTTGCCGGTCACAACCGTTCCGTCCGACTTGCCAAAGGAATAGGACGTCCGGGAAACGGTTGCTGACTCAACGACCGACTCAACACCCTTCTCGGAAGCGTAAAGATTCCCGTCCAAAACCCAGCGGGTCGTCCATTCTTTTGATGCCCCCCTCACAAGAAGCGTAATTTCGTCGGACCGGACATTCCCCGAGCATTCTCCGACAGCCAAAACATCGCACAGGTCGAACTTTTGGCCTGAAGGCGGCACAACAATCCGCTTGTCCCCATCCGAATTGACAAAGCACTGAAAGTCCTTCGAACAACGGGAAGAATCCTTGAAAAAAGCGTCTTCACTGTTTACCGCATACGTCATCACATACGTTTTTGAATCTTTGTCCCGGGCGGAATAAGAATAATCAACCAGCTGTTTTCCGTTGAAGTCGCCCCTGGACATATTTTGCGAAATCCAGGCAGAAGTCCCTGTCGGGCCGAGTTTCTCGGTTCGGGCCGAAGAATACAAGCTTATAAAATTTCCAAGCAATGCCACTGAAGAATTCGCCAGCCATTTCATCCCGCTTGCCGAAGGCCTGTCGATAACCCAAAAGGTACCGCCGAAGTAAAGAATGGTCCGATTGTTGAAATCCACATTCCAATAAGGGGTTCCCTGCAAAATTGTTTTAGCTGTGAACCCGACGACTCCATTTTGAGGCTCGTTGATTTTCTTATCCAATACGGATGCGGCACTCCCGCCTTCTACACTGAACTCATAACCGATGTCGAAAATCCGGGAATACACATCGAATCCGCCAATGAGAAGCAACGATTCCAGCCCCGGAAAATCCTCCGTGAAGCCATAAAGCCTGGACCATATTTCGTCAATCGGGATTGTTTTATTGTCCGCCTGGCCAAGTTCATTTGTAAGCACGTTATGGTCCGCATACCGATGAAATCCATCCCCGGATGATCTTTGGGCAAAACCGGAATATCCGCGATCCTGAATCAGAAAGCCTTTCCTGGAACTGGTCAGCGTAACGGAAAGGTTGTCCTGCTGGTCATGGGACTGGCCCCGGGTCCACAGGTTTCCGTCTTCCGCTATCATGGAAAGCGCCACCGTATCGCCTGCCATTACGGCCACAATAATCCCGACACCGTCCTCGAAGCTTCCCCAAAGCGAGCCCCGTCCAGGAAGCGCTTTGGATGCGGAATGATACAGTCCCATTTCGGGAAATCCGAACGAAACGAGCACATTGATTTTCCCGTCCTCGCTTTTCAGCGGGTATTCTTCGGCTATCGCCAAATATTTGGGTTCGTTCTTTAGTTTTGCCCACACACGGTAATCCGGATTGTAGGTGACGCCGTCATCAATTTCCACCGGAATCAGTCCGTAATGTCTGTTCGCCGATGCAACGCCTACGGGCCTTGAAAACTCAAACATATGGTCGGGCGATTTCAGGAATTTTTCATTGATACGGGGAGCTTCATCCCCCTGCATCCTGTGCGCATCCTGCAGCGCGGACAATACATAGGTCAGGTCGTCCCAAATGTACTGAGAATATCCGGTTCCTTCAGAATAACCTCCGTTGCTCCCATAATGGCGATTCAATCCTCCGTTGACGGCCTGCAGGTTTTCATCCGTCCCATAATGAACATATTCGTATAGGGAAAGGCTTCCGAACGCCTTGACGGCAATGTTGTTGTAGTCGAAAAACGGACCGGCCAGACTCAGCCAGGAGCGGATCCCGTCATACGCAGTTTTGTAGGCGAGGAGAGAAAAGTTTCTAAATCCGTCCGCCTTTTTCAGCCAGCCTAGAAGCGAGATTCTGACCATGACGTCCGATATGGCCTGCAATTTGTTCTGATGGGCATCCATGATCGAATATTTGTCGCTGGCGCTGTTCCCAATAAACTCGATACAGTTCGGGACGTCTCCCAGATGGGAAATTTCGTCAAATCCCATCATGGCAAACAGGGACTTGCAGGTTCCCGTATAGGAACCGCGGGCGACATTCTTCACGGCATCGACAATGTTCTGGATCTGCCGGCCGTCAAAATTGATTCCGTCATAGCAGGATTCAACGCCATCGACAAACCTGGCCGCCTTTTGGACAAAGTCGCTTTTCGTCATAAAATAATCGGTAAAATTATACGCGGAATCGGAACCGACTTTTTTCAGCACAGCCTTTTCATTTTTGAATTCAAATTCAAAGCGTAATTTTCCAAACGAAGAGTCATCCTCATTTCTTGGAAATTGGGCAAGGATGGCATCCGCCAGCAGGATGTCCAGGTTTCTTCCCGTTTCCTGCCATCGGCAAGTTTCAACGTTTCCGCAATCGCCGTTGACCTCAACTTCGGACATCTTTTTCAGGTTCTGTCCTCTTTTTCCCTTCAATATATCAATAAGGCCTGCACCTTTCTGCAAAATAGGCTCCACATTGACAGCGCCCTGCGGCACGCTCCATGAGGACGACCTGGACATTCCGAACAGTTTCTTGATTCCGTTTCCGTCAAAACAAGCCACGTTTTCGAGAAACTTTCCAACCCATGCGACGCCATCGACTGCCCCGGTCACCAG
Organism: Eggerthellaceae bacterium; assembly: GCA_963597395.1. Classification (GTDB taxonomy): domain Bacteria; phylum Fibrobacterota; class Fibrobacteria; order Fibrobacterales; family Fibrobacteraceae; genus Hallerella. The sequence continues at coordinate 2,188 of CAVBPX010000093.1, read as the reverse complement.
GTTCGCCCCGAGATCGGCCGCTCCATTTACAAATTTATCGACGCTTTTTTCACAGGTTTCGGAAACCGCGGAGCAAACGGCAACAGCCGGAATTGCATACGATGCCGCTTTCCATACGCTCCGAAGGGCAGATCTGAACCAGCTGAAATGACCAGCCCTAAAGTAGGCATAGTTCCCGACAATGCTGTCAACGGGTTCTTCCACCCATCGGTTTTCCGCCTCGATAAAATGCTCGACGGTGACGGAATCCTGTCCCGGCCGATATTCAAAATTCAGAGGAATGGCAAGCGTTACGCTTTCGCCCTCCTTTAATGAAGCCTTGAAATCGAAAATTTCTCCGCGAACGGCCAGATCCTTTGTCTTGTTTGGACCTTGAGGGTTAAAAGACAGCCTCTTGACTTCGGGAACTTTTCCGTCCGCAAATTGCCCTTTATCAAAAACAAGTTTTAACGATTTTTCCGTATAAGGCGTCAGGCCAAAGAAATACTCCACCTCAACGAAATCACCGGCAATAACATTTTCTTCCGCCCTGACGGGCTGCTCGACCGGAGACCTTGTTTCCGCCCACCACCGCATGCGGACTTTTCGATATTCGGGAAACGCGAGTTCAAACGTCGGTGCCAGATAGGTTTTCTGGTTGACCGCAAACTGGGAGCTGTAGCCATTGACCTCCACCATAGTGCCGCCGGAATAGGCCCGGCCGTCAAGAATTTTTCCGTCCAGCGACTCGACCTGTATGTAAAGGCGGTTATAAGACCACGACGGCAGTTCGGTAATCCGGAACCTCGCCGCACTTCCTTCAAATATCGTTTCCGAGTTGACAGTTCCAAGGTCCTTAAAATTCTTGATTCTTTCGGAATATGTGGAATCGGCGAATTTATTGAGAACGGCGAGCAGGGTATCCTGTCTTGTTTTTTCCGAATAGCTCTTGCAGGAGGACGTCACGGGGTTCGCATCCACCCACCATTGAATCGGCAGCTTTTGGGAAAGACCGTGATATACGATTTTTTCGTTTCCGGTATAGGCGAAATCGAATTCTTCATAGTAATCCCGAAGTTCGTGAATGCAGTCGTTTGCCACGAGACTTCCCGAAAGCGGAACGCCCGGAATGGAATTTACCCCCAGAACAACTCTTCGAAAATACCAGCCGGAGGGAAAGTCAACCAAACGGATTTCATCGTTGTCCTGCAGTTCGACAACAGTCGCCTCGTTATACGAAACAGAGACCGTCCTTGCCCAAAGATTTTGTACAAGAAGGCAAAAAAGCGCAGCCAGGATGAATCGTTTGGCCTGTGGCATAATTTGTCAAACGGTCAGTTCGGAAACAACTGGACGGATTGAACCGGGCATTGGAGCTGAATGACATTTCCGGAGGCATCGGTCGTTGTATAGCACCAGGATTCCTTTTTCCGCTTCGATTGCATGTAGGTGGAAAAATCGTAAGTCTTGACGCCGGGATTTGTAAAGATCAACGACAAGGAGCCTCTTGACGCGTAGGCCGTCTGTACAATTGCCTGTATGGCGTTATAGTCCTTTTCGTCTTCAAAAACGACAAACCGCATGGGCAGCGTTTTCTTTTTTACGACTCCGTTTTCCTTGACGTTCAACGAAAAGCTGAAGTTTTGATCAAAGAAAAACTGGGAGACTCCCGCAGGAGAGATGTTGATTCCGGGCTTTACTTCCGTCGCGACAAGATAGCAGCTTGTATCCGGAATGGCCGGCAAATTGTAGCGGGTTTCCTTCGAGCCGTCAGCCTTTGCGTATTCGTGCATTTTCCCGTCATTGCAAAACATACCGGTATCCAGAACGTCTTCCGCTCCTGCACCCATCGCCAAAAAGAAAACGATTGCCAACGTCCTTGGTTTCATCATCAACACTCCTTCGCAGGGAACGAAATCATTCTTCCGAGTCGTCGTCGGGAATGTCTCCGGTCTTTTGGACCTGCTCGCACATTTCAATCAGCGAGGCCTTCATGTCGCTGGAGACGAGCGGATTGCTTGTGACAAGCGCCTTCGCTTCCATGCTTACCACGTTATCTTCACATGTCACGTTGAACAAAAAGCCGTAGGAAGTATAATCGGAGGAATCGGCCTTTGCTTCGGCGCACTCTTCTTCAAAGCCGCTTGAAGACGTTCCCGGTTCCAAAACAATGACGGAGGAATATGTAAAGAGACCGTCCTGATAAGTC
>CAVBPX010000092.1:0-4960 GCA_963597395.1 Eggerthellaceae bacterium | reverse complement strand
TTGCTTTGGTAAAGAAAATTTGAGTGAGACCAAGCGATGGCAGGAAAGACTGCCAGCGCAAAGCGTCGCAACCAAATTTTTGAAAATGAATTTTTAGAGGTGACCATATACAAAAAAAGGCCCCGCCTTGCGGCGGAGCCTTTGCACAGGAGAAAACCCGTTTACTTGAGGGAAATCGGGCAGGCCTTCGCATGCCAAATTTCGTCGGCGTATTGCTTGATGGTGCGGTCCGAGCTGAACCCTCCCATGCGCGCCACGTTGAGAATCGCCATCTTTGCCCAGGCATCCTTGTCGGCATAGGCCTTTGCGACCTTTTCCTGGCATTCGATGTAGGAGCGGAAATCCGCAAGAAGCAGGAACGGATCGCTCGAAAGGAGCTTATCGACTATCGGGCGGAACGATTCCGGATGATCCGGGCTAAAGAATCCGCTGTTGATGAGATCGAGAATGCGGCGCAGGTCGTCGTCCTTTTCGTAGTAGTCGCGCGGGCGGTAACCCTTGGCGAGGAGTTCCTGCACCTCTTCGACGGTGAGTCCGAAGAGGAAGAAGTTTTCCTTGCCGATAGCCTCGAGCATTTCGACATTTGCGCCGTCGAGCGTTCCGATGGTAAGCGCGCCGTTCATCGCAAACTTCATGTTGCCGGTTCCGGAAGCTTCCGTTCCCGCCGTGGAAATCTGTTCCGAAAGGTCCGCAGCCGGAATAATCTTTTCGGCAAAGCTCACTCGGTAGTTTTCGAGGAACACCATCTGGAGCTTTCCCTTGCAGGCCGGATCGCTTTCGATAATCGAGCTCACCGAATTCGCAAGGCGAATGATCTGCTTGGCCATCCAGTATCCCGGAGCAGCCTTTCCGCCAATCATAATCGTCCGCGGAGTCACCTTCTTGCCGTCCTTGATCTGGAGGTAGAGATGAATCGCGTGGAGAATGTTCAAAAGCTGGCGCTTATATTCGTGAATGCGCTTGACCTGCACGTCAAAGAGCGTATTGACGTTCACATCGACGTTTTGCGTGCGCTTGAGGTAGGCGGCAAGACGCTTCTTGTTTTCGAGCTTCACGGCCATGAATTCCTTGCGGAACTTCGCGTCGCCAGCAAACTTTTCGATCTTCTTGATTTCGTCGAGATTTTTCACCCAGCCGTCGCCGATTTTCGACGAGATGAGTTCGGACATGGCCGGGTCGGCCTTGCGGACCCAGCGTCTGGGCGTCACGCCGTTCGTCTTGTTGTTGAACTTTTCGGGCCAAAACTCGAAGAAGTCCTTGAAGAGGCTCGTCTTGAGCAGGTCACTGTGAAGCGCCGCCACGCCGTTCACGTAAGAGGATCCGACGATAGAAAGGTAAGCCATCCGAATCATCTTCTCGTTGCCTTCCTGGATGAGCGACATCCGAGTGAGGCGCGCCGTGTCGCCGGGCCACTTGAGAGCGACCTTCGCGAGGAAGCGGGCGTTGATTTCGTAAATGATTTGGAGATGCCGCGGAAGGAGCTTTTCGAAGAAGCTGACCGGCCACTTTTCGAGAGCCTCGGGCATGAGCGTGTGGTTCGTATAGGCAAACGTCTTCGTCGTAATGTCCCACGCAAAGTCCCAGTCCAGATTTTCCTCGTCGAGGAGAATCCGCATGAGTTCCGCAATGGAAATCGCCGGATGCGTATCGTTCAGCTGAATCGCGACGCGGTCCGGGAAAAGCTTCCACTCGCCGTCGTGCAGCTTTTTGAAGCGGCGGACAATGTCCTGAAGAGACGCCGAGCAGAGGAAGTATTGCTGCTTCAGGCGAAGGATCTTTCCGTTCATCGAAGTGTCGTTCGGGTAAAGAACCTTGGAGATGGTCTCGGAGAGTTCCATGTCCTGAACCGCAGCCAGATAGTCGCCGTTGTTAAAATAGGCGAGACCGAATTCGTCCGCGGACTGGGCGCTCCAAAGGCGCAGGTTGTTCACCGTGTTGTTGCGGTAGCCCGGAATCGGCGTATCGTAGGGGAGCGCGAGAACGTAGTCCTTCGTCTCCCAGCGGTTGCGGAGCTTTCCCTTTTCGTCCGTCCAGGTGACCACGTAGCCGCCGAACGGAACCTTGATGGCATTTGCCGGGCGGGCAATTTCCCACGGGTTCGGAAGGCGCAGCCAGTTGTCCGGAAGTTCTTCCTGCTGACCGTCCTTGATCTTCTGGTTGAACATGCCGTATTCGTAGCGGATGCCCATGCCCGTCGCCGGGAGTTCGAGCGTCGCCATCGAATCGAGGAAGCACGCGGCGAGGCGTCCCAGGCCGCCGTTGCCGAGGCCCGCATCGACTTCTTCTTCGCGGAGCTCTTCGAGCGTCATGCCCAGTTCGGAGACGGCGTCTTCCACGGCCTTTTCCACGTCCAGGTTCAAAACGGAGTTTCCGAGCGTCCGTCCAATCAAAAATTCAAGGGAGAGGTAATAGACGCGCTTCACGTCCTTTTCGTAATAGGTTTCCTGCGTCTTGATCCAGCGGTCGATGAGACGGTCGCGGACGGCATACGCCACGGCGAGAAACTTTTCATGACGCGTCACCGTGTGTTCGTCACGGGCGAGCGTGTGGTGAATGTGGTCGTCGAAGGCCTTCTTAAAGGCCTGGACGGTATTTTCCAGAACGTCGGAATGCGACTTGGATTGTTCTTTTTTCGGAGCCATTGTATCGCCTATAAAGAGTGAAAAGTAGATGTTTCGAGAGCAAACCTAGAAAAATTTCGAAAGGGGAAACAAAAGCGCTTCACCGGATTTTGCAAACAGCTCGAAATGTAAAATTTTAGTTACACATTAAAAAGAATTTCTAAAAAGTCAGAATTTAAGCCTATAACTATATATCTTTTATGCAAATATATATGGTCTGGAATTTTAAGGTTTTGACAAAATTTATCGCCAATAAAATTCGGTTTTATAAATCATGACTTTCACATTTTATGCGTTTAGTTTTTGAAAAAGGAGAAGAAAAATGCCTAGACCAAACAGAACGCTCGAAGAAACTTTTCTATGGTTCCCCGGTGAGTATCAACGGAACAAACTTGACAAAACATATTTTCTGCCCTTCGGGAAACTCCAATCCGTATGCAGAAAAATCAACAAAAATGACGCAACCTCAAAAAATATTTACACAGCCTGCACCGAACAAAGCCGCATAGACTGTGCAGCACAGAACTTATCTAGACCTTCATCCGCCACATATTTTCTAAGAGACCTCCAGAAAGCCCCAGACGTTTTCCCCAGAATCCAGGCTCACGAAGACGACCACCAAAAAGCCCTATACGCCATGGCTCTTGTCTCTTGCGATAGTCTATACCGCGATGAAAATTCAGACCCTCCAGCCAACCCTCAAGCCGCCCACGAGACAAAAAAACGCATACAAGGTTTGATTTCCGAAATGGACAACATAGAACAAGTTGAAAAGGACGAATCAGGAAAATATTATTTTGAGCGAAGATATGAAATGCAGCCAAAACTGGAGGAAGCTTTAGAGCTATACGTAAAAAAAATGAACGCAGGGAAAACTAAAGCAATCCAACCAAACACTTCAAAATTTTTTTGGGGAAATGAATGACCAAACTCCTCCCCTTCTTTCTTTTCCTATTCGTTCTCCATTTGCCGTCCCTTGCCGACAGCAGCAGCTTTGCGCTGTTCAAGGAACAGTGTCTGGACATGATGAAAGAAAAAGAAAAAATCAAGGGATCCGTTCTGATTGAGAAAACATGCGATTCCATAGCCGGCGCGCTTGACTCGGAAATCAGCCAAGTCAAAGAAGTATACAGAGATGCTTACAGAGATGCTTACAGACCAATTCCCTGCAAGGACATCGAAGGCTTCAGGGAATCCGCGGAGAGCGATTTTCGCACCCGCTTTCAATATGGAGACGCGGCGCTTGGACGTCCCGTAAAAGAAAAGTTCTGTAACACCTCCGAAGGAGAACTGATTTTTTACATCCCAATAGCCTGCAAGCACGAAGACCCCAGATTTTCGATTCTCGTCCCGGAACATTGCGACCGACCGTTAAAAACCGTCACGGACGACTTCAACAATCGCCATTTTGTCTTTACCACACTAAAAGGCGAACCGAATCCGGCAATTTCCTATGAATACGAACCGCATGGCGCTCCTTGTAAAAAAGGATGGAAAAAGGAAAACGGGAAATGCATCAAAAAAATAGAGCTTCCCTTTTCAACACCCACCAAAGCCGAGCTGCTTTTTCTGAGGCATAATCGCTATCCGAATATTTTTTACGGAGAACTTTGGGAAGAGAGTCTGAACGACAATTTTCGACCCCGCGAGTACGAGCTTGTCCATATCGATACCTTTGCCGCCATTCCCAACATCCAATGGGCGCCCGTCGATCTGTGCTGTTCCCGTCTGAACTTTGATTTCATCATCCAGTCCACCGAAGGGGACCTCTACCATCTGGAGTGGTGCAGCTTTTACGACAAGAAGAACCAAAAATTTCTCGATTACTTTATCTACAAGTCCAAGGCGGAAAGATGCTCCGAAGGATTCCGTGAGCAGCTGGAAAACACACCGCCGATTTTTGAAAGTTCGCGCTTCGTCGATTTTACGGTCGCAAACCCCTACTGCGTTTACGACATTCCCCAGCCGGAATAAAACCGCGAGACCTACGGGCGCCTTTACACGTGGGACGCGGCGATAAATGTGCGTCCCGAGGGCTGGCACCTGCCCGATACGACGGAATGGAGCACGCTTGCAACTTATGTTGCAGAAAATAGCAGCGACGGAGTTGCACTCAGATCGACTAGAGGCTGGTCAAACGACGAGAGCGCTTCGGATGCTTTTGGCTTCAGTGCGCTCCCCGCCGGACGACATTCCAGCCCTCGTCTACACCCGGTACCTGAGCAACAATAACACGGACCTGAGCACGAGCAACAGCTACCAGTACTCCGCGCGCTCTGTCCGTTGCGTCAAGGACTAGTCGAGTGTGGAGTGTGGAGTGTGGAGAGTTGAGAGTGGAG
>CAVBPX010000091.1:0-5380 GCA_963597395.1 Eggerthellaceae bacterium | reverse complement strand
CTCTAAAAATTGCTTTGGTAAAGAAAATTTGAGTGAGACCAAGCGATGGCAGGATGGGACGAACCAGCGCGAAACGTCGCAACCAAATTTTTGAAAATGAATTTTTAGAGGTGACCTTCAGAATGTCCAACGTGCTTTTCGTAAAAAGCCGGTGATAACGTAACAATCTTCATCAGTCTCCTCAAAAAAAAATGCCGCTTATATAAAATATAAGACGGCACTTCACTTTGATCTTTCTTTTTTTTCTCAGGTGGTGACCTGCCACCCTGTTTCCTCACTTTGATCTTTCTTTTTTTCTCAGGTGGTGACCTGCCACCCTGTTGCTAGTTTAAATATACCAAACTTTTTCATCCCGGTCAACAGCCTTTTGAAAAAGTTCGCAATGTCACTTCACACGGCGAATTCCCCAGGTCCGCGTCACGTCCTTCTTTTGAGACTCGCCGCCCAAGACTCCAATCTTTATTTTGAGCAGGGCGACATACGCGCCGGTTCCGACCAGACGTCCGGACTTTGAGCGCATATTCCATCCCAAATAGATGTTTCCCGAATTCACCGTGCAATCGCCGCCAAAAAGTTCATCCGTGCAGCGGACCGTTCCCTTTGCCGAACTCACGAACGTTCCCAGGTTCGTAAAGAAGTCCGCTTCGTACTTCAGGTAAATTTTTTCCTTGTCCGCACCGCTCGAAACGACCAGTTCTCCCAAATCATACTGAATGAGGAATCCGGGAAGTCCTATCGCCTTTTCCGCTTTTTGATACGTCTGGCCCGAAACGATTCTGTGCGGAACAATCGCCGACGAATCCTCGAACGCCTTTGCCTTTTCCGCGCCCTGGTCAAAGAGCTTCGCGGACTCTATTCGAATCACCTGCTCGCCCACAATGCGAACCCAGCGGTTGTTTTCGTGCGCGAAGTTTCCGGACATGTCCTGCAAAAAACCGGGAACAATCCGAACGCTGTCTCCGACGGAAGGCAAAACGCCGTTCTTGTTCGAATAAAGAATCTCGTAGCGGTTCACATCCTTTTTGCCCGAAACGGGGAAAATTCCGTGCGAAAACTCCGAGCCGTCGCGCCATGCGCGGAATTCAAAAATAGAATCCAGCGAAAAACTGTTTGTATCAATCGCTTCGCTAAAAACAAGCGAAAGACGGTAGATGTTCTCGTTCTCGGGCTTTACAATCGCATTCGTGAGGACCGGGCCGATTTTATCGTGAATTTTTCCGGTCACGGTAAACAGCTGCGTGTAGGTTTCTCCCGTCAAGGAATCTTCCAGAACCTTGTTAAACCAGGACGAATAACTTCCCACGTAGCTTTTCTTTTCGGAACTTCCCGTAAAGATGTAAGGGATTAACGAATCCTTTTCCAGAACAATCAGCGAATCGAGCGTGCGGTATTTTTCCACTCCGTCGCGCGTTAATTTATACGGAATCGTATCGCCAAAGGCCCAGGCAACCGTATCGGGCGTATTGTCATCGACAATTTTTTCTTCGTAGGCCAAGACAAGGCTGTCCGCGACACCATCGCCGTCGCGGTCAAAAATTTTACCTCCGGAAGGAATCGGAACGGGCGGTTTTTCGAGATTAAGGTGCTTCCAGTAGGCCGTATCGGCAAACGCCTTTCCGAACACGCCGAACGACCCGTCCGCGACCTCCGCGCTTCCCAGCACGTTAAACGTGGCACGTCCGTTTACGGGAACAATCGAATCGATAATGTTTCCGTTTGCATCGGTAAAGGAGAGCGAGTCCGAAGTCAAAAATTCAAGAGTCCCGTCACAGCCCGTATCGCAGGGCGCTCCCATGTAATACGCCATCACGTAAACGGGATACGGCACAAACGCCCAGCTTCCGAGCGCAACCGTATCCGGATCGATCGGATTCCAGAGCGAGTCCGCAAATACGAGGTTCGGCAGCGGATATTCCGGCACAACGAACGAGACCCGTGAAGACTGCGTCTGGTCGGATTCCAGATAAAAATAAAGAATGTAATTTCCCGGGGCGAGCGTTCTCGACCGCACAATGGCGCTCGTATCAATCGTAAAACCGGCCATCGTCTCGGTGACATTGATTCCGCCGTAATTCAAGCCCGGTCCGAGTACCACGCCGTCGGCCGAAAGGTTTCCGCCCTTCAAAACGAACATTGACGCCGCGGGAACCGTGTCAATTTTTGTCACGCTCGAAATATCGCAGCTGAGCGACTTGTCCGCAATCATCTGCCAAATTTCGTAAGAAATGGTCCCGTCCGCCGTCGGAATTTCAACCGGGTAATACGTCTTTTCCGTTTCGAGGTTGATGGACGTGCGCATTTTAAAGTTCGAACCGGTCGCGTTTCTTTCCGAGAAGAAAATGCGGAACGGATAGGTTTCCCCTTCGACGAGCCCGAGCGTATCCAAATCAACCGCGTCTTCCACCGGGCTGTGTACGCCGCCGATATCGACGACGAGCCTGTTGTTGATATAGACCCACACGTCGTCGTCCCCGCGGAATTCGAAATACTGTCCCTTCACATACTGGAATTGCGCCGAAATTTTCATGGCAAAGCTGTAGTTGTGATGCTTGCCGTTGTTCGTGCTCAGGCGCTCGCTCCAGTCGAACTTCGGATTCTTTACCGTCTTTGACGAATCCAAGTATTCAAAATTATCCAGCGGGAAAAATCCCCCGTCCTCGTGAGACTCCGAAATGTCGGCAAGCCAAAAGCCTTCCGCATCCAGGGAAAGGTCTATGTCGCGGCATGTCGCATTGGTGTAAACGTTTCCGCCGGCATCGGTCGCCACGTTCACCGGAACAAACCACTTTTCGATTTCGTGCGCGGCGGCGCACTTGTCCCACGGATATTCGAGGGAATCGACCCTGGCCGGGTTTCCGTTGACAAGCGTATCGCGGACCATTCCCTTCACGAGCCCCTGGCATTTTCTGTTTGTCGCAATCGCTCCCGTCGAATCCAAATAGGTCGCTTCCGTATAAATGCTTCCGTCATAGGTTCCGCCAAAATCGATGTCGATGGAATCGGCAAACGCCTCGCCCGCCCAGTCCACGAGCATCGCAGAGATCTTTAGGCTCGGACAAACGCCCAGCCGCCCCGGAAATTCCCGTGAAATCCGCGGAGCGCTCGCAAGCGTCGGATAGGGCGTCACCCAAACCGTATCGGAAATCGCCAAAACGGAATCGAGGGAAATCACGTCACCGTCCGAAAGCCCCGCATTCGTGTAATATTCAAACCCGAACCTCTGACGGAACAGCACCTCATACGACGTCATGTGCTTGTAGTAGGCGGCCTCATACCAGCCGCACGTATCCGCGGAAAACGGCCCCATCGAAAGCGTATCGTTTCCGATAAGGACTGCAGGCGCCATATTGTCCCACGGCGACATCAGGCGAATAAACTTCGGCTCCAACGGAGAAAAGGAAATCTCCATCCGACCGTTCTTTGTAAAGACCCAGGCCTCGTAAACGCCCTGCGGAAAGAACGACGAAACCATTGGACGCGAAGCGTCATCAAAGAAAACGACGGCAGGCCATTCGTTCTGTCGGCGATAAAACTGCACCACCGCCCCGGTAGAGCTCCATTCCGACTTTCGGGCGAGTTCCGAAGAAAAATCGTAGCGGAACCAGTAGCGAAATTCTCCCGTCGAATCCATCGCAGCCGGATTGTTCAGAATATTGTTCCCGACAGCTATATAAAGAAGGCTATCCTTATACGTGGAATTCGAACGCCACGGGCTGTAAACATGGAGCGTCCGCGTCGAATCGAAGCACTCGCCGAGAGTCCCGATTTTTACGTCGATTGTCCCGGTCGAACCGTCGATGAAAATGGTATCGGCAAGGTTCAAGGCCTCGGCAATGTCAAGAGTCCCGCTTTGCGGGAAAGTCATGTATGAAGTGTGGAGACGTTCAAAATAAACGTTCTTCGCGGGATTCGCGGCAAGAGTCGTCGGGGAAATGGCTCCGTAAAACCATCCGCAAAAATTCGGATCGTCATAGGCAAAACGCATCAAGACGGAATCGCTCCCGAAAATCATTTTCGGAACGGCCTTGTTTCCCCACGGGCTTTTAAACCAGACGACCTTCGAACCGGGCGCCGAATAATCCTTTTTATAGGAGCTTCCGTCCGTATAAAGCCAAATTTCCGTATCCGAGCCGAAAAGATCCGTCACCAAAAAAGCCAAGGCATTCCCGTCCGCATCCGTCCAGCTTACGCAATTATTGTTGTTGTAATTGTTGTCCGATGTGTTTGGACAGGCTTTGACATTAAAGTTCATCCAGTTCTGGAAATCGGAAACGTTCTTGTCCCAAACAAAATAATACCAATCGTTTCCCTCCGATGTCATCATCGTTTTGGAAGTTTCGGAAAAATCGGGATTGTAGCTATACGCCGCGCCGCCCAAAATATGAAGCGAATAGGACGCCTTGTCGGAATCGCTCCGAAACGGATGCTGAATATGCAAAGTCAGGGATGCATTGGCACCGACAAAAAACAAGCACAGGAAAAACAGCGCAAGGCGCACGCCCATAAACGCTCCTTTATAAAACCAAACACTGCCTATAAAATAATAAATATCCTCAAAATTCAAAGAATAAAAAAGTTAACAGAAAGAATGTGTCGTTTCCTTCAAAAATTCGAAAAAAGCGGAAGTTCCGCTTTCACGGTCGAAGCCGGTCCGTGTCCGCAAAAAATTCGGGTTTCCTCGGGCAAGGCTAAAATCTTTTCGCGAATCGAGCGAAAAAGAGCCGTTTCGTCCCCGCCGGGGAGATCCGTCCGACCGTAATCCCCGCCCTGAAAAATCACATCGCCCGAAAAGATTGCCCCGTCCGTTGAATAAAAGGCGAGACTTCCGGGAGAATGTCCCGGAACTTCCAGCACCCGCAAGCAAATTTCTCCGACACGAACCTCGTCCCCTTCCTTCAAAAACTTTTGCGGAACAGGAACCGGTTCCGCAATTTCAAGGCCAAACATTTCGGCCTGCCTTTGGGCATTCTCAGCAAGAAACAAATCGGCGAGCCCCGCTTTCGCATCGACATTCAAGAACTTTTTCACAAAGCCGTTGCCAATACAATGATCCAGATGCAAGTGCGTATTCAAGACGCGCTCGACCCGCAAACTGTTTTCATCCAAAAAACGACGGCATTTTAAAAATTCTTCTTCGTCATAAAATCCCGGATCGATCAGAACGGCCTCGAGGGAAGCCTCGTCAAAAACGACATAGGCATTTTCACGGAACGGATTGCAGACAAACTTCTGGACTTTCATCTTTAAAAGATAGCATTTATGGCCGTCGGACCCGGGCGTCCAGGAAGGCGGATCGTTGCCTGTGCTGGGAGGTTCGCGACGGCATGGATTTCGTTTAAAAACAGGAAGGGCCCCATCCGCGAGGAGCGGAAGGGGCCCG
>CAVBPX010000090.1:0-5539 GCA_963597395.1 Eggerthellaceae bacterium | reverse complement strand
GATCTTCCGTGTGGACGGAAGGCTGGATAAAGGCCGGGGGAGCGGTCGGATTATTTGCCGCGTCCTTCGAGTTCCAGCGCAAAATATACGAGTTCCCGAACTCCGCGTTCTGGTAATCCTCCTCGAAGCCCTCGATAGCCTCGATTTGCGAAAGGAAGAACCCTTTCGGAGACTTTGCGAGACGCTCGATAAGCTGCGAATGGGCGTAGTTGATGGTTTTCTGCTCCGCGCGGATTTTCCGGATGATTCCCGAGAATGTCCGTTTGTCCTTCAGCCAGATTCGGTCGCCGGTAAAGGCAAAAATCGGTAGGTATTCGAGCCCCTCGTAAACGCCGTAATCCACCACCCTGTCGGCGCAAAGCCGGAAATACTCGACGTTGTGCCCGTCCTTCCGGAAATAGGTGACCACGGCAACGCTGTCCTTCGGCACTTCCCAGGAATCGCCGAAGTCGGTAAGGCTCGCCCTCTCCGGATTCCCGAACCGGACAACATCCTCCCCGAACTTTTCCTTGGCAGTCTCGTAAGGCATAAAATCCACGACGGCTATTTTGTCAGCCTCCTGCAAGGCGACGCCCTTCGCGTCCGGATCCACTATGACCTTCGTCTGGTCCTCGATGTGCAGATAGCGGATTTTCTTTTCCCCGTTGTCCTCCTCCACGGTCGCATAGCAGAAACCGACGCCCGTCACGACGGCATCGTGCAGGCCCTGGGCGTTGCTCTCGTTTGTCGCAAAGTCGCTCTGGATTTCCGAAAGGCGTGAATTGAGGGCGTTCACCGCGTCGTTGAAAATTTCGCTCCGCGGAACGGCCTTCACCTTGAAAGGCTTCGCCGCGAACGGGTTCACGACGGAATTGACGAAAACAGTGCACAGGTTGATGGTCATTTCGGCGCGGCCTTCCCCGCGATTCTTTGAATCCGCAGTGCTCCACTGGTCTCCGGCCTCGAAAGAGCGGTCGTCCCGGATTCGCTTGTGGAAGTCGCGGTCATGTTCCGAGGCACGACGGGCAAATTTCTTCACCTCCTCGATGATTTCCGATTCGGTGCGTTCCCATTCGGCGTCCTGTTCGACAATTTCGTTTTCTTCGTTCATCCTTCGTTCTCCCTGTTCCGTTTCGAGAGCCTCAAGAGGCCGTCGATCTGTTTCTGTTTCATGTGTTCCAGTGCGCATCCGACGGCCTGCCCGACGACCTTTTCAAGCCGGACCATCTTCCTCGCCCTTGCAAGCGAAACCACCTTGTGCTCGTTCGCCTCCACAAGCCCCCGGAGCATCCTCCGGCGGTTCCGAATGTAGAAGGGCTCCACCGCCTTCGTCTGGCTATATTCCTCGTCAAACACCACGGAATCGCGCGTAAATCGTTTGAGGGACCTCTTGCAGGCATTCGCCGCTATCGTGTAGAAGTAATTGAAAAGATTCTTTCCCTTCCCCGGTTCTGCCGTGCGCATTCCGGAGAATACCGCAAGACAGGCGTTCCCGAACATGTCGAGCTGCCAATCCTCGGTGTAGCCGCGGAAATTTCCGGACCGGAGTACGATCTTGCAAATGTCGGAGACGAACTCCCCAAGCTCCGGAGACGAAAAATCCTCCTTTTCCCTGGCGTTCTCGATAAGAACGCGGAGCCGTTCGGGGTCAATCTTTCGGTATTTCATAAATTCCATTTAGTCCCTAGTCCCCGGAAAGGCTAAAACGAAAACTTGTGAGCGACGGAGCGGATTTTCCGTCCCTGCATCCTCAAGGCTTCCAGCGGATCGCCGAGAGACTTTTTTCTGTTGAAATTCGCGCCCATTCCTATGGCGCCGGCGTAAAATGTAAGCGCAAACGCGTCCGAGGTGTCCGGAGAGCGTCCGAGCGTCTTTTTTAGCAGTTCCTTCGGGATAAGCCGAAAGGACTTGTCCGCATGGATAAAATAGCGCTGCGAGGACAGGTCCTCCCGCAAGGCCTCGTCCTTCGCGAATCCGCCCTGTTCCACCCATTCCTTCGCCTTGAAATACATGAACGCCCGCATGTTGTAAAAATTCGCGTCCGGAGAATGTTCCGAAAAATTCACCTCGAACACCCTGTACTTGAGCATCCGGAGCATGTCTATGACGCCGCCGCCGTATGCGGCGTCCACGCACACGCAATCCAGCTTCACGCCCATTCCTCCGCAAATGTCCGCAAGGGAGCGCACCATGTCCACGGCCTGCGACGTGTCCGTCTTTCCGAGCCTTTTCACAGCCACGACGCGTCGCCCTATCCGGAGTACGGCGCACGTCTGGTCTCCGCCGAACCGGGCGCAGTCCAGGCCTATCACAGCAAGCTCGTCCGCAAACGGCGTCCCATCCCGTTTCGCGTCCTCCATCGATTCCAGAAGGGAAAACCCGAAAAGAGTGTCCTCCATGTCCGAATCGATGATTTCCCCGTAGAGTTCCTGTCGTAGAAAGTCCCCAGTTAGGTTCCTTTCCATCATCTGGAAGAAGGACGAATCCAGCGACTTGTTCTCGTAGGAAGTCCCCGTGATCAGCTTGAAGTCCGGATCCTTTTCGCGAAGCCTTCGCCTTATTTCGATGCCGAGCCAGTTCATCCCCTTCGGCGACGTCGTGACGAACACTTTCGGCCTTCCGAATCCGCGAAGGCACGGGATGGCCGTGTCCATTACGATCTTCTCGTATTCGCGCGCCTCGTCCAGGAAAAGAGACGCTGCGGACATTCCGCGCATGTTCTCGTAGTTCCCGTTGTTCGCCGTGAACCCGTAAACGGGAACCCCGTCGATGTCGAACGTGTTCATCTGCGAATTGAAGCTCCACTTGACGGGCACCTGCGAAAGGAGCTTCTTCAGCTCCCCGAAAATGGAGAACGAGAGCTGTTTGAACGTCGGGGAAACGACGATGCAAGGTCTTCCTTCGCGCGCCTCCTGGAAGATTTTGTGTGCGACGACGAAGGACTTCCCGTAGCCGCGCCCGCAAATGAGAAATGTGAACATGGCCTCGGATGTCATGAGCTCGTATTGCCCTTTCCAGAGCCTTACGTCCATTACGCATCCTCATCCGTCCCGTTGTTCACCACATAGCGAATTTCGAATGGCTTGTCGTCCTGGTTGCCCACGGAAAGGTTCACGTTGTGTTCCCTGTTGGACTCGAAAGTGACTCCGTAGAGCCTGTAGAGCTGGGACAGCGTGGGGAAGTCCCTAGCGTTGATGGCGTCCATGTAGATACCGGTGGTTTCCGCCATGACGGGCGTTATTTCGTCCTTTTCGATACCGTGACGGCGCCAGAACTCGATAACGCCGTCCGGGAGCATCTCGTCCGGGGCGCGCTCGTCGATGAGCTTCCGGAGGCTCGCGAACATGAGGCGCTTTTTGCGCTTCGCGGCGTTCGCCCTTTCCGCGTATTCTTTCGCGTTAGCGGAAGAAATGCGCGTTCCCTTGTTGATCTCGTTGATTTTCGGATTTCCGCGCTTTTTCGTCATTCGTGTCTCTTCTTCCATTCGTTTTTAGCCTTGTTCCGTGGCGATACCGCGGTAATACCACGGTTTTTCGGTTTCGTCTTTCCGCGGATGTTTCGCGGCTTGGACGATTCCGCCTTCCGGCGCCATTGCGATTCCTCGGCCGCCCGGCGCTTCCGTTCCTTGGTATCCAGCGTGCGGATTCCCCTCGTGAAGTCCTTCGCCGGTCCGAGCGATCCTTCCGCGACCTGACGCCGTACCTTTTCGACCTGCGCCGCGGTGACGTCCGCCCGGACCTTGCGACGCTTCATGTCCGTCGCATTGACGAAAGGGCGCATCCGGTTCGTGAATGCGACCATCCGTGAAGTCCGGTTCCGGTTCGTGAGGTTGAAACTCGCAAGCGGGACACCATAGTTGAACCCGAAGCGCATCGCTCCAATCGGGTTCTTCGCCCATTCCATGAGCTGCGAAGGCGAAAGCCCTGCCGGAGCCTCCACGGTCGCGCACTTGCAGTTCGGATGGGTGATGAACGCGACGTCCGGAGTGTTGAAGAAATGCGGCGTCATGCCGAGCTGGTTGCATTTCGGGCAGCAGTTCGGGTGCGCGACGAACAGGAACTTTCCGCTGGACCGGAAGCGCCCCTTATAGACGAAACTCAGTCCTTCCGGACCCGGGTTCGCCGTCGCAGCGGTCCTTGCCGCCCGCATCCGTTCGGCTTCCTTCTGGAGCCTGTAGCCGGTCATGTTGGCGAACGCCAGCCTTGCATAACGGTTCGGAAACATCCGCTACATCCCCTTCCAGCGCATAGCCGCGCTGCTTCCCCCTCCGGCCTGTCCGATTTTCTTCTCTACGGCCTCTATTCGCTTGATGATTTCCCCCTGCGTCTCCAGGATGTCCTTGAGAAGGGAGTAGAAAGATTCGTTGAGTTTATCCTTGTTCACTGTAGCCATATTGGCAAGATATGCGAAATATCCCCATGAAGCAAGGCGTTTGAAAGCGCAAAATGAATTAGTAAGCAAAGCAAAGGAAAGCCTTGGACAATGCAGGAAAACTAGTCAGGTTCCCCTTCCGCGGTGTCTTCCGCTTCGGTTTCCGCGGATTTCCGCAGAAGCCCTTCGAGCTCGGTAATGTGGACCACGTTCGGGACCTCCACGATCCCGCGCGAACGGAACCATTCGTTCTTGGCGCTTTCCTTGTCGAAGACGACGGTAAGGATCCCCTTCGGCTCGGAAAGGTAGTCACCCAGTTCTGCCCGCTGTTCCTTGAGTTCCTCCCGGGCAGCCTTCTTGACCTCCTTCATCTTGGCGATTTCGTCCGCGTCAGCCACTCTCTCCCTCGGAGCCTCGCCGGCCTCCGGATCCAGCGCGGCCACCTCGGCGACCTCCGGGAAGTTGATGTCCACGGATTCCTCGGAGAATCCGAAATCCTCCGCGACGTCGAGCCCGAACTCGAGCGAAAGGTCGCGGATTGCGGCGAAGTCGAACACGCCCTGCGAATCGGAGTTATTAAGCGCCACGTTGAGACGGATTTCGTCCTTCAGGGGCATCTCCACCTCGGTCACGTCCAGCTCGTAGTTCTTCGTCCTCATGCACGCGTCGAGTGCCTCGAGCCTCTGGTGTCCCCCCACGATGTGTCCCGTCGTCCGGTTCCATACAAGCGTGCCGACAAGCCCGTTCTTCCGGATGGACTTCTTGAGGCGATCCATGTTGTCCGCGGAAATGAAACGCGGGTTGTATTCGTCCGCGACGATCTGGTCGCGTCCTATACGGACAGTCCTCCCCACCTGGAAGCTTTTGCGTTCCTTTTCCTTATTGGCCATTTCCCCCTCCGAGCTTTCGGAAGAACTCCGGGTCGTTCACTGTCCGGACGTAATCGATTTCCACGGCCGGTTCCTGCTCCACGGCGAGCCTGTAGTCCTCCTCCCCGACATAGTGCCGTAGGAAGTGCGCCGCGGGTCCCCTGTGCTCGTGAAAGTCGTGCTTGAGGCCGAGCTGGTATTCGAGGGAGAGCGGGACGTGCCTGGAGTTCACGTAGCCGCGGACGGTCCGCTTCGTGAAGGACCGGAGCGGATAGGCCCATTTCCGCGCGTAGTCGATGCCGTCCGAAAGCGCCTTGAGC
>CAVBPX010000089.1:0-5550 GCA_963597395.1 Eggerthellaceae bacterium | reverse complement strand
GTTTGCAATTCCAAGATCCAAGCTCTAAGTTCTAAGTTCTGACCTCCCTCCAGGATGACGTCCACACTTCACCCTCCACCCTCCACTCTCCACATTCCACATTCCACATTCCACTCTCCACTCTCCACTCACAACTCTCAACTCTCAACTCTCAACTCTCCACTCTCCACTCTCCACTCTCCACTCTCCACTCTTCACACTCCACTCTCAACTCTCCACACTCCACACTCAACTCTTCACGCCGTTCCTTCCAAGGCGAAAGTAAACCGCCACGGCCCATTTTCTATTTTGCACGGCATGGATACCGCACGACCCTTTACGCGCTTTGCGCCAAGCCCCACCGGCTATTTGCACCGCGGGCATGTTCTCTCGGCCATCTATGTTCGGGCCGCGGCGGAGACCCTCGGATTTCGCATCCGGCTGCGCATCGAGGACCACGACCAAAGCCGCGCGCGAAAGGCCTACATCGACGCCATCCGCGAAGACCTCGAATGGCTCGGGTTTACCTGGGAAGCGGAATCCATCCAAAGCGAAAACACGGAACGCTACAAGCGGTTTCTCGAACTTCTCAAATCCAAGGATCTCGTTTACGCCTGCGATTGTTCCCGAAAATTCACGTTCGAAACAAACCCCGTGAACACGGAAGGCGAAATCATCTACATCGGACATTGCCGAAGTCGCGAACTTCCCTTTTCCGCCGAAAGCGCGGTTCGATTTAAAACTCCCGACACAACGGTCGAATGGAAGGACCTTTCGCTCGGAACGTTCCGCGAGAATCCGCGGGAACAGTGCGGAGACTTTGCGCTCAAGGACAGGCTCGGGCAGTGGACCTACCAGTTTGCCGTCGTCGCGGACGATTTCGAGGAAGACGTCGGACTGGTCGTTCGCGGAAGGGATCTGCTCGGTTCGACGGCACGTCAGATAGTCCTCGGAGAGGCCCTGGGGAGAACCTCCCCGCCGCTCTTTTTGCATCATCCGCTCCTGTGCTCCCCCGCCGGGAAAAAGCTTTCCAAACGCGAACACGCGGCAAGCATCCGCGGAGAACGGGAAAACGGCATCTCGCCCGAGGCGCTTCTCGGGGAAGTCTGTCGCGAAGCGGGCCTTTTGTCCCGCCCCGGTTCCATTTCGCTTGCGGAATCGGTTCAAATTGCAAAAAGTGTTCTCTTTCGGAATATTTGAATTTATATTCCCTGTATATGGCGGACGATTTTTTTTCCAGACATTTCCATTTGCGCGCTGCGTCCTTTGATCTTGGTCCCAAAAGCGTTTTTTTGAACTTTGACCCCAAGGCGCGGCCACAGACGCCGCTCATCGCCGAAGACGGAATTTCCTTTTTGGACAAGTGGTACCGCAAACGGGTCGCGTTGCCGCTATCGGTCTTTATCCAGGCGGGTTCGCGCCTTTCGGAAGCGGAAAGGGCCGCGGTCCTCGCGGACTTCGAATTTGCCGTCCGCGAAATGGAAAAGGCGACCGGCGAACAGAACATCTTTCTTTCCGTCGGATTTTTGCGCTCCCAGGGGACGGCGCCGCTTCTTTTCGTCCCAGTCCACATCGATGGAAAGAGCCTGACAGTTTCGCTCAAAAACGAGCCTCCCGTCGAAAACGTTCCGCTCCGCCTCAAGACCCGCGACGAGCTGGATCTTCCCATTTCAAAAATTTTCTGGGACGGAAAAGCCTTTCAGACCGCCAAGTATTTTCAGGCCGTTGAGCGGGCCGTCGATGCCGTCGCCGGATGGAAAAGCACCTCCAAGGGCCTCTTCCTCGGATTTTACAACGCGGCAAGCCTCTATGCGCACCGGGATTTCGAATCCGAAATCTGGAAAGAGAACCTTTCGAAGGGCGCGGGCGCGGAACTTCTTTCCGAGGACGGATTTCACGTCACCGATTCGGACCTGGACGAGCGAAATCCGGACGAAATTTTTGACCCGACGGAACATTACTTTGTCCGCACCCTGGACAGCGAAGCGACCACGGCCCTGCTCGAATCCCTTTCCGCCCAAAGCGGTATCGACATTGTCGAAACGCCGCCCGGTTCCGAAGCCGAGGATTTTGCGGCAAACATCGCCGCGGAAAGCGTCTCGCGCCAAAAGAAAATTCTCGTCACATACCGAAAGCCCGTTTCGCGCATTCGGCTGGAAAAGGTTCTCTTTCGTCAAAGCTCCATCTACAAGGATACGACGCTTGAAAAGTCCCGCGAGGAACTCAAAAAAATCCGGACCGAACTTGCAAACTACAATCGGGCGGTAAACATTCCCGTCGGGCCCAAAGGCGCGACGCTCGTCGAATCTCTCATCGGCCTTTCCGAAATTTCGCAAAAAAAAGTCTGGGACGACGAAGTTTTTAAAGGCGCCGAAAACCTCGGACGCGAAGATTTTCACACCGCGTGCGGAATTCTCGAAGACCTCCTCGAACGGCAAACCATCAAGGACATCCAAAAGGCCATCGAAGCCTTTGACGGCATTTTCATCGGCACGCTCGACGCCGCAAAAAAAGAAAAGCTGGAAGCGGAAATTCACAGCGCAAACGAAAAATTCCAGACGCTCGCCACCCTCGCCTCAAGCGTATCCGGAGACTTTTCCTTTGACGGAAAAATCGACATCGAAGCACTTTCAAAACTCAGCCAGGCGATTACGCCCGAATTCAATTCCCGGACGCCCTCCTTTGACGGATGGAATTTGGAATCAAAGGACTGGGACACCTACGAAGAAACGCTCCGCGAACTTCCCGTCGCCGGAAAGGCCTGGTCCGAATTTCGAAGGAACGGTTCCGAAAAGTTTTTACCCGAGGCGATTGACGCTCCACTGGGCGCCGCCCGTGAAATTTTAAAAAGCAACCAGAACCGAAAGCTCAAGGTGTTTTCGGAATACTATCACGACGCAAAGAAGACGCTTCTCAAGACGCTCAAAAATCCGAAGGCCGTCAAGACGGACGCAGAACTTTTGCACCTTTCGGACGAGCTTTCCCTGCTGCAGGAATGCAAAAAGCTCTACATGAACGCCTCGGTAATGGCGCGGCACCTGCTTGGACAGGACTGGCAGTTTGAACATACCGATTGGGACGTCCTCGGCGAAAAAATCCGCTGGTTCTACGATTTTCGAAAAGCGATTTCGAAAGGGGAATATGCGAACCTCTCACTTGCGATTCTTTCCAAATACGGTGCACTTCGGGCCCACATTCCCGATGCGGAAGCGCTCAGGGAACTTTGTCAAAAGGCCCGGTCCGAGTTCGAGGCCCTTTGCGCGGAACTCGAGTTTTGCCCGTCCGAAGCTCCCGAATCGGTCGAGGAACAGGCGGAAGTTCTCAAAAGATGGAAAAATTCCCTCGAACTTTTCCCCGGTTTTGTACAAATTAATTCCAAGCGGATTGAACTTCAAAAATTCGGCCTTCTGAATTTGGAAAAGGCGATTTTTGGAGATAGTCCCAACAAGAACCTTCTTGTTTCCGACTTTACAAGGTTCTGGAATTCCGTACAAATTCAGACAGCGTGCAAAATTTTTCCGGCGGTGTTCTCGCTTTCGCCCAAGGCGCATTCCAAAAATGCAAAGCTCTTTCGCGAAGCGACCGACGACCTGCTCGAAATGAACCTAAAATATTTCAGGAGTGAGCTGGAAAAGGCCCCGGAGAACCTTTGCATTCTTACGCTCGAAGAGACTGCCAATCTTCCGCAAAATGTTTTATTTGAAAATGCGGTTATTCTGGATGCGGATGCGGTGACGCCGCTCGAAGCCATGCCCGCGATTTTGCGTTCGCGGCACGTGACGCTTCTCGGCGACTCAAACATGCCCGCGCCAAACTTTCCGCGCATTTTCGGTGCACCGGAAAAGCCCGAGTTTTTCGGCCCGCAATTCGAAAACATTCTGGCATTTTCCCTTTACAGGGGCGCAAAGCGCTACCGCATTCCGTTAAACGCCAGGCATCGTCATCCGGTGCTGATTGACTTTTCGAACAGGCATTTTTACGGCGGAAAAATCCAGAAGTTCCCGCCGCCGAACGAATCCGCGACCCATGCGATTCAGGTGACAAAATCCGTCAAAAATTTGGCGAGCGTTATTGCCAGCGAAACCATTCGGCACGCCGAAAGGCACCCGATGCAGTCGCTCGGCATTCTAACCTCTACGGAAAGCCGCAAACAGGAAATTCTCGCGGGAATTGAAGCGGAACTTTCTGCCCATCCCGACCTAAGGCGCTTTCTTTTTGCCGGGGATCCGCTCAGGGATCTTTATGTCAAAAGGCCCGAAGAAGCGGTCGGCGAATACCGCGACACGATTTTCATTTGTGCGGAACCGATTGCGACGGTTGCAGGCGAAGAAATCACGCCGCGGCACGTGAATGTTTGCGCAACGCTTGCGCTTTCAAACCTCCAGGTTTTTGGCGAAGAAATTCCGGGAAAGGTTTCGTCGGCAAATCCGGGAGTCAACGCCTATCTGGAATTTTTGCACTTTGCCTCCGAAAGTTCAAGTGCAAAAATTTTCGGTTCGAACCCGATCCTTTCTCCGCTTGAAGAAGAAATTGACGGAGAAATCCACACGGGAAGTTTCCAGGCGGAAAAGAACTGGGGCTACGGCGATTTTACGGTTTCCTTTGCCGTCCGCGACGAAAACAATCCGGAGCACTTCCTAGTCGGAATCGATACGGACGAAAACACGCGTTTTTTGACCCGCAGCGTCGAAGACAGAATGTACATCCGGCCCAAACTTTTGAAACAGCTCGGGTGGAAAATCATCAAGCTCTACGCACCGACCTGGTTCCGCTCCAAGGCGGACGAACGCGACCACATCCTCACGACCATCGCCGTCGAACAGAGCGTTGCGCCGCCGCCCGTCGAAAAATCCGAAGAAAAAGGCCCGGTCGAGCTTCATGCGGAGCCCTACCGCATCGTGCACCCGCCAAGGACACCGGAAAGCGAAACGCCTATTCCGGAAATGTCCAGGGACGAGCTGGTTTCGCAATTAAAGTTTTACGTCGATTCCGAATCCCCGATTCACGAAAAGAGCCTTCTCCGCCGACTGCTCCACTTTCACGGTTTGCACCGCGCAGGCCCCGCCGTTGTCCGGACGCTCAAGGAAGCAATTACGCAAGGAATTACCGAAAAGGCCTTTATCAAGACGGGAACCTTTTTCTATTCCACACAGGCAAAGCCCGCCGTTTTGCGGGACCGCTCCGCGCTCCCCGAAGAAGAACGCCTTCTCGTATATGTTTCGCCCGAAGAACGAGCCCTTTTCCCGCCCGATGCGGACGAACAGACCATCCGCGAAACGCTCGGGGTGTGCTGACTTGCTCTTTCATTCACATGTCATTCTGGAACGACCGAAGAAAGTGATGAAAACGGCATCTTTCCTCCGAAAGGCGTTTTGACATTTTGCACGTCTAGTTTTTTCGAGGAGCGAACTGTTTTTATTGCAAAGCGAACCTTTTCCGCCTGCCGGCGGATGTGGCCCTACCGGGCCGGGCGCCTTCCCGGCGAGGGGCAAGGTAGGCTGAAATTTGGCATCCACCCCCCTGGGCCACGCCAGACAGCAAAACGAGACTGCGCGGTTTTCAATTTTGACA
>CAVBPX010000088.1:0-5551 GCA_963597395.1 Eggerthellaceae bacterium | reverse complement strand
TTTCCCCGATTCTTGAATAGATTAAAGAAAGGGAACCTCTAAAAATTGCTTTGGTCTAGAAAATGCAACCAAATTTTTGAAAATTGAATTTTTAGAGGTGACCGAAAAAAGGACGGCTTATGAAAAAATCATTCCTTGCGCTTTCGCTCGCCTTCGCCTTTGGAACTTCCCAGGCGACGGTCAACTTCCCGTTTCCGCAAAATTCGAACTACGGCGGCCGGGCTACGGTTCTTTCGGACCAGACGTCCGCGGCGACGCAACTTAAGAGCGGCTTTAACTACTGGCTGCAAACTTTTTACAACGAATCCGGCGACATTGCGGGCGTCCGCTCCGATGAAGGGTCGAACGAATACTTTTCGGAAGGCGTCGGCTACGGGATGCTCTTGACCGTCTATTTCAGCGACAATACGACGAGTTACGAGCCGCAGTTCAAGAAGCTCTGGGCCTTTTACAAGAAGTTCATGAATTCCAACGGGCTGATGAACTGGAAGATTGGAAACCTTTCGGTCGTTTGGGATTCCGGTGCGGCTCTCGACGGCGACATGGACGCTGCCGCCGCGCTGATTCTTGCCTCCTATCAGTTCGGGAATGCGGAGTATCTCGCCGAGGCGAAAACGCTTATCCAGAACATGAAGGCCCACGAGTTTGAATCGAGCGGCATTCACATGCCGGGGGACGCCTGGGGTGAATCGGGAAAAACCCGCAAGAATCCGGGATATTTTGACCCCGCCTACATGCCGCTCTTTGCGCTTGCCGACCCGGACAATGCCGAATTCTGGAATACGACCGCTTACAATGCGAACATGAGCCTTTACGAAGCGAGCTCGGGCGAGGTTTCGACAGGCCTGATTGACGACTGGACGAATGCTTCCGGAAAGAGCGAGGACGACATTTACAACTATGACGCGCCGCGTGCCCCGTGGAGAAATGCGAAGGCCGTTTGCTGGTTTGGCGATACCCGCGCGCTTGCTATTGACAAAAAAATGGCCTCTTGGGCTTCGTCGATTGCGGCTTCGAACGTGAAAGGCCCGATTACGCGTTCGACGGGCGCTCTCGGAAGCGACCACAACAGCACCTTTGTGACGTCGCTCATGACCGCTTTTGTTTCGGATGCGTCTTTTCAGTCGAACCTCGACGCCTATTGGGCGGAAGCCGTGAACCTCGGAAACGAAAACTACTTTAACCAATCGCTCAAGCTGTTGAACGGGCTGCTCGTTTCGGGCAATATGCCGAACTTTGCCGCGGACGGGAGCGTTCCCGAAAAAATTTCCGCTCAAAAGTCCGGAGAAAATTTTGTACAAATGAACGGCCGAAATATTTTGCTCCGGATCTCGAAAAGTTCCCCGGTGAAAGTGGATTTGGTGAACCTCGCCGGAGCCGTCGAAAAGAACCTTTTTAGCGGAAACGCGCAAGGCGTGCTGAATCTTTCGACTGCGGGAGTAAAACGCGGCGTCTATGTGCTGCGGGTCCGCGGCAGTGTCAGTTTGACGAAGACGGTCCGCATAGGCGATTGACGACTTCGCGGTCGGCCGGAAGCCAGTCAACGGTGGAGAGCTCTTCGGGCAAAAGCCATTTGGAATCTTCGTGCTCGAGGAGCGTGAGCGTTCCGCTTTCGACCGCGCACAGGAACGTGTGCATGGTCAGGTGAAAGTTCGGGTAGTCGTATTCGACGGTGCAGATGAACTTTTCGACCTTGACGGTGACGGCGAGCTCTTCCTTGAGTTCGCGGACGAGGGCCGCTTCGCGGGTTTCGCCCGGTTCGACCTTTCCGCCCGGAAATTCCCAGCCTCCCTTGAATTCCCCGTAGCCGCGCCTTGTGGCGAAAAACCGGGAGGTTTGGGGAGAACGGATAATGCCTGCGACAACTTCGACGCGTTTCATGGCGTGGAATGTAGAAAATGATGGGGAATTTTCTAATTTTGATTTGGATTTTTCAAGGATTTTCATGCTCCGTAGGCTTGTTCTTTTGTTTTCGCTTTTTGCCGGTTTCGCGTTTGCGGACGGCCCCGTTTTGACGGTGTCGGTACCGCTTGCGCCGTATGCGAAGATGGTGCAGAAAATTGCCGGGGAGCGGGCTCTTGTGGTGACGATTGTGCCGAAAAACGCGAATCCGCACACATTCGAACCGAAGCCCGAGAACCTTCGAAAGTTTTCGGATGTTTCCATCTATTTTAGCGATGCCTCCGGGATTGACGCGGCCTGGCGTCCGCGCTTTTTGGGCGTAAATCCGAAGGCCCGCGTCGTGGACGTTTCGGCGGGCGTTTCGTTTATGGCGGAGGATGTTTCGCACCGTGAAAAGGAAAGCGGGGACGATCTGGATCCGCACATTTGGAACTCCCCGCGGACGGCAATTCTCGTAGCGTCGAACATTTGCACGGCTCTCGTCGAAGCGGACGCTCCCGGCGCCGGATTTTACAGGGAGAACCTCGAACGGTTCTCGGCGGAACTCTCCGCGATGGACGCCCGGTTTGCGGAAACGGTCCGGAACCTATCGGAAGAACGCCGGACGTTTATCGTGTTTCATCCCTCCTACGGATACCTTGCGCGGGACTACGGGCTTAAACAGATTGCGGTCGAAATGGACGGCAAGGAACCGAAGCCGCGCGACCTGCAGAACCTGATCCGCACCGCCAAAAAAAATCGCGTCAAAACGATCTTTGTGCAGCCGCAGTTCAGCCGGAGGGCCGCGGAGACGCTCTCGAGGGAAATCCGCGCGAACATTGTTTCGATAGACCCGCTTGCCTTTGACTTTGACGCGGAACTCGAAAAATTTTTCCGCACGCTTTCGGAGGACGCCGAATGAATCCGTTTCCGGCCATCGAAGTGAGAAACCTGGATTTTTCGTATGGGAAGACTCCGGTTCTTTCGAACGTGAACCTTTCGGTAAATCGCGGGGACTTTCTCGCGATTATCGGACCGAACGGAGGCGGTAAAAGTACGCTGATGAAGCTCATCGTGGGACTTTTAAAGCCCTCGGCGGGGGAGGTCCGCGTTTTTGGCGAAAAGGTTCCCTCCAAAAAAATTTCGGTGGGATATGTGCCGCAAAATACGAACCGCAACCTGGACTTTCCGATTACCGTGGAGGAATGCGTTTCGACCGGGCTTCCGAACTACCGCTCGGATGCGTCAAAGGTTTTGAGCCTTTTGGAAACGGTCCGGATGGAGGCTTTTGCAAAGCGGCGTCTCGGGGAACTTTCGGGCGGGGAACGTCAGCGCGTGCTGATTGCGCGGGCCCTTGCCGGAGATCCGCAAATTCTCTTTTTGGACGAGCCTTCGAGCAACATTGATGCACAGGGACAGGAAGATTTGTATGGGCTGCTCGCGAAGCTGAACGAAAAGATGACGGTCGTGATTGTGAGCCATGACCTGATGGTGCTTTCGCGCCATGTGAAAAGCGTCGCCTGTGTAAACCGCGAAGTGCACGTCCACGCGGGTTCGGAAATTTCGCCCGAGATGATGCAGGACATGTATGGAAGCGAAATGGACCTGATTGCGCACGACGTTTCGCATCGGATTTTGAACGCGCACTTGCACTGAAAGATTTGACCTATACGCCAAAAACTTTTTTGCAAAAAAAAAGCCGGGCGTGCGCCCGGCGATTTGTTTGCGGAAAACTACTTGATGGTCGTGGTGAAGCGGAGGGCCGCTGCGACGTCGCTGATTTCGTTTTCGCTGTAAATGTTCAGCTGGGCCTTGGTGCGGCCGTAGGTTTTGACAAAACCGACGGTCCAGGCGAATTCGTCGGCGCCCGCGTTGAGTTCGTCGCGGTCCTTGACGTATTCGACTTCGAACATCAGATGGTCGAGGAATCCCGCGGTGGGAATTTCAAGACCGACGTAGAACGGCAGGTAGTCGGAGCCCTGGGAATATTCCGGTTTGATGGCCGTGCCGTTTGCGATGGTCGTCGCGTTTACGGCGTTGTCCTCGGTCGTCTTGATGTAGGCGACTTCGCCGTAGAGGCGGAGGTTCGGAACGAGTGCATAGGATGCGTAGCCCGCGACGCGGTGCGTCTGGGTGGCCGCCTGGTTGAATGCGTCAAGAGCGTTTACGCGGTAGGCGGCGGCAAGTTCGAGCGGGAACGAGAACTTGAGGCGCTCCTCGACGCGGACGTATCCGGTGTTGAACTTGCTGTCGGTGGTGGCGACCATCGCCTTGAGCGCGGACGGTCCAAGTGTCCATCCTAGTTCAAAAGCGTCGTGCGAGTAGTCGCGCATCATCATGCCGCGGCGGTTGAGGGCCGGGTCGATGTAGGTTCCGAAGTTTCCGGAGTTGCTCCAGTCCGTTTTCCAGTGGCCGAGCTTGAGGTTCAGCATGTGGCTTCCGACCGAGAACTTGTAGTTTGCCCAGTAGAGGTCTGCGAGAATCTTGTCGTATTTTTTGCCGTCGATGGTGTTTCCGAAATACGGGCCGAACATGCGAATCATGATTTGCGCATCGAAATCCTTGGACTTGTACATGCCGCCGATGTTTGCGCGGAACCAGAAGGATTCAAACCAGTTGTCCTGATTGTTTGCGATTCCCTGTGTCTGGATGTTTCCCTTGAGCGCAAAGTTGTCGGCGACGTCCGCGGCAAGAACGTTTGCCGAAAGCGCGAGGGCAAAAATTGCCGTAAACCTGAAGAATTTCGATTTCATGGCATCTCCTTAAAATGTGGGTAAAATTTATTAAAAAATGGCGAGGGGCGGGAGGGGCGTAGGATTTCCCCGCTCGAGTAAAGTCTTCGAGAACTCCGGACTTTCCTTTTTGCTAAATTCCGGATATATCCGGAGAACCTTATGAACCGTATTATATGCCTTGTCGCGCTTTGCGCTTTTTCCTTTGCCGTGTCGAAGGACCTGACCCCGAACAAGACGCACGCCGTGCTGAATATTTCCTACACGAACTTTGACGATGTGCCGCAGCGGAACAAGACTCTCACTTTTGTGGGCGAAAAGAACCCGAAGACGAAGATTTCCGTGAAAACGAACGGCTACGGCGAAGTTTCGTTTCTCGTGCCGCGCCTCGACTCCTACCGGATCCTTTGCGAAAGCCTGACCGGGCCTTTTGAATGTGGCAAGACGCCCTACGTTTCGCCCAAGGCGAGCTACGGGTCGGCGAACGTCGCGTTTGACGATACGCGGGCCGAAATCGAGGGCATTTCCTTTAAGGCGGGGAGCGCGGAACTTGTGCCGTCGTCCCTTTCAACGCTCGACAAAACGATTGCCGCACTCAAGAAAAATTCCAAGGCGAAAGTGGAAATTGAGGGCCACACGAGTTCCGAGGGCGGCGAAGAATACAACCAGAAGCTTTCCGAAGACCGCGCAAACAGCGTCCGCGCCTACATGATCAAGAAGGGAATTGCGCAGGACCGCGTAACGGCCGTAGGCTACGGATATTCCCGTCCCAAGGCTTCGAACGACACGGAAGCGGGCCGCAAGCAAAATCGCCGGATTGAAGTCCGCATTACGAACCCCGACGAAGTGGAAGTGGAGTAACGGCAGAGGGAGTGTGGAGTGCGGAGTGTGAAGAGTGGAGTGTGAAGAGTGGAGTGTGAAGAGTGGAGTGTGAAGAG
>CAVBPX010000087.1:0-5621 GCA_963597395.1 Eggerthellaceae bacterium | reverse complement strand
TGCCGCAGCTCCCCGCGGGCATCTACTTCGCAAAAGTCGGAACGGCCCGCGCAAGCGTCGTCAAGCGCATCGCGCTGCGGTAAATCATCCGACCATCAGCTTGTTCGTCTTCTTCAGGTATTTTGCCGGAATGGGATGTTCAAGCTCCCAGGTGATGTTGATGGGGGAGGAGCCTTCGTGCGCGACGCATACGGCTTTTCCGAGGCATGTGTAAGAGGGCGTGAGTCCCGTTTCGTCGTCCTTTTTGTTTTCGCGGACAAAAAGAACAACCGTATTTCCTGAACGGTGACCGTTGATGTAGCGCTTCCCGGTTTCGGACGTGTCGGACGTTGTACTTTGGCTTTGCCAATGGAAAAGTGTCTCGCTAATGGAATAATCATTGTAGAGCGTCGTCTCGGAATAGTCCTTTTCGGACTTGTTCAGCGTGACGAACAGCAGGTCCAGATGCTTTTCGGGAAGATATTTGACGCCTTCGCGCATGGAACTCGGTTTCATAAAGTCGCATGCGACGAGAATCTGGTCTCTCGAATAGGAACAGTAGAGGTCGATCGGGCACGCAAAACCAAGCTCGAGCGGAGCGTCGATAAAGTCGATTTTTTCGAAGTTGTATTTCAGAAGTTCGCGCAGCTCCCGGCAAAGAGTTTTGTTCTGCAGCATTTTCCGAATGGCTTCTTCCGGGGATTCGAAGTGAAGATCCTTTGGATTTTCGCCCCACAGCGTGTACCGGAGCATTTGCAAAAAACGTTTTTCCTCTTTCGTGTAGGCGCTTTTTAATCCGCCGTCCAGGATTTCCAAAATAAACCGGATGAATCTTCGAGAGTCGATTTGGGAAAAACGCCCGAGGGCTTTTGAAAAAAGTATCTCGTCGGGATCGTTAAAGTCCTTAGAAATGCCTGCCCGTACGCATAGTCTGGAAAAGGAACAATCCTTTTTGTAGAGTCTCGTCGGGCTCAAATGATGGTATTCCAAAAAATGGGAAAGCGAAAGGGCTAGTCCGGAATCCTCTTCAAAAGTCCGGATTCTTTCGACAAGAGCGTTTTTAAGGTTTGATCGGATGTTCTCAAAAATATATTCCGACGCTTTCTTTTCGAGCTGGATGTAACAGCCTTTGGGAACAGAGAGGAATCCTTTTTCAAGTTCGTGCAGAATGCTTTTGTGCGAATGCGAAAGGAGTGCCCGGAATTTTTCTTCAAAGTTATAGCGCTTGTTCGCCTGGCC
Source organism: Eggerthellaceae bacterium (assembly GCA_963597395.1). Taxonomy (GTDB): domain Bacteria; phylum Fibrobacterota; class Fibrobacteria; order Fibrobacterales; family Fibrobacteraceae; genus Hallerella. The sequence goes on along the minus strand of CAVBPX010000087.1, from coordinate 4,403 downwards.
GATAAAATCGAGAACCGTCAAACAGTCCTTTCCTTCCGAAAGTCGAAGACCGCGCCCGAGTTGTTGTAAAAAGACCGTCAGCGATTCGGTCGGACGCAAAAAAAGAACCGTGTTGATTTCCGGAATATCAACGCCTTCGTTATACAGATCCACCACGAAGATGAATTTCAGCTCTCCGGAAACGATTCGCTTTTTTGCATTCAAACGTTCCGAATCGTCACTTTTCCCGGAAAGCGCCATGGATGCAATTCCCATGGAATTGAACTGTTCGCTCATAAACTTTGCATGGGCGATGGAAACGCAAAATCCGAGTCCCTTGACGGCTTCAATGTCCGCTACATATTTTAAAACGGAATTTGCGATAAGCTCTGCCCGGCGCTTGGAAACGATGGAGTTCATCGTATAGACGTTTTCGAGCTCTGCCTTGTCATAGCCTCCGCGTGACCATTTTAGTCCGCTGAGGTCAACGGTATCCGTGACGCCAAAATATTCGAACGGCGAAAGAAGCTTTCGATCGATGGCTTCGGGAAGGCGAATCTCCGCGGCGATTTTTCCGCCAAAATATTCGAGAATGTTTTGACCGTCCATTCGTTCCGGGGTTGCCGTCAGCCCGAGCAGAATCTTTGGATTGTAATATCCCAAAAGTTTTTGGTAGGAAGGTGCCGCCGCATGATGAAACTCGTCAATGACAATGTAATCGTAAAAATCGGGACTTGTTTTTTCCGAAAAATTTTTGGAATTGAAAGTTTGGATGGAAATGAACAGATGATCCAGACCGCTTGCCGTATGGCTACCCACGAGCATCTCGCCAAAATTCGGGTCTTTTAAAACGGCGCGGAACGTTTCAATGCTCTGCTCAAGAATTTCTTCGCGGTGGGCGACAAACAGAAGTCGTGCCGGGCTTTTCGGATTCTTTTTGCAAAAAGCCTTATAATCCAAGGCGGAAATAACGGTCTTGCCTGTTCCCGTCGCGGCAACGACCAGGTTCCGGTTGCGATCGTGAATTTCCCTTTCGGTTTGTAGGTTGTCGAGAATCTCCTGCTGAAACGCAAACGGCCGAATTTCAAAGGCATAGCGGGCTGGCGGAAGCTTGAGGTTCTTTTCTGCGCCAAGAGCCGCTTTTAACCGTTCCAGATCTTTGTGAGTATAGAGTTCAAAATCTTTTGAATTCCAGTAAAGTTCAAAATTTGCCCGAATTTTTTTGAAAATTTCAGGGAGGGATTTTTGCGTAATTTTCAGGTTCCATTCCAGGCCGCTTGAAAGCGCCGCATTGGATATGTTGGATGATCCGACGTAGGCCGTTGTAAAGCCCGTATCCCGTTCAAAGAGGTAAGCTTTGGCGTGTAATCTTGTACGCGTGGTATCGTAACTGATTTTAATTTCCGTATTGGGAAGCTTTGAAAGTTCCTCGATTGCCTTTGCGTCGGTTGCTCCCATGTAGGACGTTGTCGCGACCTGCAGGGTGCCTCCGTTTTGCGTAAATTCCCGAAGTTCGTCTATCAAAATTCGCAGTCCGCTCCATTTGATAAAGGATACGAGCATGGAAATGCGGTTGCAGGAAAGAATCTCTTTTTTCAGCTCCGAAAACATTTGAGGCTCCTTGTCCGCTCCCGTAAAAAGGGAACTGTTTACCAGGGAGGTTTCTGGCCGGATGATGGAAGCCTTTGGGTCAATGGAAAGAATGCTGTTTTCCTTGTGAAAGACGGCGTCAAGCTGGAGATCTTTATTTTCAAAAGGCAGAAGTTCGCCGCATTCCGCTTGCAGTGTCGTCAAAATGCGGTTGGTCGCTTTCAGTTGCTGTAAAACAGGCTCGTCTTTTTCGGATTCTCCGAGTTGTGTTAAATGTCGCTTTAAAACATTTGCGACGTATCGGGAAAGAATTTCCGGAGCATTTTCTTCCGCAAACGATGATGTTCGGATGTCAACCTTATCCCGGTCAGCGCTGTTGATTTCTTCTTGAAGCGAATTATTGACAAGTTGCTCGTAAAGGCCGTCTTTCAGCATAAAATTTACCACTGCATCGAAATGTTCCGGGGACAGTTCCCTTATTGTTGATTATAAAGGTAATTAAAATACTGGCGAAGATAGGAACAGTGTCTTTTCGTAAATCAAAAAAGGGCACCTCTAAAAATTGCTTTGGTAAAGAAAATTTGAGTGAGACCAAGCGATGGCAGGACGGGACGAACCAGCGCGAAGTGTCGCAACCAAATTTTTGAAAATTGAATTTTTAGAGGAGCCCATAAGTCGCCCTTGTGCAGGCGACCGTTCCCGAATCATTCTCCCTCAGGACTTTTTCAGCATCTGGACCTTTCGAAGGGAAAGCCCCGAGCATTTGGCGATTTCCCTGTCCGTGAGCTTTCCCAGGGAAAGGCAGGCCCTCGCCATGTTGATGGCGGCGGTTTCGGCCGTTTCGGCTGCTTTGGTAGCGGCCTTGGTTGCGGCTTTGACTTTTGCCTCGGCTGCCACAACTTTTGCCTCGGCTTCGCGCTCGGCCCGCAGAACTTGCTGCGCGGCGCATGTCCTCACGTAATCCATGTCCATCAGATACCTGCCCTGTTCCGAAAGAAGTTCCCTGTCCGCGGAGTGCACCTCGATTCGGCGGAGTGCGTCCGCAAACACGTCGTCGCTGAATTCGGGAAGTTCCGGGTCCTTGCCGGCGTTCGCCAGGACAAAAAGCCACTTGTCCTCGGTCGTCTTCAGTTCGCCCTTTGTCTTGCGGAACTTCTCCAGCTCGTAGATAATATACTTATTTTTGCCCCCGATGGGCTTCGCCCTTCCGTGCGAAATCGCGTTACGGCTGCAGACGAACCATTCATCGCGATATTCCCCGAATTCCCGGAGTTCGTCCAGCGAAAAGTCGCAAATCCACAGGGAATAGACGGTGGGGACTGTGTAGCGGAAGGCCTCGCGGTCTTTCCGGGGTGCTTTCCCGAGCCTGCATTCGCTATCGAAATCCTTCTTGGACCTGATGCATGACCGCATTGTAAAGGAGCATCCGATCGACATAGCTTTCGCCCCGGATCTTTTGCATCTCGACATCGAAATAGCGGTTGTCGCGCGTCCGCGCGTGGATGTCGAACCGGACGCGGAACGGGTCTGGAATGCGGAAGTCCGCGGGCATCTCCGTCTGGAAGCGGAGCGATTCGATGCGGTCGCTTCCTTCGAGGCGAAGCGTCGCGTTCAGAAAACTGATGAGCGCGTCCTCCTTTCCGAGAAGGGCGAGGAACGCCGGGTTGCACTTGGGATCGAGATAGTGGGCGCCGCGAAACTGCTCGCGGAGCTCCTCGAGGGACCTGTCCTTTGGCACATAAGCCTCCTATGGCCTAAAAAATGGCAAGTCCGTTTTAAAAACGCCCGAAATCGGGAAAAAGAGAATTTGACCGCGAAAAATGAACATTTTTTCCATCTTGCCGTATTTTCGAAATTTTCTAACTTTGGGCGCGAAAAATCGAGGCTTGTTTTGAATCGTTTCAATTTGCATGTCCGACTTGCCATGTATTTTGTCGGGCTTTTTATTATGACTGCGGGCATTGCGCTTTCTGTCAAGTCCAATCTGGGCGTATCTCCTGTCAGCAGCATCCCTTACACGATGACGTGCGTCTGGGGCATCGAAATGGGAAAGGCGACGATTCTTTTTCACATGGGGCTTGTGGCGCTTCAAATGCTCCTTTTGCGGAAAAAGTTCAAGACGGTGAACCTGCTCCAGATTCTTGTCGGCGTGATTTTCGGGTATTTTACGACGCTTTGCAACTGGGGCGTCGGATTTTTGCCGACTCCGGACAGCTTCCTCGTTCGGATTGTGTTCACGCTTCTCAGCGTAGTGCTCATTGCCGTCGGAATCTTCTTTTACATGCCGGCGAACGTGATGCCGCTTGCCGGGGAAGGCGCGATGCTGGCCGTTTCGAAGGTCACCGGGTTCCAGTTTCACCGGGTGAAGGTCGGGTTTGACGTCTCGATGGTCGCCGTTTCCCTCGTCGTCTGTGCGCTTCTTCTGCACTCGCTCGGAAGCGTCGGTGTCGGAACGATTGTGGCCGCCTTTTTGGTGGGCATCGTCCTCGGCTTTGTGAACAGGCACTTCGGAAATTGGCGCGACAATTTGCTGTCGAACGATGACGGTGCTGGAGACGGAGACGCTCTCCCCGCTAATGCCTAAAGCTTTGGGGCGGTTTTTGAATCGCCCGTGAATATTTCTTGAAATTTTCCCCATGAATTTGTCATTTTTTGACAAATTCTTTCGCTATATTTAAAAGCGTGAGAAAACCATCGAAACTTTTTTGGGAACCTCTAAAAATTGCTTTGGTTATTTTGAAAATTGAATTTTTAGAGGTGACCTTTAGATGTTTAGATAAGGGAACCTCTAAAAATTGCTTTGGTAAAGAAAATTTGAGTGAGACCAAGCGATG
>CAVBPX010000086.1:0-5638 GCA_963597395.1 Eggerthellaceae bacterium | reverse complement strand
CAGCGCGAAGCGTCGCAACCAAATTTTTGAAAATTGAATTTTTAGAGGTGACCTTTTATACATTTTCATTTTGCAAACTCCGCGGACAAAAACTTTTGAGCGGACACTCCGCGCAGGAATTCGAAAGTTCCGCACAAAGGAATCCGTCGGCGGAAGGCTCGCAAAAAAACTGCATGGCGTGCGAAGCCTTCCACGGGTCGCTTCGCGAAAGCGTCTTTACAAGCGACACGCCGAGGTTTCGCTTTTTTTCCTCGGGCATTTTTCCGTAGCCTATCTCCCGACCGGGCCCCACAAAGCCTATCCAGCGACGCGCGCCAAAGGCGAACGGGACGGGAAAGACGTCGCCCGCATAATTTGTGTGCAATACGCCGAGGCCGCGCGGGCGAGGCGAAAATATTCGCGAAACGGCAAGAATGGCCTTGGGGCGGTAGGCGCCCTTTCCCATAAAAAAGATTTCGCCGAAGCTCCGGAGAATTTCGCTGAAAGGCGTCGAGGAAGCCCATCCCGTAAGCGGCGAATGCCGGCGCACAAAGTTTCCGACGCTCCAGAAGATACCCGGTACGCTTTCTTCGAGCGGCCAGTCAAACGTCTTCTTCCCGGTCCGCACCGCCTTCCGAATGTCCGCCTCCTTCGGAATCGGAAATTCCCACAAGGCGTTTCCGGGGAACTTTTTCAACAGAGCCCCGAGCGTTTTTTGCAAAAGGTAAAGCGGAATTTCCTGCGAAAGCGCGGACCCGAAAATCACCCAGGCGATTTTCGCTTCGAGCGTCCCCGCCTTTTCGGAAACGGCCACCACCGGATCCGGAACGTTTTCAAAAAAACGCACGAAGTCCGCGGTCGCCCGCATCACGTCCGGATGTTCCTTTTCCCACCGCATCTTTTAGCCGCCCCAAAACCTAGACGAGGCTCTGCCCCATTTTGACGGGCTTTCCGACCGATTCAAGGAAAAGGTTCGGGAAGCGTTCCAAAAGGATTCTGTCCGCCACAAGAATTACCGTGCTGCCCATTTCAAAGCGGCCAAGCTCGCTTCCCTTTTCAAAGCAAAACTCTTCCCCGGGCCTAAAGTCGAGACGAGGCGATGTCCGTGGAAGCTTCCCCACGTTCGTAATCCAGTTGGGCGCGTAGTTCACCACGATGCGGCCAACGTTTGTAGCGCCCACCTTCACAATCAAAAGTTCCCCGCCGCCATCCACCGCAACTCGCGTCGTGACGCGCTCGTTAATGCAAAAGAGCCCTTCGACGCGTTCCACGCTCCACGGGTTTACAGGCCAGAGCGTCCCCGGGCAGTAGCTCGCCGAAAGGAGCCGCCCCTTCACCGGAAAGTGTATCCGGTGGTAGTTGAAAGGCGCAAGATAAATCGTCGCAAACCGCCCGCCGTCAAAGCGGGCCGCGAGGTCCGCATCCCGGCACAGTTCCGCAAGCGAATACGTCTTCCCTTTTGCCTGGATCATCTCGGCGTTCCCGCCCACGAGGTTCGCCGACTGCGAGACCTTCCCATCGACGGGGCTCACCACACAGGCGTCTGCCACGGGCCGCTTCCCCGGCAAAAGTTCGCGAATAAAAAGCTCGCCGATATTCGCATAGTCCGCAAGCGGCCTCGAAGCCTCCGACATGTCGAGCGAATACGCCTTTGCAAAAAGGTTTCGCGCAAGCTTCGAAAAGAACGGAACGCGCAAGTTGACAAGACCGCCGAAAAGCCTCGACTCGAGATTCTTCGGCAAAAGTTTCATAAAAACGTAACGAGGAGAATTCATTGCGGTAAAGGTAGAATATTCAGTTTAACGGCACTCCGGTACAGTCAAAAGCGAACAACTCGGCACGAACCTTGTCGTCATTTTTCTTCACGGAACAGTTTCCATGTCACCAATATTTGAAAAATTCTCAAACCCGAACCGGAAGTCGAAAAGCCCGGGTTGTTTTTGCATATAGCGCCCCACTTGAATAGTTCTGGGGCAATGCGAAAAATTAATTTATGTGTAAAACACTTTTTATGGCTAATTTGAGAGGTTCCCTGTAAATTTTTTCCTCAGCCTTTTTAGCGGGCTAATCACAAGCCCGCGCTCGTAGGCGTTCATCGAGCAAAGGAAAAAGACGGGCAGATAGACGGCGAGATAGCAGACGATTCCGACGGCAAGGGCAAGCGGCGTCGAGAGCGGAACGCGTTGCAGCACAAAATGCGAAACGATAACGAGAATGCCCGGGGCGACACTCATCCTTAAAATTTCGCGCCAAAAACCGAGAATGTCTATTTTTTGACGAGTCTGGTAGTAAACGTTCATCACCACGATCTGCCCGAGGACGAGCGCGCCCGCAATGGCCCAGGCGCATCCAAAGCCCCCGAACTTCCGCGCGAGCGGTATCTGCAGGGCAAGCGACACGAGCGAAATTCCCAGGTAAAGGAGCGAGCGGAACTTCATCTGGTTTCGGGCCTGGAGAATCGTGATTCCAAGGTTCTGAATAAGCGGGACGGTGAGCGGCACAAAAAAGAGAAGCGCAATTCCGTAGGCGTCATCGTAGCCCGGACCCGCCCACAGCCCAATAAACTGCCGGCCAAAAAGGAAGAACCCCGAAAGGACCAGCGCCATCACGCAATACTGCACGCGGCCTGTGCGAATAAAAAGCGCGCTCACCTCGGAATCGCTCTTTTTGAGCGCGACCATCGCCGTCACCTTCGGCAAAAACACCCCGCTTATCGCCGTCGAAAAGCTCATATACATGTGCTCGAGCTGTATCGCCACCGCAAAGACCGCCACCGTGGCCGTCCCCACAAAAGCCCCCAACACAAACTGCCCCGTGCTCCAGTAAATGCGGTCCATGATTGCATTCAAAAACAGCCAAAACGAATAAATCGAAACCTCCTTCAAAAATCCCCAGTCCATTTTTCCGAACGCCATCCGGATTTTGAGCACCGCGCGGCAATAGACAAAGTTGGACGCGAGCGTACACAAATTAAAGAGCGTCGTCACCACGACCAGCGCTATGGCCTTGTAGCCCAGATGCAGCAGCACGATCATCGTCGCCGTATTCAGCACAATCCGGAAAATCGCCACGACCTTCTGGAACACAAACCGCTCATACGCCGTAATGATGGACCCGAAAAGGCTAAAGGGGAACGTGACCGCGAGATTCAGCACCATCAAAAAGAGCATCACCCGCACACGCGAAAGCTCCCCCGCCGTCATCGAGCCTTCAAAAATCAGGTCCGTATTAAAGGCCAGCACAAACCCGAGCGCCACCGCCACAAGGCTTATCCCGCAATACAAAAGGAAGAACATTCCGAACATGCGCCGCTGTTCTTCGACCTTTCCCTCGGCTCGGTACTTTGCCGTATAGCGCACAATCGCGTTCCCGAATCCGAGATCAAGAATTGTCAAATAGGCGACGACGGACGCCACAATGGAATACATTCCGTATTCCGACTTGCCGAGCATCCGAAGCAGGTAGGGTGTATAGAGCAGCCCGACCAGATTGTTCAGGCCGAGGACCACATACGAAAGAAGCGCGCCAAGTTTAAGCTGGGAAGGCATGGGATTTTGTATTATCCAAATTCAGCTTTTCAGGAAAAGGCTCGTGAAGAATCGAAGCTGCTACAACATGAAGCCTGTTCTTGAAAAAGACAAAACTCGGAGCAGAAAGAACGTCCCAATCATAGTCGGCAATTCTATCGGAAAGCTTTGTATAATTTTCTTTTTCCGAACAGCCGAGCATAGCGGCCAAAACTTTTTTCCCTGATTTTGGGCTCTTGTCCGACCCCGGTAAATTTTCGTAGTATGACACACGAGCCGCATTTTTATCTACAATGCAAAGCATCCAAGATTCACTTCGGGTCTTTGGAACCATCGGGACGCCTTTTCGAAAACCAGCACTGTCAAAGCCTAAATGCATAGCTGCAATCAAGCCTTCATAGAAATAATCCCTATTTTCATTTGAAGAAAAATCCATATCCTTAAAATAAATGACACCACAATCCGAACTATAGTTCTGAGCTTGTTGGGCAAGACAATAAGCAAACGCAGTCACAGCTCTTGTTTCAGGATAGGGCTTTTTACTTCCACGAACATAAGCACCCCTTTTAGGCTTCACGTTTTTCGAGGCATTTGAAAGTTCTGCCCTTGAAACAGGATAAAATTTCACTTTTTCCGCATACCATTTAGCCAAAAGACTTTTGATTGCCACCGTTAAAGGAGCGTCATTGCCGCAAATATCCGTCGGTCCTTCCCCACAAATGACAAATTCAAGCATCGTTCCTACCCAAAGAAGCCAATTCGGAAGATAAGTCAATCAGGTCAGTATCTCCCATCGCTTCGCCAGGTCCAAGAACATTCAGCTTGTCTGACATTTGCGGAATATCGAAAAAACGTTTAGCGCAAGTATGTCCCAACGCATCCTTAAACAGGAAAAAGACTCCAGAGCGAGCCTGTTCATCGGTCAAGTAATTCAAAAGAAGTCCACTATGCGTAGAAATGAAAACCTGTTTCCTCGGCTCTCCATAATTTTGCAATTTTGCGACAAATTTTCCAATCAATTCCTGATTCAAGCCGTTTTCCGCTTCATCAAAGAGAATCACCTTGTCCTCGGTAAACTGCTGGGAAAGGAGTACAAATAAGCGAAGCGTCCCATAACTCAGATTTGCAGCCGAAAAAGCGTTTTTTTCCAATTCGTTCAGCAACAAGGATTTCCATCCAAACTGCAGACGCCGGATGTCCATTTTCTTCAAAGGAGCATAGAAATCTTGAATTTGAGAAAGTAGGCTTTTCTGCTTTTCTGCAGTAAGCCCTGCAATAAAACCGCTCAGATTTCTTCCATTACTAGCTACAGAAACAACCTGTCCTTTTTTAACTTGCGAAGACTGGGCTATCGCATGAGGATCTAGGACACCTAAAAAACGCAACTGCCTGACAAACTTTCCGAAATCCGTTTCCCTAAATGAAAAGATGGAACCGGAATAGTTAGACGGTCCATAATCAATCATTTGCATTTTTTTTTCGGGTTCAGAAATGTTCAACTTCCCGGATTCAAAGCGATACTCGACATCCCCCTCTTTGAGTATTTCCGAAGTACAACGCATTTCTCGCGTGTTAAATTTCGCATGCCAACACGCATGTTTTTCGCCTAAGGTTGCATCAATTTCCAAATCAATCGAGTACTTTCGTTCACCGCCAAGTGTCAGCAATTCTGTCACATTGCTTAACCCCTGTTCGCTTACCCATTGTCCGACATTACCTATCATTAGCGACTTTATGAAATCAATAAGCTGTAAAAATGTAGTCTTGCCAGAGCCATTAATTCCTATCAAGCAAGAAAACATCGGGATATCCCGTAATTCAAAATTCGCCAAGGACTTGAAATTTCTTACCGCGATCCGATCAATTTTAAAAATACTCATAGCCTAATTATAAAAAAATTAAACGATTGGCATCATGCCTCAGTCAGAAAATGTTCCGCCCAAGTTGAACCAGGACGCTTTGGACCAAGCCCTAGTTCAGCCGTCGAATACTTTACACATTGCCACACCCCTTTCCAAGCGGTCAATGCTCCTGCAATCCTTTTGAGCACACCGAATCGTAATCAACAGGCTCGGCTTAAGTGTCAAAAAGAGACCCAAAAATGCATCCATCCCTTGTAAACATTGGCCTCA
>CAVBPX010000085.1:0-6351 GCA_963597395.1 Eggerthellaceae bacterium | reverse complement strand
CTTGGTCTCACTCAAATTTTCTTTACCAAAGCAATTTTTAGAGGTTCCCTTTAGAATACGACGAGATTGTTCTTGTGGATGACTTCTTCCGGAACGTTTTTTCCGAGTCTAGAACGCACCTGGGAAGTTTTTTGCCGCAGCACGAGCTTCAGGTTTGCACTGTCCATCTGGGCGATTCCGCGAGCAACCTTTTCGCCTGTTTCCGAAAGGACCTCAATCAGGTCTCCGGCCGAAAAATGTTTTCGGATGCCCGAAACGCCGACGGGGAGAAGGCTCGAATGTTTTTTCCGCAAGGCGAGAACGCACCCCGCATCGACGACGACGCTTCCCGCAGGGGAGCTCACAAAGGAAAGCCAGCGCTTGCGGCTTCCCAGCTTTTTGGAACTTCCGATGAACAGCGTACCGAGAGCGTCCCCCAAAATGATTTCGTCGGGAAGGACCTTTGACCCGTTTGCGAGAAACGCGTTGCAGCCGCTTTTGACAACCGCGCGGATGGATTCCACCTTGGAACGCATGCCGCCCGTACTGACGGCGGATCCCGACTCGCCGGGCTTTCCCGTGAGCGCCATAATTTCCGGCGTAATCTCGGGGACAAAGCGAAGAAGGCGCGCCTTGGGATTCTTTTTGGGATTGTCGTCAAAAAGACCGTCCTCGTCCGTAAAAATCAAAAGCAGATCGGCGTCGAAAAAGAGAGCGACATCGCTCGAAAGCTTGTCGTTGTCGCCGATGGCGTTCAGCTCCTTGACCGCGAGCGAATCGTTTTCGTTGATCAGCGGAACAATCCGCTTTTCTATCATCTTGTGCAGCGTATTCTGCAAATTCTTGTAGCGGGTGCGGTCGCGGAAGTCGTCCGCCGAAAGCAAAATTTGTCCCACCGCCAGTTTTTCGGCGAGGAACTTTTCGCGATAGACGTACATCAGGTCGATTTGCCCCACTGCGGCGCAGGCCTGCTTTTCGGCAAGGTTCTTCGGCTTCTCGCGATACCCGAGAATGGACATTCCCGTTCCGACGGCACCGCTCGTGACGATGATGACTTCCTTGTCAAGCGAGACGAGCCTTGACACCGACCGGGCGAGTTTTTCGATGTAATTTTCCCGGACACCGCCCTTTGCGGAATCCACAAGAATCCGGGAGCCAATCTTGATGACGATGCGTTTTGCTTCGCCCAAAATGTTTCTGCGTAATTCACTCATCTGATTACCGACAAATTAACGACAAACGAGAAGGCGGATGGAATCCAGCCGGATTTGCGAATTCAGCGCGGCCTTTTTGAAAACGGCGACGTTCTTTCGAAGGCCGTCCAGAACGGCGCTGTTTTGCGCCTTTCCGCGGAGGGAAAGCAGGTGATTCATCCGCTGGTATTCCTGTTCCGCACGTTCCCCGACCTTTTCCGCGGCCTCCTTGGAGAATGCTTCCATTTTTTGCGAGGCGATTCTCTTTGCCATGGCGTGCCCCGTACTGGCAAAGTAGCGGAGCTTTTCCGTCACCACGGGAACCTTTTGCGGAACGTTCGCATTGCGCATTTTTCCGGAGTCCATTTTTTCCAAAAGATCCGAGCGTTCGTTTCCCTGCGAATCGATTAGCACGCGTACAAGTTCGGGTCCGACGATGTCGGAAAGTCCCCAGGCCGCGGGCACGGACGGTTCGATGATGAAGTTGTACTGCATAATCAAATCCTTTGAGCCCGCATCGTCCCAGATGACGCAAGCGGTGATGCCCTTGCCCGAGGCGGTCGCCATGTCCAGGACGCCCTGTGCAAGAGGATGCTCGATGCTCAAAAAGGAAATTTCGTCGTGCGACATCGAAATGGTCCGGTCAAAGGTTCCGGTGAGTTCGCCCGCGCCGTCCGCAGCCTTTTCCTCTTCGGCCGAAGACGACCCGGCGAGCGAAACGGCAAAGGAAGACCGCGAAGGAAGCCCCGGTATAGAACCGGATTCCACCTGCGCACCGGCCCGAAACACGAGGCTCGTCGGAACGTAGCCGTCCTCGACTTCCACACCGGCAGCGCGGAGCGTTTCGAGCATCAGATTCTTTAGACGATCGTCCGCATCGATCTTCCGAATTTCATCCGTAATTTTTTTCGAAACGAGCGGATCGCGCGAATTGTATTCCAAAAGCTTGTCGCGGCCCTTTTCGATGTTTTTCCGAAGGGTCTCGCTGTCCTTTGCGACAAGGGGAATTGTTTTCTTCATAAAGTCGGCAAACCTCGCGGCGGGTTCCGCCATGGCGGCAATCAAGGTTTCCGTGTACTTCAAAAAGAGTTCGCCGCCGCTCATCAGAGGCGAACCGAACGCACCAAGACCTTCGTGATACCAGTGGAAAATCACTTCCTGGGCGCTTCCCTTCACATACGGGACGTGGACGCGAATCGTTTCCGTCTGGCCGATTCTGTCCAGGCGACCGATGCGCTGTTCCACGAGGGCCGCATCCAGCGGAAGATCGAATAGTATCAGATCGTGGCTGAACTGGAAGTTTCTTCCTTCCGAGCCTATTTCCGAAGCAATCATCAGCATCGGGCCGCGATCATCGGCAAAACTCGCCGCGGCGCGGTCCCGCGCAAGGATCGACATGCCTTCCGTAAAGGTCACGAAGGAATCCTCGCCGAGTTTTTCGCCGAGAACCGTCGCAATGGCGTTTACCACTTCGGAATGTTCGCAAATCAAAAGAATCTTGTCGTCGGAATGCGTTTTCAAAAATTCGAGCAGCCACGGAATCCGTTCGTCGTCCGCCCACGTCGCCTTGTACTTCGTCACGAGCATTCCTTCGACCATAATATCAAAGGAATGATCCGGGTCGGCGTCGCTCGCCTTTTTGACCAGGGCGCGATACTTGGCGTTCGGCGAAAGTTCGACGGCATCCAGCTCGCGCTTCGGAAAACCGCCCACGCTCCGACGCGTATTGCGGAACACGACGGAACCGGTCCCCAGCGCATCGACAATCCGACGGACCCATTCGCCCGCCGTCATCTCGCGGGAATTTTCCTTCGACAGCCAGTCCCGAATCGGGGAATTTTTCGGCAGCGCATCGGACAGCGCGTCCCACGAAATAGGCTCGTCCGAATCCACGGGGAGCTTCGAAAGGTCGCGCACAATCTTCCGGTACGATTCCTCGTCCTTCAAAAATTCGCCGTAGTCGGTAAAGCGGACCGGGTCGAGCATCCGAAGACGGTTAAAGTGCGACTCGGGCTGCAGCTGCAAGGGCGTTCCCGTCAAAAGCAAAAGGCCCTTGGTGTGCGACGTAATGGAATTCACCAGCAAATATTCCTTGCTCGTAAAATCGTCCTCGCAAACCAGATGGTGCGCCTCGTCAACAATCGTAAGGTCCCACTCGGCGCGCATAAAGTCCTGAAGAAGCGCGGGCTGGCTCATCACAAATTCGATTGTGCAAATGACGTCGTTCTTTTGGCAGAAAGGATTTTCAATTTCGCCGTTTCCGCTTTGGGCGCTTTCGAGCGCGCTCCGCACAAAGCCTTCATCGACAAGCGTAAAAACGTGATTGAACCGGCGCATCATCTCGGTCATCCACTGGTGCTTCAGGGATTCCGGCACAAGAATGAGGGTCCTTTCGACGCGGCCCGTCGAATGCAGGGAATGCCAAATCATCCCGGCCTCGATAGTCTTTCCGAGGCCCACCTCGTCGGAGAGCATCATCCGCGGAAGGGTGCTCGAACTGCACGCCCGGCTGCACAGGTAATACTGGTGCGGAATCAGGTTCACCCGCGGACCTATCATCCCGCGGACCGGGGAACGGTGCCACTCGCACGAAAGCGCATTCGCCTTTTCGCGGCGCGCAAACTCCCGGTTGTCCGAGATTTCGCCCCGGATGAGCTTCGAAAAAATATCGGAAGTGCGCGGAGACGCCTTGGACACAAGCTCGGATTCCTTCATTTCGCGACCGCCGCATCCGAGGTAAACGGCGAGGCCGTCTTCCATCCGGATGTTTTCGATGGCAAACGAGACGCCCTTTTCGCTCTTTGCGGTTTCGCCGACGGAGAGAAGGTAACGCTTGACGGGCGCGGAAGCTATCCGATAAGTCCGGGTCTCCTTCACCGCGGTAAATTCGATTGTCACATTTTTGAATTCGACTTTCTGGACCTTGCCCACGCCGAGTTCCGGTTCCTGTTCGCTTGTATAACGCTGACCGATTTGAAATACACTCATGGCGCATAAGTTAGCTTTTTTTATAAATTTAGGTTCGACTTATGAACTGGTTTTATATCGATGAAAGCATCCAAGACGGCGACCGCAGACAAGGCCCGCTCGCGCTCGAAGACCTGCAGGCCCTAAAAGCGGAAGGAAAGATAGGCGATGCGACGCTCGTTTGGCACAAAGGCCTCTCCGGATGGATTTCCTACGGCGAAGCTCTTGCGGGCGAAAAGGAAAAGTCCAAGGAGCAAGTCGAACAGGAGCTTCAAAAGACGGTCGAAGCGATTCTCCGGGAACGCGTCGCGGAGATGTCCCAAAAAACCTACGCGGGATTTTTTGTCCGCGGAATGGCCATTTTTATCGACTGGTTTCTCATCGGAATCCTTTGGGAATTCGGCGCACAAATTCTTCACAAACTTTCGGTTATAGACATAAACAGCATCGCAAGCGCCATGGGAACCTTTGCCGAAAAATATTCCGCGGACCCGTTTTCGGCGAGCCTTTCCAGCGAATTCATGGACATTCCAGGCGTCACGGAACTTTTTATTCTGTGGTTCGCCATCCAGACGGTTTACTTTGTATGCTTCAACGGATTCTTTTCCGCAACCCCCGGAAAGCTCCTCTTTAGGCTCCGGATTGAACGCGCCGACGGAAGCCCGCTCCGGTTTTCGGGGGCCTTTATCCGCTACGTCTTTGGGCTTCTCACCCAGGCGACGATGATTTTTTACGGCATCGGCTACATTCTTGCGCTCATCGACCCGCAAAAGCGCGCCCTGCATGACTTTTTGGCCAAAACGCGCGTCGTGCGCCTTCCCGGAAAGCTCTTCAAAATCAAAAAGGCTCCGTCCAAGGATTAATTTGTATGGACTATTTTTCCGTATCCCAGCTTGCAAAGCCCCTTTCCGGCGAAGTCGAAATTTCCGGGGCTAAAAACGCGGTTCTCGCCACAATGACCGCGGCGCTTCTTGCCGAAGGGACGACGACGCTCACCGGCGTCCCCTATTTGCGCGACACCAAGACGATGTCGAACGTTTTGCGCATCATCGGCTGCCGCATCGACGGAGGCGCACACGAGTTTAAAATCGACACGTGCGGAGCGAACCATCTCGAAGCCCCCTATGAACTGGTGAGCACGATGCGCGCGAGCTTTTACGTTTTGGGACCTCTCGTCGCAAGGTTCGGTCGCTGTCGCGTTTCGCTACCCGGCGGTTGCGCCTGGGGTCCACGGCCTGTCGATTTGCACCTGAAAGGGCTCGAAGCGCTCGGTGCAAAGATTGAAGTGACGCACGGCTACGTCGAAGCGACTTCCGAAGGCCCGCTCCCCGGCGGAAACTTCCGCTTCCCCATTTCATCGGTCGGTGCGACGGTCAACGTCCTGATGGCGGCAACGCTCGCTAGTGGCACAAGCATTCTCGAAAACGCCTCCATCGAACCGGAAATTGACTCCCTAGTCGATCTTCTCACCGACATGGGCGCAAAAATTGAAGGCCGCGGAACGCGCTCCCTAGTCATCCACGGCGTCGAAAAAATGCACCCGGGATTCAGCAAAACGATTCCCGACCGCATCGAAGCGGGCACCTTCCTTTGCGGAGCGGTCATCTCCCGCGGCAAAGTCAAGGCCACACGCTGCAACCCGACGCATATCAAGTCGCTTCTCGACATCTTCGAGGAAATGGGATGCATCGTTCGCACAGGCGAAGACTGGGCGGAGGTCGACGCCTCCTCCCGCGACCTTAAACCCGTCCGCGTCGAAACGGCCCCCTACCCGGGATTTCCGACCGACCTGCAAGCCCCGCTGATGGCCGTTCTCGCCACCGTTCCCGGCGAAAGCAAAATCCGCGACACCGTCTATCTGGACCGCTTTAAGCACGTCGCGGAACTCAACCGCCTCGGAGCGGACATTTCGCTCGAAGGCAACACGGCAACCATCAAGGGCACAGAAAGGCTCCAGGGCGCACCCGTCATGGCGTCGGACCTTCGCGCAGCGGCAGCGCTCGTCATCGCGGGCCTTGTCGCCGAGGGCGAGACCCGCGTCAGCCGCATCTACCATCTCGACCGCGGCTACGAAGATTTCGAAGCGAAAATTGCAAAGCTCGGCGGAAAGATTCTCCGTCAAAACGACCAGACGTAATTTTTGACTGATTAAGCTTTAGGTCACCTCTAAAAATTGCTTTGGTAAAGAAAATTTGAGTGAGACCAAGCGATG
>CAVBPX010000084.1:0-6477 GCA_963597395.1 Eggerthellaceae bacterium | reverse complement strand
TTATAGAAATTCCTGAAATCCCGTCAAGGGGTCCTCGACGATTTTTCTTCTTTTTGTCGCTTGTTTTTCACTTGCAATGGCTTTCAAACGGAAAATCTTTACTTTAGACCAAGAAGAAAACAAAGTATAAACATTCTGTAAACACTTTTCTTTTTGCCACTCAAAAATTTTTCAGGATTTTTTCGCAAACACGCTCAAAATCTTCATCCAAATTGACCCTTTCCGCGGAAGCTTGATGCCGAAACCACGTAATTTGGCGCTTTGCGTAATGCCTTGTCCCCTTTTGCACGCATTCAATGACTTCGCGTTCGCCGATTTCGCCTTTTAAATAGGCAATCCATTCCCGGTATCCGAGGCTTTGCCAGGCCGGAGCGCTCATCGGAACGGTTTCGTACAAATTAACTGCTTCTTCTTTCCAGCCCTGCGCGACCATCTGCAGCACGCGTTCGTCGATGTTCCGATACAAGGAATCCCGGCTTCTGTCAAGCCAAAATGTTTTGACGCTTCCGATGCCGCCCGTGCGGCTACTTCGAACTTCCGAAAAGCGCAGCCCGGTCTGCAAATAAACCTCGTAGGCCCGCAAAAGGCGCTGCCGGTCCTGCGGCAAAATGGAAAGGGCCGCTTCCGGATCGAGCGTCCGCACCTTTTCAAAAAGCGCTTCGACGCCTTCGCGCTCAAGGAACGTGGCACATTCCGCCCGAACCTCCTCGGAGACCTTCGGAATTTCCGCGAGGCCTTCTGTCAAGGCCTGCAGATAAAGGCCCGTTCCGCCGACAAGAATGTAGCGGCCCGAAGGATTTCTTTCGAGAATATCCTTGACGATGCGCACAAAGTCACCGGCCGAAAAGCGTTCCTCGGGAGAAAGAAAATCAACGAGATGATGCGGAACCTCTTTTCGGTTTTCCTTTGAAGCCTGCGCCGTTCCGATGCAAAAGCCCCGATAGACTTGCCTGGAATCCATGGAGATGATTTCGGCGCGAAGCTCTTTTGCGACGGTTATCGAGCATCTTGTTTTTCCGACGCCCGTGGCGCCGATTAAAGCACAGAGGATAGGCATTGCCTTTTAATGTAGCTATATTTTGGAACATGAAGAAAAAGAACGCCCTCTTCGCCTTGATTTGCTTTTTGATTCTCGCAGCGGGAGTTTTTGTCGTATGCGAAAACAGCAAGGCGGCGGAGAATGCGCTTGTCTCCTTTGGTCTAAAGGCCCCAAGGCCCATGACGGCGGACGCGGTTCCCTACATACAGAAATTGCGGGACGAAATTCCCGTCATCGGAATCGAGCGTTCCAAAAAAAAGGAGAACAGGGAAATTTGGAAAGTCAGCAAGGGCGTTTCCTTCCCAAACTATTTGGTGCGCGCTCAGAACCACCTGAAAAAATTCGGCGGAAAGGTTCTTTACATGGAAGAACTTTCCAAGGACAGGCAGCAGGTCGTCGATTTTGATTTTGTGGCGCCTTTCGGGGACACGTTTCGCGTGGAGCTCCGGATGGGCGAGAGCTTTGGCGGAAACACATCGAAGCTTGCCGTCGGATTCTATGCGGGTTCGGAGCTTCCAAAATTCGTCGAGGATTTGAACAAATTAAACTATCCGTATTCCATGCTGATTTCGCCTTCGGCAAAAGCCTTTTTCGAGTCGAGCCTGAGCCAGCTGAAAGCCTACTCGCCCGTCATTTGGCTTCCGATGGAAAGCCGTTCGGACATTCCCAGGCCGTTTAAGTCCGAGGCGATTAAAATTCATCATTCCGAACCGGAAATTCAGGAAATCGTTTCGGACGCCATGAAGAAGATTCCGAATGCAAGCGGAATTGCAACGCGCTGGGGAGACCGCGCCGTGGAACAGGAGACGCTTTTCCGCCCGATTTTTTCCATTTTGAAGGAACGGGACATGTGGTTTATGGATCTCACGGGAAACCGCTATTCAAAGACCGACGGACTCTGTGAAAAGATGCAAATAAACTGCCGCACGGAGAGCCCGTTCAACCCGAACCGAATGACGCAAGCCGTCTATGTAAAAAACACCCTGACCGCCGCGCAGCGCACGGGAAAAGCCATTTTGCTTTTGCCGCTTTCAAACGGTTCCTTTAAGGCGATTGAAGGCCTGAAGGATTCCGCCGAAGTCCAGGGGACGGAAATTATCGAACTTTCCGGAATTTTTCAACCCGAATAGGAGCATCTATGTCTGCAAAACTCGGAGTCAATATCGATCACATTGCAA
The DNA here is from genome assembly GCA_963597395.1 of Eggerthellaceae bacterium. Lineage (GTDB taxonomy): Bacteria > Fibrobacterota > Fibrobacteria > Fibrobacterales > Fibrobacteraceae > Hallerella. The sequence goes on along the minus strand of CAVBPX010000084.1, from coordinate 4,260 downwards.
CCATCCGCGAAGCGCGCAAAATTCGCGAACCGGATCCCGTTGCCGGCGCCATTCTTGCGGAACTCGCAGGCTGTCACGGAATTACGTCCCACTTGCGCGAGGACAGACGCCACATTCAGGAGCGTGACGTCCGGCTTCTCCGCGGAATTGTCACGACGCATTTGAATATGGAAATGGCTCCCGTTCCGGAGATGGTGCAGCTCGCCATCGACATCCAGCCGGACATGGTGACGCTCGTTCCGGAACATCGGGAAGAAGTGACGACCGAGGGCGGTTTAAACGTGGCGGCCCGCATCGACGACCTTTCGAAAACCGTTGCGGCGTTCAAGAACAACGACATTGCCGTAAGCGTTTTCATTGATCCGGAGACAGATCAGGTCAAGGCGGCAAAAAAAATCGGAGCGGACTTTGCGGAATTTCACACGGGACACTTTGCCAACGCATTCGACCTGGGGTCCGCGGCGGACGTCGAAAGGGAATTTTCCGCCATCCAGGACATGACGGTTCTCGCCCGCAAATACGGGTTGCGAGTCAACGCGGGCCACGGGCTGAACTATCGGAACGTCGGATACATCGCAAGCATTGACGGCATCGAGGAACTGAATATTGGACACAGCATCATCGGACGCGCGGTTCTCGTCGGAATGGATCGGGCGGTGAAAGAGATGCTCGAAGCGATTCGCCTCGCCGAACATTAAAAGGAAACTCTAAAAAAAGGCAGGCTCAAACGGCCTGCCTTTTTTATTTGCGTAGAATTTCGCTTACTTCTTCGCGGGTTCCTTCGCCTTTTCCGCAGCGGCCTTGTCAGCAGCGGCCTTGTCAGCAGCAGCCTTGTCAGCAGCAGCCTTGTCAGCAGCGGCCTTGTCAGCGGCGGCCTTGTCAGCGGCGGCCTTGTCAGCAGCGGCCTTGTCAGCGGCGGCCTTGTCAGCGGCGGCCTTGTCAGCAGCGGCCTTGTCAGCGGCGGCCTTGTCAGCGGCGGCCTTGTCAGCGGCGGCCTTGTCGGCGGCGGCCTTGTCAGCGGCGGCCTTGTCAGCGGCGGCAAGGCTATCCTGTTCCGCCTTCTTCGCGGCCTTCACGGCAGCGAGACTATCTGCCTTCGCTTTCTTTGCGGCAGCGACGCTGTCGGCCTTCGCCTTTTTGGCGGCGGCAAGGCTATCGGCTTTTGCCTTCTTTACGGCGGCGAGACTGTCGGCCTTCGCCTTCTTCGCGGCCTTGATGCTATCCTGTTCCGCTTTCTTCGCGGCCTTGATGCTATCCTGTTCCGCTTTCTTCGCGGCCTTCACGGCGGCGAGGCTATCGGCCTTCGACATCGGCTTTACGTTAGAAGCCGCGCTGTCGGCCTTGACCGCAGCGGAATCCACGGCGGGTTCTTCCGAAACGATGCCGAGGAGTTCCACCTGGAACACGAGAAGCGCATTGCCCGGAATCACGGGAGCCGCACCGTCCGCACCGTAGCCGAGTTCGCTCGGAATCCAGGCTTCGACCTTTTCACCAACCTTCATCAGCGTAAGCAGTTCCTGCCAGCCCTTGATGACCGCGTTCACCGGGAACACGAGCGGTTCGCCGCGCTTGATGGAGCTGTCGAATTCCGTTCCGTTCAAAAGGGTTCCGACGTAGTGAACGCGAACCTTGTCCGTGAGCTTCGGGGACTTTGCGGTCGAATCCGCAGCCTTCACGAGATACTTGTACTGCAGACCGCTCGCCGTGGCAATGACGCCTTCCGCGGCCTTGTTCTTTTCAAGGAACACCTTCTGGGAATCCAAAGCGGCACGCGCTTCGGCCTGGGCCTTCTTTTCGCGTTCCTGCTGCATCTGCATCACAAGTTCCTGCAGGGCCTTTTCGGCCTGGGAGTCGGAGAGGAGCAGCGGATTTCCTTCCATTCGGTCGCGCAGGGACTTGAGGAAGAGTTCCTTGTCGATATCCGCATCGACGTTCTTGATGGCGCGGCCCATATCCATTCCGAGCGCATAGCTGTAGCGGTCCTTGGAGGTCACCAGGGTGTCCTTCTTGACGGCGACGGTATCGGCCGCGGCGGGAGCCTTTGCCGGTGCCGTTTCGGGCTTCGGGGCACCGGAACAGGCAATTAACGTTCCCAAAACGGCGACCGCAAGAATACTGTTTGTCCGTAATTTCATATTTTAATCCTCGATGTTCAAAAGGGTCCCCCAAAAGGGTTCCCGAGATTGTGATACAAATCAATTTAGGAACTTTGAAATGAAAAAATGGTTTTTGGTTCTTTTTTTGACCGTTTTTTGCACCTCTTTGCACGCGGCAAGGCCCGTTACGCACGTCGAAGTCCCGTTCAACATCGGGCTAGGTCCCACCGCCTTCTGGATTCCGGGGGTTGCGGGCAGGGAATTCCATACGGGCTTCAACCTCGCCCAATACGGCGTCATCACCCCGAAAACGCTCCAGGACAACAAGGAGAAGATCCCGCTCAAGTATCGCCGTTACCTCAACACGATGCGCGAAATCCACCTCGCGCCGCTCTGGATGATTTTAATTCCGCAATACGTTATCGTAAGTCCCAAGGCCCTCGGCGACGATGATGCACTTTACGGTGCCGTCTGGTCACTTTTGAGCGTCGGACCGGAGTTTATTTCCAAGCGCTACATGGTCCTCGAAGGAAAGTTTTCCCCCACAATCACCTATCTACACGTCGATTCCGACGACAACGAGCAGACGGAGAACCTGCTAGGCGTCGGCTGCATGCTTTCCCTTGCGATGACCTACACGATCACCGACAACTTTCTCTTTACGGTCTCGTACGGGCATCTTTTACAGCTTCCCTTGGGCATTACGGAATACAAGCCCGTGAACAAGACCGCCGAAAAGTGGATTCAGGCGGGAGCGCTTTCCCTTACGCTGCACTTCCGGTTCGGGATGGACCAAAAGCTTTGACCGTGTGAGCGGGAACATCCTCTGGGAGAAAAGTGTAAAAAAAATGCGCCAGCACTCTTTACTTTTTCCTCAACTTTTCCTAAACTTTACTGCGGATGGTTTGAGTGTAAAACGATCGGGATGATTTTCGTCCCGACAAAAGGGGCAGTTTATGGCATTGAATGGTAACATTTCTTATTCGGTCCGGACGGCGCGGTTCGTCCTCTCCCCGCTCGAATTTGAAAAGCGAAAAAAGAAGAATCGCGAACTTCTCTCGGAAGAAATGCACGCGAAGACGCCCGTCGAGGAACCGCAAAAGCAAAAGACCGGATGGCTTCCGGGGCCGCTTTCCTATCCGTGGATTTTCATTGCCATCGGCATTTCCGACCTGGTAAGTCCTTTCTATTTTTAGGGAAAACGGAGATTTTTATGTCTGCTCTTATTCTCGATGGAAAAAAGCTCGCCAAGGAATGCGAAGTCCAACTGAAAGCCCGCGTCGATGCCCTCAAGGAGCGCACGGGAAAGACCCCGATTCTCGCAACGATTCTCGTGGGCGACGACCCGGCAAGCGCGACCTATGTCAAAATGAAGGGCAACGCCTGTGCACGCGTAGGCATGGAAAGCCTTCCCGTCCACATGCCGAAGCAGACGACCACCGAAGAGCTTCTCGCCAAAATCCAGGAACTGAACGAGAATCCGAACGTCCACGGAATTCTTTTGCAGCACCCCGTTCCGCGCCACATCAACGAGCGGGCCGCTTTTGAAGCGATTGAACGCCGCAAGGATGTCGATGGCGTTACCTGTCTCGGATTCGGCCTGATGTCGATGGGAGAAAAGGCCTACGGCAGCGCAACGCCCGCGGGCATTATGCGGATTCTGAAAGCCTACGAGATTCCGCTCGAAGGAAAGCACGCCGTGGTCGTCGGCCGCAGCGCAATCCTCGGCAAGCCGATGGCGATGATGCTCCTGAACGCGAACTGCACGGTCACCATTTGCCACAGCAAGACGCAAGGTCTCGAAAAGATCGTCGGCGAAGCGGACATTCTCGTCGGAGCCGTCGGAAAGCCCGAGTTCATCAAGACGTCCTGGATTAAGAAGGGCGCGGTCGTGATTGATGCGGGCTACCATCCCGGAGGCGTCGGGGACGTTGAAAAGGCCGGCCTTGACGAAGTGGCGAGCGCCTATACGCCGGTCCCGGGCGGTGTCGGCCCGATGACCATCAACACGCTTATTTACAACAGCGTCGAGAGCGGCGAAAGTTTTCTCGGAAAATAAACGGTTTTACCAAATGAAAAAGGACGCATCAAAGCGTCCTTTTTTATTTTGGGGAACCTCTAAAAATTGCTTTGGTAAAGAAAATTTGAGTGAGACCAAGCGATG
>CAVBPX010000083.1:0-6739 GCA_963597395.1 Eggerthellaceae bacterium | reverse complement strand
GCTTGGTCTCACTCAAATTTTCTTTACCAAAGCAATTTTTAGAGGTTCCCTTTAAAGGCATGGATTCCAAAATTCAAATTCGAAAGGCGACGCCAAGCGATGCGAAAGCAATTCGAAAAATCTACGAACCGTATGTTCTGAAAACGGCCATCACATACGAAACAGACGTCCCTTCGGAAAAAGAATTTCAAAACCGCATAGCGCGGACGCTTTCAAAATATCCCTATATTGTCGTCGAAAATAGCGGCGAAATCGTTGGATACGCCTATGCGGGGCCGTTTTACGAAAGGCCCGCCTACGACCATTCCTGTGAACTTTCCATTTATATGGATGTTCGCTTTAGAGGGCTTGGAATCGGAAAAGCCCTGTATGCGCATCTGGAAGATTTGTTAATTCCGATGGGCATCACCAATCTTTATGCCTGCATTGCCTATCCGAATGTTCCGGACGAATATCTTGACTACGGGAGCGTCAAATTTCACAAAAAACTCGGATTTTCAATCGTCGGAACGTTTCACGACTGTGCGAACAAGTTCGGCAGGTGGTACAGCATGGTCTGGATGGAAAAGTTCATCGGGGAACATTCCTCGCAATGTCCTCCAAGACTAGCCCCGCAATGGTAAATCCGAAAACGCCCGTAATGTGAACGAGAGAGCCGTTGATTTGCGCCTTGTGAAATCCCGTTTCGCGGTTTTGAAGTTCCAGATTTTCGAGCGTGTTCACACCACGGTTTTCCAAAAGTTCTTCGCTATAGACGCACCGGAACTTTTTTTTCGGAAGCGTTTTCTGCGAGCGAAACTTTGTACGCAATGCACGCGCAAGCGGGCATCCCTGTACCTTCCAGAACTCGGCAACCCGAACTTTTGTCGGGTCCAACTTAAGTGCGGCTCCCATTGAAGAAAAAAACGCGGCTTTTGTTTCGCACGCTTTTAAAATCAAAAGAGCCTTGTCTTTCAACGAATCGATGGCGTCAATAATGTAGTCATAATCTTCAAGATGGAAGTTTTCCGCCGTTTCTTTTGCAAAGACTTCATTCCGAGCCGTGATTTCCGCCTCCGGGTTAATTTGCAGCAAATGGTTTCGAAGAGCCTCGACCTTTACCTGCCCAACCGTTTGAACGGTCGCCATCAGCTGACGGTTGATGTTTGTCACCGAAACCCGGTCGCTATCGACGATGGTGAGCCTTTGAACGCCAGAGCGAACAAGCCCTTCCGCGCACCAGGAACCGACGCCGCCCACGCCAAAAAGGATGACGTTCTTTTGAAAAACCTCTTTCATGACGGCATCACCCAAAAGGAGATTTGCCCGATTAAAAATTGCACCATCTACAGCCATGCCCCAAATCTAGAAAACGGCACCAAAAGAATTTTGATCACCTCTTGAAATTGAAAACATGTTTAACAAAAAAGCTCTTCACGCCAAGTTTTCCGTCTGTTTTTAAACGAATTTTCATTTGTACGCAATTATTGAACCACATTTCATCTATAAATAAATGCAAATTCATTTATGCGTAATTTTTTCACTTGTGCGAAAAAAGAGCCTTGGATTTTCCTTTTTAATTAACTAGTTTACGCGCCAAATCAAAATGGTTCCTATGAAAAGCTCAAGATTTTTCCCCCTCCTCGCCTCGGCGGCCTTTGCCGGCGGCCTGATGCACAACACCAACCAATCGACGGATTTCGTCCGGAACTTTGCCCAGGACGCCTCCCTCACAAATTCCGCGGTTTACTACAACCCGGCGGGAACCGCCTTTGCGGACGACGGACTCTACGTTTCCGCACACAGCCAGACCGTTTGGCAGACGCGCGAAATCGAGACGGACAAATTCGGCGACTATGAGGGAAAATCCTTTGTACCGGTGATGCCGAGCCTTCTTGTCAACTGGCACCATAAAAACTTTGCCATTTCCGGCGGATTCTTCATTATTGGCGGCGGCGGAGAAGCCAAGTTCAACGAAGGCCTTCCGATGATAGACATGCTCCTTTCGCAGTCCATCCAGCAAACGGCATCGCAAATGCCCGCTTTGAGCCAGCTGATGAGCGCCTACAACATTTCGAGTCCGACCGATCTTTTTAGCGCGAAGTTCATCGGAAAGCAGTACGTTTACGCCTGGCAGCTCGGTGCGAGCTACCGCTTTCTCGACTACTTTTCCGCATTCCTGGGCGCGCGTCTCAACTACGCCTACAACTCCTACAGCGGAAAGATGAAGTCCGCCGTCGATAACAAGCAGCTGAACTCGATGCTTACCAAGACGCTCCTCGACTGCGAACAGACCGGTTTTGGAGTCACCCCGATAGCAAGCCTCGGATTCCACTACGGGAAAATTTCCGCGGGCATCAAATACGAGCACAACACCTACATCACGATGGAAAACGAAACCGACGAAATCGAGGATCTCGTTTCCAAATACATGCCGCAATTCGCGGACGGGAAAGAGACCGACAATGATCTTCCCGGTATTCTCTCCGTCGGATTCAGCTACGCCTGGACGGACCGTTTCCGCACAGGAATCGGCTACCACCACTATTTTGACACATTCGCCAACTATCCGCAAGACAAGCAGGACGATCTGGACGGCGACGAAAACGAATTTGTACTCGGCATCGAAGCGGACATCTTAAAGCCTCTCACGATTTCGGCAAGCGTCCAGCGCACCCTATACGGAATCACGGACGACTACATCAGCGATCTGAGCTTTGTCACAAATTCCTGGTCGATTGGCGGCGGCATCGCCTTCCGCGTTACGGACAATCTGCAAATTCAGGTCGGCTACATGGAAACGCTTTACGAGGACTACACCAAAAAGGATTCCGGCGTAAAGAAGACGTATGACCGCACAAGCCACAACATTGCGGGCGGCATCGACTTTAAAATCTAACGGCTAGAGCGAAACCTTGTCCGCAAATCCGGCGAGTTCCCGAGCGAACTCGTCGATTTCGTTTTCGGTGTAAACGGGCGTCGCAAGGCTAAAGGTACGGGAAAGGCTCTGGGCAAGAAGGCCGCGCAAAACAATCTTTCTTTCCACGGTGCTCTCGGGAATTTCTTTTAAAACGGCCTTGTCGCCAAAAACTATATAGGAAAAGGCGTGCACGGGAAGCGCTTCCGTTTTTTCGAACATCCGACGGAAAGCCTCCTCGTTGCGGACGCTACGCAAAACGGGATTTTCGAATTCCACGTTCTTTGTCCGGTTGTTCCGCATTTTGGTCGCGGACCAGAATTTTCCGTCCGCATCCCCATAGACCCAGCCTTCGACCGGCGAATTTTCAAACAGATAAATTCCCGTCGAATGAATCAGCACCGTGTCGATGGTCGTCGTATCGCTGATGCGGTTCTTGGGCATATACAAATTATTTAAAAGCTTGAAGTAGGAACCGTGAACGGCCTCCATGATTTTGCAGTCCGTCGAATGCCTCGCCACGGCAAGGCGCGCTTCGGCGCTCTTGGACATCGGATGCAATCGGAGTTTTTCCTTTTTGAGCCGATAGGAGAACTTCCACTCGTTTTCCGAAATCTTGTTGTGTTCGACCTTCACGGTTCGCACGAGTTTCGGCCGAATGTGAAAAAGCCCGATATGCCAAATTTCAAAAAAGTACGATCCGGGTTCAAGCCCCACCAGGGCACCTTCGTCCGCGGAATTCACCTTGCGGCTCAAAAGCCTTCCCTTGGAATCGCGGAGCAGAATATCATTCCGGCCCCAGGCCAAAAAGGCCACGGCGACAAGCGCAACTACACACAAAACAGGTATCATAAAGGCAAATCTATCTTTTAATTTTTTATTTGACACGGATATTTTCTAAATTCACACCCGATGTTAGAAGCCGCACAAAAAGTCATTGAAAAATACGAAGAACTGGAATCGGAACTTTCCTCGCCCGAGGTCGTCTCGAACCAGGCGCTTTACACCAAGCTCCAAAAGCAGTACAAAGGCCTTGAAAAAAGCTGCGCCAAGGCTCGCGAATACCTTCAGCTGACAAGCGACCTGAAGGAATGGAAACAGGCCCTCGGCGGTAGTGACGCGGAATTTGCCGAAGCCGCCAAGCAGGAAATTCCCCCGCTCGAAAAGCGCATCGAGACCCTGGAATCCGAACTGCAAATTTTGATGGTTCCCAAGGATCCGTGGGACTACCGCAACGCGACGCTCGAAATCCGGGCCGGGACGGGCGGCGACGAATCGGCACTTTTTGCGGGCGACCTTTTTCGGATGTACCGCGGCTATGCGGACCGCATGGGCTGGAAAATGACCGTTCAGGACGCGTCGGAAGGCACGGTGGGCGGCTACAAGGAAATTCGAGTTTTTATCGAGGGCGACAGCGTCTATGGGACGCTCAAGTTCGAAAGCGGCGTGCACCGCGTGCAAAGAGTCCCCGATACCGAAACGCAGGGCCGCGTTCACACGTCCGCGGCGACGGTCGCGATTCTCCCGGAAGCGGAAGAGGTCGATGTGAACATCCGGGAAGCGGACATCCACATGGACACCTACCGCAGTAGCGGCGCCGGTGGACAGTACATCAACAAGACCGATTCCGCGGTGCGCCTCACCCACATTCCGACGGGCGTCGTCGTAAGCTGCCAGACGGAACGTTCCCAGCTTCAAAACAGGCTCCATGCGATGGAGATGCTTCGGTCCAAAATTCTCGACGCTCTGATTGCCAAAAAGGAACAGGCCGAGGCGGCAAGCCGCAAGGCAATGGTCGGAACGGGTGACCGCTCCGCCAAAATCCGCACCTACAACTTTCCGCAAAACCGCGTGACCGACCACCGGGTAAACCTGACGCTCTACAAGCTCGACAACGTGATGACGGGCGACATCCAGGAAATTATCGATGCACTGCAAATGGCCCACGCCCAGGAAGTTCTCGGTAAATTCGCATGAACACGGTTCTCGAAATTTTAAACAAGACGGCGACGTTCTTTCAGCACAAGGGAATTCCCAATCCGCGAATTGACGCGCAATACATCCTTGCGCACGGACTCAAGATGAAGCGGATGGATCTCTACCTGAATTTTGACAAGCCTCTTTCCGAGCGCGAACTGGAAGTTCTCCGCCCGCTCGTCGCACGGCGCGCAAAGCGCGAACCGCTCCAGCACATTGTCGGCTCGACCAGCTTTCGCGGCCACGAGATCCGCTGCGACAGGCGCGCGCTCATTCCGCGGCCCGAAACGGAATCCATCATAGACCTTTTGAAAGAAAGCCTCCAAGGGAAAGAAAGTCCCAAAATCATCGACATCGGGACGGGCAGCGGAGCGATTGCTATTGCCGCAGCCAAGGAAATTCCCGGTGCGAGCGTCATTGCGACGGACATTTCACGGGACGCTCTGGACCTCGCCAAGGAAAACGCAAAGCTGAACGAAGCGGAAGTCGAATTTAGGGAAGGCGACCTGTTGGAGGCTTTGAAAGACGGCGAAAGGTTCGACGCCATTGTCAGCAACCCGCCATACATTCCCAATGCGGAAAAAGAAAAGCTCCAACCCGAAGTACGCGACTTTGATCCGGCGCTTGCCCTGTTCGGCGGCCCGGACGGCCTTACGCTCATCCGAAAAATTTTACAGCAAAGCAAAGACCGTCTGAATCCGAACGGAATCCTTTTGATGGAAATCGGCTCCGAAGCAAACGAAGACAAGATTCTCGCGGACGAGGCGAAAAACTATCCGTGGCTCTCGTGGGAAAGCGCACTCCCGGACTTTTACGGAGCCGTTCGCTTTGTAAAGTACAGGGCGCTGTAAAGGTTAATTTTCATAGCCCAGAGCGGCAAGCACATAGGTTTCATTTTCGCCCTGGCGGTAAAAATCGAAAAGGGTATCGTCCTCGTCTTCCGAGAGTTCGACTCCGAAGAGGGATATTTGTGCGGCAATCCGGCGGCGAAACGCGTCGAATCCGTTAACGGGAAGTTTTGCATTCTTTTTGTAGGTGTTATTTTGTGCAGTATTCATACAAGTAATAATACATAGTGTTTTTGTCAAAATTTGACAAAATGCGGGCAACATCCGATAAAATTTTGGTCCCTGTAAGGGCATAGGATTCATAAAGGTTCGCTTTGTAAAAAAGCTTTATGGATTCTACCTGCACGCAGCAGGCGGGTCACTCCCTCCGGTCGTTCCAGAATGACATCTCGTCAGACTTGGATCTGCGGACCTCTCGGCGACTCTAAGCGCTAAGATCTCTAAACTAAGCTCTGACTCCGTCGAACGGCAAGAAAATCCTCACAAATTTTCCAAAATCCTTGACAAAGCTGTTTTTTTTGCTTACATTATCAAAAACACAAACATTCGGAGATTTTGATGAAAACTACCCTCAAATCCTTTGCCTTTGCTGGCGCCGTTCTCGCCCTTTCGGCTTGTGGCGACGACGTGACCAAGGTTTACCGGACGGCGGAAGAAAATTCCGGCGTGGAAATTGCGGGGTCCGCGGACGACTTTGACGACTGCGACTCGGCAACTCTCGGTAAGATGATGTTCGCGTCGGACGAAAATGCGGCATACATTTGCGCGGACTCGGGCTGGACGCCGCTCTCGGAAAAGGCCTCGGACGGAAAAGATGGGGACTTCTGCACCGCGGAACTTCTCAAGGACAGCACGGGCTACAAGATTGTCTGTGGTGAAGATTCGGTTGGCGTTGTCCTGAATGGAAAAGCAGGCTCCAAAGGCGCGAAGGGTGAAGACGGCAAAACGGGCGCTGCCGGTGAAAACGGAACTTCCTGCGCGGTTGAAATGCTCACAGACAGCACCGGGTACAAGGTCG
>CAVBPX010000082.1:0-7295 GCA_963597395.1 Eggerthellaceae bacterium | reverse complement strand
AAAGAAAATTTGAGTGAGACCAAGCGATGGCAGGAATGAAAAGTGGCGAATACTCTCGGTATTTGGCTCTTTGAATGACTGCCAGCGCGAAGCGTCAAGACGGTTTTCGAATAGTCCTTCGACAGTTGCAGCCTTTTCAACGCATACCCGTTCATCGTCCAAGTTAAACTGGCCGCTATCGATATCGGATGGGGTCAGAAAATTCATTCTAAGAAAAGGAAAACGTTCGATTTTTCCCTCAACACATCCCAAAAACAGGCGATCGACAATGAAAGAGAGAAATGTACATATTTTGCGCACAATTTCACCTCTTAAGAAATCCATGACATAATCCGAATATGGACGAAATGCCTTTGCAATGGTAGTTTTTGCCTGCGGCCGACCCCCAAGCGAAGTTCGCATTCTGGTGTACGACAATTGCCTTCGCATAGATTGCGCCGTAGAAATTCTTGCCCGATTGCCCGACGACCACCTCTGCGTTCGGAGCCATAATCATCCCAGCAAAGTTCGTTTGAATATTTATTCCTCGTAACAAAACTCACTCTCCATTATTGGGACAGACGCAACACAAAAAACTTCTAGACAGCCTAACCGACTTGATTGCGCAGGAGATTCATAGTCTGAAAAATAAGGTCTTATGGGATTTACTTTTTGCTCAAACCAATATGCCGTATCTTTTTCCGTGATGATGTTGGTAACTTCACCGCCATGGATGAAGTCGGAAATATCTATTTCTGTTTTCACCCCTAAATTATAGGCGACCAACTTCAGTTTGATAAAATTAAAATCAACTTTATCAATAGGCTTTTCTAGAAAAATGTGATACGCATACAACAAAGGATAATCGTCGGAACACTTGTATTTTTCTAGACTTAAAATAGTATCGGTAATCAAATAGTCGGATTTGTTTGAATCTTTACAGATAAAAGATTCGGCAACTGTCTTTGCAAGTGTGTGATTTTCCAATTCAAAAACAACGCTATCATTTTTCGTCGTCGTTAAAAAATTGACACTGACAAATAAAGCAGATTCATAACATTTGACATCTTCATCATAAGTCACGCAACCAGCCAACAGCCCTGATACCATAAGCACAAACAAATTTTTAGCCATCAAGACATAGTTCCTTTTCGAAAATCGGGAAAAAAACGAAACAAAATCCATGATGATCCGCCTGAAAGGACGAAAGAGAAGAAATAGAATCAGAATTGGCTTTTATCAACAAGTTACTTTTAGTCATCGCAAGCGTAGTATTCAATGAATTCGAAACAAACGGCACCCAGGTGATTTTTGTGTTCTGGTGCACGACAATGCTTTTTGCAAATATTGCTCCGTAAAATTCCTTTCCCGACTGGCCTATGACCACTTCCGCGTTTGGCGCGATGATCGTCCCCGCAAAGTTCGTTTGAATGTAAACCCTGTTTGAACCATAATAATAAATCATCAGGTGTTGTGCGACAGAAACCATATCGTCGGCAACAATCGTTCCGTTCCACTGGAAATCATTCCCAATGTAAAGTATTACGCTTTCCGTCGGAGCTTGCAGTTTTGCATCTTTTTGAAAATTCAGCGAAGCGAAACCAAACTCACCGGACCTGTCAAATTTCAGTTCCGAGTTTGAATTGAAATTATAATCCGTATGGCTTGAATTTGAACCCATCCGGCTTGTTCCGTACGATTCTCCCGCATTGACAGTTTTCAAGGAATCAATCGAGAAGTCGAGATCCGGAATAAAGCCGTCCATCAAGTTCGAGCAGTATTCGGAATAAATATCGGTTTGGGAAGAGTGTTCAATAATCTTTCCCGAGACAACAGGCGTAGAGCTTTGCCTTTCCACGGTTTCACCCGTTTCAAGATTTCCGAAAACAGAGGATCTGTCCCGCATGAGAACCGATTTTGCGGAATAGACGGTTCCCACACGGGCTTCCACCCCGAGTTTTACACCATATTCACCATCAAAGGATTTTCCAAAAGACGCCACCGGACAATAGGAACCGTTTTGCCAAACACATTCGGCCCTGTCATTCATCTGAATTTTTTCTTTTGAAAGCAGGGCAACCGTAAAATTCCTGCAGTTCGGAGCGACTCCGTCCGGATGAACTGATGCGTCAAAACGCTCGCAGTTGTGAGCGATCCGGTTCCCCGCATAGCCCTTTTCCTGGCCGTCGCAATAGCCGTCCCCGTCAGAATCCACGTCCATGGCAGCATGCAAGCCGTCTCCGTCAAAATCGGACTGCAGAACATACGAAATCTGAGATTCATTCCTTGATTTTTTTATCATCCTCCCGTTTTCCGTTGTCGTATAGACATACGGCATAAACTTTTTGCTGTAGGTCTCGCACTTTTTGTAATCCAGAATTTCGTCATAATCGCCAATTCCGTCCCCGTCGGAATCCTTTTTCAGAGGATCCGTCCCAAACCGTTCCTTCTCGTCAATATCCACGATTCCATCCCCATCCGTATCGTTAAAAACACCCGGGATTGAAGAACGGCCGTTCGCAGAAAGAGGCGGAATGTAATAACTGAAGTAGGTGTAGTTAATCAGTTCTTTTCCCGAAACGGCTTCCAGAAGTTTTGTCAGTTTGGTTCCATTGGCAAAGAAGTTTGCAAGAATATCCAACCCGAGAAAAGAGATGTTGCAATAATATCGCCATTCGGAACTTCCCATATTGTCCGTATTTAACAAATGAATATAAACGTTACCGTTGCTCGCTATTTTATAGCCGTTGAGAACTAGCGAGTGGGCTTCGTACTCTAACGTCTTATTCAGCTGGGACAGCCCCATGATATTTCCCGATTCAATTGTGCTGATGATGGTATACAGCAAAGGCGGCCCCACATACCAGCCGTTCATGGAAGGCAAGATTCCGTTTGCCTCGTAAGCATCGACAAATCCCGAATATGCAGCCTGGCACCACAAGCTTTGACCGAGCGCATAACTTATGGCTTGCATCGTTTCGACCGGGCCTCCGCCATTGACGTTTCCAAACCCGCCCCTGACATTATAGAGGATTTCGTCCTCGGAAAGGCTTCCGCCCTTGAAATGATTGATCATTTGGGCCATGGTAAGCCAGCAACGGTTTCGAACTGCAAAATTTTCCTTATTAGTCCAGTCTAGTTTTGGAAAGACCTTATTCCAATTAAGAGAATCAAAACCAGCGTTCCAATTTTCCGCAAGCATGCGAGAATCCTTCATTGCGCAGAATTTATTAGAACCAAAGCATTCATTAGAAGGATATGCTTTGTAAATAAAATTTCCCAAATATGATTTTTGCAGCCATTTCATTTCCTTGGAAAATGAATTTGTCCGGGTGTGGAGGGGTTCCTTGTGAACGAATATCTGTATAATGCCGAACGGGTTTAACTGGCTCTTGAAAGAACTCCACGTATTTGAAACCGCATTGTCCCCATAGAAAATGGAATACACTACGGGCGCAAAAACTTTTGTCGCCTTCTTGACCGTCTTTTTTGCCCATTTCTTTACCTTCTTCCACCAGGACTTTTTTAGGAGGCGTCCCGTTCCTTGCGAATTTTGCGACAATGCGTCATCGCCCGATATGTAAAAATATTCCTCCCCGTCTTCGTTTTCGCCCATGGACACTTCAACAAGAGGTTCCGCCAGCCACACATAATTGCCAGGAGAAAGAACCGGTATTTTTACCGAGGTCAGCCCGATAAAAATGGAGACGGCCGTGTCTGCAAAAATGACGGTGTCGTCCGCCGGAGAAACCCTTATAACGAGCAGACGATACCAGTTCACCCCGTCAACGGGAGTCCAGTTCAGGTCGAGTGAATCCTTGTCGTTTTCTTCGTATTGCTGCACCGGGGAAAAAATTAGCGGCATCGGGTTTTCGTCCGGTTCTTCCCAGGCCCGGTAAAATTTCCAGTTCTCCGTGCGGCGGGCATCCAAAAATTTTCCGGAGGAATCCTTTTGCAGGGCAAGCCTCTGTCCGTTGGCCAGTCCCCGATTGAATCCCATATCAAAGTCGGCCTTTACAAATGCGTCCGCTGTTTCCCAAAGCTTTTTTCCCTCGGCGGCTCCCGCCCCGGAAGGTCTCCAGCCGTAAGCAAAATAGGCCAGAAGATTCCCGCCACATTCCACGAAAAGCTCGCCGCGGTGTTCGGAGGTATCCTGGGTCGAAAAGGCCCCTCTCCAAATTTTTTGATTCAAGGAATCCGTCAAGGCATCATTCAAATTTGCCGTTACGGAAAGCCCGTCCTTGTTTTTGACCACAACCGAAGACGAATCCGAATTCAACCGATGCAACACCTGTAAAGAAACGGAAGATGCGGTAATTTCAACAAACTGTACCACCGGGCACCCGGAAACCTTTCCCACCTCCTGCCTAATGGAATTTCCGCCGGACAGAACCTCGACATTATTCGTCATGGAGAACTTGTTTGAAGCCGGCTGGGACGGGTCATCATTTTTTGTCCATGCGGACCAGTCTTTGTTATGAAGGCCAACCGCATATCCAGAACTACCGCCCAAAGTGTCACCGGGATAGAGGACTACGTTAGGAAAATAGATTACCAAAGTGGCATGGACAGAATCTTCAAAGGACCAGTTCGCCATACCATCCGGAAGGTAGTACAAATCAGGAACGGCGATTTTTGAAGAATCCTGCACAGCCCCGTAGCGGAGTTCTATTCCTCGCAGCGTATCGTTTGAGGTATTGACGACTCTAAACCTAAAAACGGTTTGGTTCATTTGGGAGATTTGTTCATCCAACGTATGAATAGTGACAGCGTTGGCAAACCCGCCATTGCAAGTCCCAAGCTGAGCCATATCCATTTTTTCATTCATTTGCCCATAATCGAGAATTATTGGTTGCTAAATATAGCATTCTTGGGAAAAATTCGTAAAACGAGGGCGTAATGTGCACAGAGACCATTCCGTCCTTGGTGTTTACGAAGTCCGTAACATAAATCTTACCCTTACAGTCCGCTCCCAGGCATAAATAACGATCTGCGGGAAGGATTCGTCTTTTTTTACTTCACGGAACATGATGAGACCTCGGGTGCGGCAAGAGGCGCAACGACATTAAATTTTCAAGGATAAATGTAGAAAAACAAGCCATTTCCTCCTGTAACATTCGCCTGTTTTCTGTTGTAAACGCAAATCCCATATTTAAGCTTTTTTTGAGAACCGACACGGTCCGCAATGCATTATTTTAAAAATGTTAAACCATTAGGAGGCTTTATGCGTCTGAAAAAAATTCTAGGCCTTTCGCTCGGCACGGCCGTTTGCCTTTGGAGTGCGGCCTGTTCGTCGGATTCCTCTTCCAAAGCAGATCCGCAAAGTTCCTCTTCGGAAGAAATTCCGGTAGAAAGCGCTGCATCCGATTCCACTGGCGACACGACGGCCGTTTCCAGCTCAAGCGCTGCCGTTCCGCTGAGTTCGGCGGGCCCGGTAAACGGCCTGCTTGTCGATGACTTTGAAGACGGCGACGGTGTTTCGAACCTCGGAACGGGCTGGTACACCTACGACGATTCGGGCAACGAAGGCGCCTCCACCATCACGACGGATACGGATGCCGACGGAAACATCACGGCGTCCGCAACGGAAAACGGTACCAAATTCGCCTTCAAAGTCCGCTATACGCTCGACAAGGGCGGTTATGCCTACGAGCCTTATGTCGGTTGGGGCATCACCGTTCCCGATTCGCTCGACCTCAGCAAGTATGCGGGAGTCCGCTATTCCTACAAGGGTCCCGCGCACTATTTGCACGTGGAAACTTCCGACGTCACGGATTACGACGTGCATCTCGCCAGCGCAAAGAAATCCACCGAATGGACAACCGTTACGGTCAGCTTTGATGACCTGACTCAAAGCGGCTGGGGAATCGCGGTCGCTTTCGACCCGTCGCACGTAAACGCCCTGAGTTTCCAGGCGAAGGGAAGCAAGAACAGCGTCATTTCGGACTCGCTCGAAATCGACAACATCTACTTTGTGGACGCTTCGGAGCTTCCGGCGAAAACCGCCGACATGACAATTCGCGACCCGCTGGAATACAACATCGACGTCGGAGACATCACCATTTCGAATCCGCTCCAGGACAAGGCGATGAAGTATCTGAACAAGGGAGTGAACTTTACGAACTGGCTCGAAGAAGCCGACGGCA
The DNA here is from genome assembly GCA_963597395.1 of Eggerthellaceae bacterium. Lineage (GTDB taxonomy): Bacteria > Fibrobacterota > Fibrobacteria > Fibrobacterales > Fibrobacteraceae > Hallerella. Next base: position 1,170 of record CAVBPX010000082.1, on the reverse strand, counting down.
AGTTTACCGGCGAATTCGAATTCGACGAAAGCGACGTACAGACGCTTTCCGAAAACGGTTTCAAGTCTCTCCGCCTTCCGATAGACCTCGACCTCTATGTCACGAACCGCGACGAATTTTTAAGCGATACGACCGGAAAGGTCGCCCTCGAAATGAGCGATTCCATCTTCATCGTCCTCGACTCCTTCGTCAACTGGACGGAACGCTACGGAATGTCCTTCGTCATCGACTACCACGAATACGACAACAGCTACAATACGACATCCGCAAAGGACGCACAATACCTTGCGATGATGGCGAGCGTCTGGAAAGCGGTAGCCGCCCACTACGCGGAAAACAGCCGCGAAGACATTTTCTTTGAACTTTTGAACGAACCGGACATGACAAACGGAAAGGTTTTGCAGGACGACTGGACAATCGCGGCTCAGGGAATGATCGATTCGATTCGCACGGTCGATACCAAGCACACGATTATCTTCGGCGACGTCCAATGGTATGCAATCGACAAACTAGTCAAGCGGACGCCGTTCACCGACGACAACATCATCTACGCAATTCACTCCTACGACCCGTACATTTTCTCGCACCAGGGAGCTTCCTGGACCGAAGCCGCATCGCTCAAGAACATTATGTTCCCGTATGACAAGGAAAAATGGAGCGAATACAGCTCGGATTTCGGCGTCAGGGCTTCGACCGCCAGCTGGATCAAGACCGCCGTCAAGAACTATTACAAGACGGGCAGCAAGGGCTACATCATGAGCCTCATCTACAAGGCAAAACAGTGGGCCGTCACCAACAATGTTCCAATCGTCTGGAACGAATTCGGCGCGCTCAGGGACAAGTCCGATGCGCAAAGCGTTTTGAACTACCTCACCGCGGTCCGTGAAATCAGCGACTCGCTCCAGATTCCCTGGCAGCACTGGGGTTATACGGGCGGATTCGCCGTCATCAAGGACGGAAAGCTCATCGACGGCATCGCCGACGCGCTCGACCTCAAGTAAAAAATTCATCTTTCAAAGGCTCCCGGTTTCCGGGAGCTTTTTTTATTTTAGGTCACCTCTAAAAATTCATTTTCAAAAATTTGGTTGCGGCACTTCGCGCTGGTTCGTCCCGCCCAGCCATCGCTTGGTCTCACTCAAATTTTCTTTACCAAAGCAATTTTTAGAGGTG
>CAVBPX010000081.1:0-7483 GCA_963597395.1 Eggerthellaceae bacterium | reverse complement strand
AAGCGGACCGCTTTGCAACTCTAAGCTCTAAGTTCTCTCAACTAAGTTCTGAACTACGGGATGGATTCTACCTGCCCGCAGCAGGCAAAACGGATTTGGGGCAATATGCTCTCCGTCACATGGGGAACGAAGCGGGAACAAAAGTAAACGGAACTGACGGGAAAAGGAGTAAAATTTTTCGAAACTTAAATAGATTAGGGGAAAAATTCAGCAAGGACCTTTATGAAAAAGCAACTGTTCCTTTTGACGCTCGCATCTTTTGCCATTTGCGCGTTTGCCACCGTAAACTTTCCCTACCCGCAAGAAAAGTCCTACGCCCACGGAACCTATGTATCCGGGATTTCGGACCAGGTAAAGTCCAATTTCGAGACATTCCTGACCAGATTTTACGAAGAAAGCGGAGACCTCGCCCGCATCAAGTTCGACGATAACAGTTATACCGTTTCCGAAGGCATCGGCTACGGCATGATCATGATGGTCTATTTCAGCAACAACACAACCAGTTACCAGTCCCACTTTGACAAGCTCTGGAACTATTACAACAAATGGCTCAATTCCAACGGACTCATGCACTGGAAAATCCAGGGATTCAGCAATGTCACCGAACAAAACGCGGCGACCGATGCGGAATTTGACGTCGCATTCGCCCTGGCGATGGCCTATTACCAGTTCGGGGACGAAAAATACAAGACCGCGGCAAGCAACCTCATTGCCAAAATTCGCAGCTACGAAATGAATTCGAACGGCCTCCACAAACCGGGCGACATGTGGGACACCTACAAAAACCCGAGCTACGTGAGCCCGGCCGCCTTTGAAATTTTCAAGAGCTTTGACGACGCCTCTTTCTGGAGCACCGCCATTTCCGCCAACTACACGCTCCTCAAAAGCAACCAGAACTCCAACACGGGACTTCCTTCCGGCTGGAGCGATGCTTCGGGAAATCCCGTAAACGGAAACGCGGGCTACACCGCCTACGACTATGACGCCCCGCGCGCCCCATGGCGCTGGGCCTGGAGCTACGCCTGGTACGGTCATAGCGATGCCGCAACGCTCCTTTCCAAGCTCGCCCCCTGGGTGAGCAACCGCGGAAGTGCCTCAAAACTTAAAGTTCCCATGAACCTGAACGACGGTTCCGACTACGGTGAAGCCTGGTCCAATTCGACGGCCGTGGGCCCTCTCACATGCGCCATGCTCTACAGTTCCACCTATGACTCCAAGCTGAAAAGTTACGCATCAACTCTTTTGAAAAAAAGCGGGGAAACCTATTTTAACACGGCGCTGCAGGTTCTCAGCGGGCTTCTCCTCTCCGGAAACATGCAAAACTTTGCCGCAATGAATAGCGGAGCGTCCAGTTCTTCAACGCCCCGGTCTTCTTCGTCAAAGGTTTATTCGTCGAGTTCCTCGCAGCGCGTTTCGAGCAGTTCCTCCTATTTCAGCAGCTCAAGCGTTATGCCGTCTTCCAGCTCTTCCCAGGTCAGCAGCTCGTCCGTCCCCGCTTCGAGCAGCTCCTTCAGCTTGAGCAGTTCAAGCGTTTCGCAATCTTCCAGCTCAAGTTTCTCTTCCAGTTCTTCCGTTTTGGCAAGTAGCGACTGGGAATCCGAAAAGGCGAACCTCACCTATGCGAAGGAAGACGGCGTTACAATCGGTGCGACAAGCGACTGGACAAGCGAACGCGTTGTGACGAAAAACCTCGGACCGGTCAGTGCCGGGACCTTCTACACGCTAAGCTTTGACGCCTTTGTCCAGGCGGGCGGCGGTTCGATGGACATCAAAACGACCCTCGATAGCTACTGTTCCGAAAACCTTTCCGTCGCTGCAGGAGAATCCAAAACCTATATGTGCCAGTTTACGGCAAATGCTACGGAATCCGCCGTGCTGACGCTTTCCATGCCGGGATCCCGCTGGGAACAGGTGACCATCTCGAACCTTTCGCTCAAGTCCGCTTCCGATGAAACAACGGCTATTTCAGCACGGCAGATGGCAAAGTCCCTTTTCGTCTCGTTCACGGGAAAGACGCTCGAAATTCAAGGCGCCATCCCGGCAAATGTCGAAGTCTTTGACATGCAGGGCCGCGTTCTTAAAAAGTTCTCGCAGGTGACGGGACAGGTTTCCCTCGAAGCGATTCCTGCTGGCGCCCGCATTATCAAAATTCGCGCCGGTTCCGAAAGCCTCGTCAAACGCATTTCCATCCGCTAAGCTTCATACGCAAAGAGAGAGAAGCCCTCCGCCACGGCGGAGGGCTTTTTATTGTCGTCATCCGGAAAGGTTCGGGATGGATTCTACCTGCCTGTCGGCAGACAGGTCGAGACTTCGCCTCTCCAGAATGACGGTTGACAAAAATTGTCAAATTCGAAAACAGAACATATTCATTCCCCTGTCATCCTGGAAGGAGCAAAGCGGCGACGGCAAATCAGGCGTTTTCGCGGACGCGGCGGTCCCGTTCTTCCTTTGAAAAAACGCAGCCGCAAAAGTCCTGGCGGTAAAGGCCGTATTCTTTTGAAAGTTCCGTCGAACGCAAAAAGCCGCCCTTGCGCTTGAAGTTTGCGGGCAAATGTCTGACGCCGTATTTTTCGGCCATCTCCTCGCCGACCTCGTTTAAGACGGTGGCGTTCTTCATCGGGCTAATCGAAAGCGTCGTCGTAAAATAATCGAAGTTCAAACTTTTTGCCATTCGCGCCGCTTCGCCCAGCCGCAGCTCAAAACATTTGCGGCAACGCGCTCCGCCTTCGCGGTCGCGTTCAAGTCCGCGGACCGCTTCATAGTAACGCTCGGGCTCGTAAGCTCCCTCCAAAAATTCAACGGGATACTTTGTAGGGAATTCCGAAACGAACCGTTTGAGTTCTGCCACCCGGTGCGCATACTCCTCTTGCGGAAAAATGTTCGGGTTGTAGTAAAAGGTCGTGATGCGAAAATACTTCGAAAGATATTCCAGAACGTAGCTTGAACACGGCGCACAGCAGCAGTGCAAAAAGAGCGTCGGCACTTCCCCGCTTTTTTCCAACCGGCAAATCAGCTCGTCAAGAAGCCGCTCATAGTTGACAGGCGATTTGGTCATCAGAACTTGAAGATCATCCCGAAGCGCATCTGTCCATCGCGAACGCCGTCGTTATCGCCGACGTCCTTGATGGTCGCAATGTCAAATTCCAGAACGTCGGAAAGCATCACGCCGAGGCCCAGGTCGATTTCGTTCCGCTTGCCCGTCTTGTCGTAAAGGTAGCCCGCGCGGACGGCGACCGTATTGGAATACGTGTATTCGGCACCGACGTTAAAGATTCCCTGCAAAAGCGAATTTTTAAAGCGCTTTGCCCCGTGTCCGCCGAGTTCCGGGTGGATGAGGCTCTTCCACATCGCATTGTAGAACGGTTCCGGGTCGCCCTTGTCATCGTCGTAAACAACCGTCCGGTTGTAGTCGCCGGCAATGATCAGACGATGGTCGAGCGTGTTCAGAATTTCGTACGAAAGTCCAAGGCGCCAGGAAAGCGGAATCGGATCCTGGTCCGACTTGTCCGTGTAATAGACGCTCGGGCCGATATTTGCAAGAACGATAGCGGCACTCAGATCGCGGATAAGAAAGTCCTTGCGGAGAAGCCCCACATCAAACGCATAACTGAAGGTCGTCGCATCCTCGCTGCTTGTAGAAGCTCCGGAACTCAGGTCCGAATAAAAGAACTTGATGGTGAGGCCTATGGAGGTTTTGGGCGAAAGCTTTGTGCCGTAGCTGATGGCGCCGACAACTTCCGAGCTGTTTGCATTTGTCGCGCTTTCCGCATCCGTCGAAACGACCGTTTCTCCGAACGAGACAAAGTTCACCGAGACGCCGAGCGTTCCCCATTCGGCAAGCGGAATCGTCATGCCCGCGAACAGATGATACAGGTCCGGAATGTTCAAAACGGGCAAAAGCTTTTCGTAAAAGAACGTGAGCTGGAAGTCGGCGTCCTTGTAGCGTTCGATGCCTGCGCCCGTGCTGAACCACACGTCGTTCGCCTGGGGAAGCACCGCCCAGACGCGGTTTGACGAAAGACCGTTTCCGGAGTGGAAATGCTCCCATTCGTCCTCGGACTTCTGGTTTCCGCGATCTTCCGGTTTGCGTTCGAGTTCCGCCTTTTTGCCGGACGACGTCGCATAGTCGGGCAGATGACGCCACACGCCCTTGTCCGTCGCAATCCAGATGGCGCCGTCGCGCGCGACGGCGAGGTCGTGCACGGTGTTGCTTTCAAACCGGACCTGTTCCCATTTGCGCAGGTTAAAGTGCGAAAGTCCGCCCTCGTGGGCGCTCCAAACGTGCCCTGCGGAATCCACGATGAGTGCCGTCGCATGCAGGTCCGAGATGCCGTCTTCTTCGTTAAAGAGGCTCCAGCGGTCCTTTGTGCCGGAACCTTTTTTGGGAACGAGCCTTGCAATGCCCGCACCGTCCGCCGAAACATAAAGCTCCCCGCGGAACTCGGACCAGGCAAGCGCCAAAATCTTTTGGCTGGGAAGCACCTTTCCCTTCTGTTCCACGATGCCGTTCCGGTAAGAGAACAGGCCGTTGTCCGTTCCTATCCAGAGCGTTGCGCCCTGGCTTTCGAGTGCGGAAATTCGGGGCATTCCCAGTTCCTTCTCGTAACTTTTCCAGGTCTTGCCATCAAAGCGGAAAAGCCCGCGCGGAGTCCCCACCCAGAGTTTTTCGGTGCGCGAATCGTAGAGGAGCGCCGTCACCGTATCGCCCACGACCAGGTTCCACGGAATCTTTACGTCGCGAACATAGGACTCGTCGATTTCGTTTTGCACGTCGTTATAGGCCTTGACCTTGCGCGTGTATTCGTCGAGGCCCGATTCCGTCCCGGCAAAAATGCGGACGACATCGCGAATTTTTTCCTGGCCTTCGAGGGTCACCACGTGGTAGTCCGACCAATGCTCTCCGTCGTAGTGAAGAATGCCGCTTTCGGTTCCCGCCCAGATTTCGCTCTTTTCAAAAAATCCCGAACGGTTTTTGGCGGCAAGTTTCGTAAAGGCCGGAGCCTTTTCCGCGTTTTTCGGAAGCGAAAGTTCCCATTCGTTTGCAAGAGGCCCAAAGGCGAGACCCGCCGGGTTGTAGTAAAGCGCCGAAGCATCGTCCGCAATCGCGACGCCCGTTTCGCCCATACCGAGCTGCCGGGTCCCGACCGGCATTTCCAGAGTGATGATGGCGGAGTTTGCAGCAAACGCGGCCGTTGAAAAAAGAAAAAGGAAAAACAGATTTTTACGCAATGTGTCTCCAGTCGGGAACGCGATACGCCCCATTTTCCGGAATGAGAGCCTTCCAACCGGCCTTGCCCGGGTTTTCCCAGGGAAGCTTCGGGACAAGATGACAGTCGCACCCGAGAACATAGGGCGGAAGAATTTCCGCATGGTTGCGAATCTGCTCACGGGTAATGTAATTGTCATCGGCGATAAAACTACAAAACGGGCGGCTTTTCGGACCAATGACCACGCGGTATGTTACGGTGCCGTTCCGGTCGCCGTCGTCAATCACCTTCACCACGTCGTCGATGCTCTTTTTCCACGCTTCGAGAAGGCGTCCCTGCTCTTCGGCATTTGCGTCAGTCGTCGAAAGCCAGCGGGCGATTTCTTCCGAGGAAGGCTTGACCTTTTCAATCGATTCACGGGCAGGGCGAACGACCACCGCATACTGTCCGGAGACATCGATGACCGGGGCGCTCGATTCCTTTTCCTTCTCATCCGAATTGTGGATGACCACATACGCTCCGAGGCCGGCAAGCACCAGGGAGAGCAGAACGATGGCCACCAGAATGAAAATGACTGTCAAATCCATGTTATTTCACCTGCTTGTGTCCAAAAAAACTAGCATTTTCTAATTTGCTCCGCAGGAGTCCCCATGCCCAAAATCAGACTTTTTTCTCTACTTCTCGTCTTTCACGCTTGCCTCTGGGCAATTCCATACGAAGTGACCACGCTCAAGGAAGGTTCCGGCGAACCGATTGAAAACGGACAGCTTATCCGCGTCCACTACAAGAGCTTTCTCGCCGATTCCGCCATGACGATGTTCGACAACTCCTACGACAGGGGCGAACCTCTCGAATTTTCGCTTGGAGCGGGGCAGGTTATCCAGGGCTGGGAACGCGGACTTCTCGGAATGAAGGTGGGCGAAGTTCGCAAGCTTTCCATTCCCTACCAGCTCGCTTACGGAGACCGCGATATAGGCCCGATTCCGGCGCGTTCCGACCTTTACTTCGAAGTGGAGCTCGTCTCTGCGGAGCCTCCCCTCGCACCGGACAGCTTTGCGGATTCCAAAAAGGCCGTCTGGAAAAAGCTCGAAAACGGCGTCCTTTACTGGGACGAAAAGACAGGCGCCGGAGCTCCCGCATCGCAAGGTTCGCAAATCAAGGTTCACTACACGGGATGGCTCGCCTCGGGAAGAAAATTCGCAAGTTCCAAGGACTACGGAAAGCCCCTTGCGACAATCCTCGGCGGCGGAAAGCTCATTCCCGGCTGGGAAATAGGACTCGACGGTGCCATGCCCGGAACCGTCCGCTGGCTCAAAATCAGCCCGTCGATGGGATACGGTTCCAAGTCCTACAGCGCCATACCGCCCAATTCCACGCTCATCTTCCGCGTCGAAGTGGAAAGCGCGGAGTTTGACGACGCCCTCGCCGAAACGATGGACTTTTTCCCGGATGTGGAAAAACTCAGCCTCCAGGACGGGCCGGAAGGTCTCCGCTACGCGATTCTCCGCGAAGGCGCAGGCGAGGGAGCCGCCCCCGGCGAAAACGTACGCGTCCACTACACGGGATTTCTCTCGGACGGAAAAAAGTTCGACAGTTCGCGCGACCGCGGACAAATCTTTACGTTCCCGCTCGGAAAGGGAAACGTCATCCGCGGATGGGATCTGGGCGTCGAAGGAATGCTCCCCGGCGAAAAGCGGGTCCTTGTGATTCCGCCGGAACTCGGCTACGGAAACCGCGGCGGTGGACCTATCCCGGGAAACGCGACGCTCGTCTTTGTCGTCGAATATTTCGGCCCGCAGGAATAATTATCACGGCATCGGAAGCTGGAGTCGAATAGCAAGCAATTGCAAGAAATTCCGGATATTCCTTTGCCCATCAAAAATTTCTTTTTGATTCTTAAGAATTGCCTTTTGATTTTCAATAAGAATTTTTTGATTTTCCAAAATTGTTTCAAAATTTTCGGCCAAAGCCTTGTCAGTTTTTTTCGTCGACACTACAGCAAAATATCCAGACTTATAAGATCCATGGTCAAAATTTCCATAGGAAAAAGCCAAAGCTAAACCTACCATAAAAAGAAATACAACTAGAATTGTTTTCATATAGACCTCGTTTTTTATCTAAAATAAAAAAAGGAATTGACAAAAATTGTCAATTCCTTTTTCTTTCGAACATTAGGTCACCTCTAAAAATTGCTTTGGTTAAGAAAATTTGAGAGAGACCTAGCGATGGCAGGAATGAAAAGTGGTGAATACTCCCGGTATTTGCCACTTTGAATG
>CAVBPX010000080.1:0-7543 GCA_963597395.1 Eggerthellaceae bacterium | reverse complement strand
CAGCGCGAAGCGTCGCAACCAAATTTTTGAAAATGAATTTTTAGAGGTGACCTTAGCGAATCTTCCATTCCGCGCGTTCGGGAGGCTCCCCCGTCGCATGCTCCACCCGAAACTTTTTTACCCCGATGACCGAGCCGCCCTTCACCGCGGTTTCGACCATCCAGTCTCCGGCTGGGACATTTTTCTTTTGCGTATAAATGCGAAAGCCTTCTTCCCGGCTGCCGCGCGTCCGCATCCGCGACGAAGAGATTTTATCGACGGTCTCATAGGCTCCCGTTTTCGGATTCTTCAAAAACCACCGATGTTCGAGCTGCGCCTCAATCCTTGCCGGCGCAAATACGGAACTCATAAAGGTGACGCCCTCCCCTGCCGCGACCGTCACCGTCGGCGAAAAAATTCCCAGGCGCACCAAAAGGCCCGGCCTATCAACCTTGCACGAATAATCCTTCGAAAATCCGACGCATGCGTTCTGGTCCTTGAGAACCAGCGGAACGGGCGGAATCCAGTTGAAGACGTAGGCTGCGACAAGCACCGAGGAAATAAGACACGGGGCGACAAGCGTTTTTTTGGAACTTTTCGACAGCCGAAAGGCACCATAGCAAACGAGGAGCGAAAGGAGCACCGAAAGAAGGAACCATCCAAGACCCAGCCCGTGAACGAGATGCGGCACGAGAAAATTCAGATACATCGTCCCGAGCAGGCAAAAGAGTGCAAGGGTAAAGCCGAACCTTGCATACGACGACTGCAAAAATTCGTTTGCGACCAAAAAGGCGGCGAGAAGCGCCACCAGGACAAACGCCCCCACCGAACTGCTGCTTTTGAAGTAGCAGACAACGAGCGCGCTGAAAAGGCTCCCGAAGCAAAACTGTACGACATATGTCAAGCGGTCGCGCCACTTTTCAAAGCGGGCCCCGGGCGCAAACTTTTCCGGAAACGCCGCAAGAACGACCAGGGCCGCAAACGACAGCGCATAGTACAAAAGAAGGATGGCGAGATCCGACGTCTGCACGAGCTTTCCGAGCGTGATGGAATCCCACGTGAACCCGCCAAAGAAAGACGCCGCGGGCAAGAACTTTCGAATTTTTTGAATGACTTCGGACATAGGCCTCAAATGGTGATGTTTCTAAAATAATATTTTCCAAAAGGATTTTCCCCCGCCATGAGTTTTTGAGCCTCCCCTTTGCTATTTTAAAACCGTGAAACGGCGCAAAGCAAAAAAACTCGAAAAGCACAAGGCCTGGAAATTTCTGATTTACAGCCGTTTTCTTTTGACGCTTCTTCTGCTTCTTCTCCAGTTTGCGTATTACGTCTATCTGTGCCTGCGCATTACGCCCTACGGGCCCTATCTCGTCGGCGTAAACCTCGTCATCAGTTTTGCGTTCATCATCTACCTGGTAAATTCCTCGCAAAAGAACGATTTCAAGCTGGTGTGGCTCATCCCGGTGCTGTTCTTTCCCATCTTCGGAATTTCCATCTACTTTCTCACGCGGTTCAATTACGGCAAGCGCCGAACAGGGAAAAAGCTTGAGACGGCCAAGAGGATTACAAACAAATTCACCGAGAATCTGGAAGACGACAGCCGCGCCACCGCCGAGTTTCCCGAAATCCGGGACCTTTCGGCCTACACCAGGCGTACCGAACATTTTCCGTGCTTTACGGGGAACCACACCGAATTTTTTTCGAGCGGCGAAGCAGCTCTTCCCAAAATTCTCCGCGACCTGAAGGCGGCAAAGAAATTCATTTTCCTGGACTATTTCATCATCCAGATAGGAAACTTTTGGGACGAGGTTCTGAAGATTCTCGTCGAACGCGTGCGGGCCGGCGTAACGGTGCGCATTCTTTTCGACAGCATCGGGTCGGTAGGGCTAGCCTCCAGGCGTTTTCGCCGCGCGCTCAAAAATCTGGACATCGAGGCCCGGGAATTTATGCCGATGGTCCCCGTCTTCGACATGGGGCTGAACAACCGCGACCACCACAAGATTCTGGACATCGACGGAAACGTCTGCTATACGGGCGGCGTCAACATGACAGACGAATACATCAACCGGGATCATAAGCGGTTCGCCTACTGGAAGGATTGCGTTCTTCGGCTTGAAGGCCCGGCCGTCATCTCTTTCACCAAGATGTTTTTGCAAATTTGGCACTCGCACGACAAAAAGATTTTGGAACTGGAATCGGACTGCGAAAAATTTTTGCACGTTCCGTCCCCGAAGGCCGAAGAAAGCGGAGCGGTCATCCCGTATGCGGACGATGGCTACAACGCATGCGACCTCGCCGAAAACATCTACCACTATATTTTGTGGAAGGCCGAGCGGTCCGTCCACATCATGTCGCCCTATCTGGTGCTCGACGACAGCATTCTCAATTCGCTCCTGTTTGCGGCCGGCCGCGGGGTCGATGTAAAAGTCCTGATTCCCGGGCATTACGACCACTACATCACCTACTGCATCGGGCTGCGCTTTGCGCGGACGCTCATCCAAAACGGCGTCCACGTCTATCTTTACAAGCCGGGATTTCTCCATTCCAAGATTTTTGCGGCCGACGGAAAAATGGCGACGGTCGGATCCGTAAACCTCGACTACCGCAGCTTTTACTACCACTTTGAATGCGGCGCGTTCCTCTACCGCACAGCGTCCGTCTCCGACATCGAAAGGGACTTTTCGGAAACGCTCCGGGATTGCGTGGAACTCACGCAAGAAAACTACAACGCGCTCGTTTCCCGGATGCGCCGAATCCTCGGATGGATTTGCAAAATTCTTTCCCCGCTGGTGTAAATTTCACGACGGCATAAAACAAAAAGAGCCTCCAAAATGGAGACTCCTTTTGAAATTCGAAAAGTTCGAAATTAACGCTTCGAGAACTGGAAGTTCTTGCGCGCCTTCTTGCGGCCGAACTTTTTACGTTCGACGGCGCGAGAGTCGCGGGTCATGAGTCCTTCCTTCTTGAGAGCGGACTTGTCTTCGGCGTTGTTCGCAACGAGAGCGCGAGCGATACCGAGACGGACGGCACCCATCTGGCCGGAGATTCCGCCGCCGTGGGCGTTGACTTCGACGTCCCATTCTTCCGCGTTGTTGAGCACGGAGAACGGAAGGTTGGCAATCATATTTTGAACGTCGGAATGGAAATATTCCTTGAAATCGCGACCGTTGATGGTGCGCTTGCCGGAACCCGGCTTCAAGATAACAGCAGCGATGGCGTTCTTGCGACGGCCCGTGCCGCGGTAGATCTTTTTGGATTTTGCGGTAGTAATAGCTTTATCCTCCGTCCTAGAAATCGAGCGTTACGGTTTCGAGGTGTTGGGCCGCATGCGGCTGTTCCGCACCGGCGTAGATTTTGAGTTTCTTCATCATCTTCTTGCCAAGGGCGCTATGCGGGAGCATGCCCCAGATGGCTTCGGCGAGAGGTTCCGTCGGGTGCTTGGCAAGGAGAGCGTCAAACGTAATCCAGCGTTCGCCGCCAATGTGGCCCGTGTGATGGAAATACTGCTTCTGCTGGGCCTTCTTGCCGGTCGTTCCGACCTTGCCCGCATTGATGATGACCACGAAATCGCCGGTATCGACGTTCGGGGAATAGATAGCCTTGTGCTTGCCCATCAGAAGGCGGGCGGCAGCGCTTGCGACACGACCGAGGGGCTTGCCTTCGGCGTCGATGAGCTTCCACTGACGCGTGACCGTCTTGGGGTTCACCATAATGGTTTTCATATCGTTCCTCTAAAAGTTGCTGCTCGGCGCAAACGCGCCGCTACAGTTCAAAGCCAAAATTAGAAAGACCCGGCAAAAAAGCAAGGGTCAATAATTCTTTTTTTGTGGAATTTCGGCTAACTTTCGCACTTTTTGGTCCTATCAATTATAGCAATTGCTATAATCATATAGTAGGAAATCGAGAAAAAGCGGAAACGAACCTGCCAAAAAGGGACAAAGCAGTCCAAAACAAAAGTTTTGTCAAACTTTGACAATTTCCGCGATTATATTGTTTACAGTCTATGTCCCTTATTGTCGCCCTCATTATTCTGATTCTGCTTTCGAAAATCCTTCCGAAGCTTCTCTCGTGCCTCGGAGCGATTCTCATCATGGCGATATTTTGGGTACTGTATTACTTTTAGGGGAGAGCAACAATTTCAATGATCAGTCAATGCGTGGAATAATAAAAATTACTGATATTTTTCAAAACCATTAAAGTCAGATTGTCCTGCAATAGCGGAATCCAAGTCGTTCAGCTGGATTTTGAACAAACCTTCCCAAGCCGCGGCATAAAGCGTATCCCCCACAATATCCAGACTATAGGTCGCATTTTTCGAAACGCAGCCCTTATCATTACACCACCCATGCATTATTGAGCGCCATCCTTTTGAAATGTTGCCGTAGGGGAAGCCGTAATCCCCCATATAAACCTTGGGACAATGCCACTGTCCCGAGATGAACAAATGCTTGCCGTCTGTAGCAAGATCCCTTATATCATGCAAAGAACTTCTGTAGATGCTGTAGGATGTGTCCCCGTAAGCCGTAACATAGGAAGGAAGAATCATGCTGTCAAGTTCCGTCCAAGCGTCCGAACCGTCCCAACGATAGACCCGGTCGTTCGTCCCGTCAATAGCGACAAGACTTCCCTTATACGCGACAAGATCGACGACCTCGTAAACGTCGTTCTGCTTCTCGTTCCACTTCATTTTAGGGAATTTGGGAAGTTCCGACCAGGAAAGAAATGCCCCGTCCAGTCGCCAAACTCCATCCGCCGTCCCGACATACAGGTCACCATTCAGTTCCGTAGAAGCTATGAATTGCAAAGGCACATTTTTACTTTCGTTGTATATGTCATAACGCATGGGAGGGGTCGGCAATTCCGTCCAGCCCGTGTCAGTTTGCAGAAGTATCCTGGCGCTTACTTCCTTTATATTCAAAGAGTCCTCGTAAGCAGCGAGACTGACTACCAAATTTTTTCCGAATCTTCCTATTCCATAAACATAATACCATCCCGATTCTTCTTTTTTCATCAAGCTCAAATTTTTCCACTTTCCTTTTTCGGGGCTATACACCAGCACCTCTCCGGACTTATATGTTCCAACATATACTCCGGCAGAGTCCGCATACAAACACTTTACGTATGCCGAAGTCGGCGGCACGAGCGTGTCCCAGATACCACTTCCGATTTTCGAAATAAAGAGCCGCGGCGAATATGTTGAGGTTTCGTTTTTTCCTTCGACGGGACTCGTCCAAGCGTCCATTAGAACGAGCCATTTTCCGGAATGTGTCACCTTCTGGAGGCCGCCGCCCCGTTGTGTTGAAATTACAGGCGTAAAGCCGGCGCTTCGCCAGCCAATTGTTGAAGCTCCGTCTTCACGTTTCGGATTTACGCCGGAATCGTCGGTACAGGCAAGGACAAAAATTGCGGCAAGAAAAAACATTGAATTGATTCTCATTTTTTCCTCCGTGCGTATTGCATTTTGAGAAGATTTGGACCATCGTAGGCCTCGCAGGACTCAACGGAAGGAATTTTGCCGTATATGACATTTTCATCAGAATCAAGCAGGGCTATTCCACAAACGGTCTTGTCAAAATCACTCCAGTCGTTCAAGTGAAGACCGATGTTTCCCTCCGTCACGGTATCCCCGACATAGAGAATATGCCTGTCAAACAGGATGTCCAATTCCCAAACATTTCCGCCAATATGCGAAAGGGACGGAGTAGATTCGGGGGTGTACCAATCATCAACAGGACGTGAAAGGCTTTTCCCGACAGGAACCCGGAACCACATCCTAGCATGATAATCCCGAAGACTTACTTCACCCGTATTGGAAACGGTCACTAGCGGTCTAAACACTGAGGTTTCCCACGGTGAAGCATCCTTCCAAGAAAGCGTTCCTCCGGGAACGGGGAAAATCCCGATTCTTGAGCTTCTAAAAATTTCAGGTTCCACTCCCCAAAGAACTTTTCCCGAGTTGTCATATATGACTATTTTCCTGTTCATTCCAGGCATTCCGACATTGAAATCTGCCGACCAGTCGTTTAAATGTCTGTAGCCGGACCAGTCTCCGTAATGAAGCCGAATTTGCCAGCCGTCCAGACCCGGAAATACAGATCGCGCCTTCAATACAGAATCAGACGCATCCAGAACGAATCGCCACTGGTCCCCTCCCAGGTTTTCAACCCACTCATGAGCATGCGATTTAAACTCCTCGATTTTTCCCTCGCTCGGACTGTAGAACTCGTTCAGCTTGTGCGGATCGCTGAAAAAATAGGAACGGCCCTCATATTGCAGCTTGTTCAGACAGGTAACGTGATATGTTATCCGGACAATACTGACCAGACTATAATAATGGTAGAGGTCCCAAAAGCCATCCTTCCCATCCCAGTAATAGTCAGCCCTTTCGTCAACCCGCATAATTTCAAGATCCTGCACATTTCAGCATCTGTTGTACGGCAGGTAGGTCTCGTCGTAAGGTTTCTCCCAATGGGCCTCCTCTTCCGTATTTGAAGGAAAGTTCTTGTAAACAGAAACCGCTTTGTTGTAATCTTCTTCCGCAAAAAGTACGGAGCAAAGCAAAAGTATCACCAAAACAAACGCCTTTTTCGTAATATTTTTCATGGGTTCAATAATAACAAACTTTTCCAAAAAAACAACCGTTTAGTTTTATTAGTTTAATTTTAAAAGACAATTTTCGGTCTAATACCCAGCCATTCCGCCTCGTCTGAGGGATGGCGAACGTCACCGGACCGCTGCGCGAAGGCGAGAGGCCCGTCGTCCACACGGACAGGGGCTGCCATTACAGATGGCCCGGCTGGATCGACAGGATGCGGAAGGCGGGGCTTGCGCGCTCGATGTCAAGGAAGGGCTGCTCCCCGGACAACTCCGCCTGCGAGGGCTTCTTCGGCATCACAAAGAACGAAACGTTCCACAACCGCGATCTAACGGGTGTCACCAGGAGGGAGTTCAGGAAGGAGCTGGACGACTATCTGGAATGGTTCCGCAGAGACAGGATAAAGATGGGTCTTGGAGGAATGAGCCCGGACAACTACAGGAAAAGTCTAAATTTGCTCTAGGTCTAACAGTCCAAAAAATTGTCCGCATACCCCATTCGACAGCCAAGAAAATTGTCCATTATGCGTTAGAAAAATAGGCAAATTTGGCATAAGTGTCAAAAAGAGACCCAAAAATGCATCCATCCCTTGTAAACATTGGCCTCAAGGAATATTTTTGTTATATGGGAAAAAAAATGCGTTTTTTGTGGCTCAAAGGCCGTCATTAAGAAGGGTAAGGAAAATGGCGTTCAGCGATGGCGTTGCAAGGACTGCCGTCGCTATTTTCTAGGCAGAAAAAAGCCGTCCGAGACCGACATCCTGAGACTTTATCGAAATGGCAAGCTAGGAACAAGAGACATTGCCCGCCTGCTTGGAATATCGCGAAGCACCGTCTGCCGCACACTGAGGAGTTTCAGAAACGAGACTTGCGCCAGGCTTCAGTCAAAGCCCATCGTTGCCATGATGGACTCCTCCTACTGGGGCCGGAATTTCGGCGTGGTCGCCATCAAGGACCACTTTTCGGGAAA
>CAVBPX010000079.1:0-8745 GCA_963597395.1 Eggerthellaceae bacterium | reverse complement strand
GGACCGCGGCGGATTCCGCAAGCTCGGATTCCTCGGACACGGAAAAGTCTTCTTCGTCGGAGGCGAAAAATTCCAGCGGGTCGAAAGGCTCCAGTTCCTTGGAAAACGCTTCCAGCTCGTCGGAAAAATCCGGAACGTCCAGCTCTTCCGGCGAAGTCGGGAATTCCAGCTCTTCCGGCGAAGTCGGGAATTCCAGCTCTTCCATCGAAAGCTCGAGCTCCGCAGTGCCGACGTGTACGGAAAAAAGCGTGAACACCGTCATCGGGGATTCGTCCTGCGTCGAAACGGCCGGCGAATACGCCTTCCGCGAGGCGACATCGATCGAAAAGGCGACAGGCTATGTCTGCGCGAAGGAGAACTTTGACCTGGTGTCTTCCGGCTACATTTGCCGAAAGGACTCCTCCGGCGCATACAAGTGGCGCCAGGCGACAGCGGGCGAAAGGGCCACCGGCAAGAAGTGCTCCATGGAGAGCCAGTACGAGCTGAACGGCGGTTACGTGTGCATGGCGTTTGGGTACGGGGACGCGGACACGCTTTCCGTTTTAGAACAAATTGGTTGTCTGCTTTCCGATTCCGTCGGGTACAAGGAAATCCTTTCGAGCGGCACCTTCGCCGCATCCGACTGCAACGTCTGGCGAGAGGCGACCGACCGTGAAAAGTTCCTCGGGAAGACGTGCATCGTGGGCGTAAACGACAGCCAGTATGTATTCAAGGATTCCCTCTTCCTATGCAGGAACGGCGCATGGGAAATCAGTACGGAACCGTTGGTTATGGACGAGCGTGACGGGCAAATCTACAGGACTGTCCAGATAGGCACGCAAGTCTGGATGGCGGAGAACCTGAACTTCGACTACAACGAAGGCTCGGCAACTAGCCTCTGCTATAACGATGACGCGGATTCCTGCGAAATCTATGGCCGTCTTTACACGTGGGCCGCGGCGATGGACTCGGCAGCCGTATTCTCCGATGACGGCAAGGGTTGCGGCTACGGAAATGCGTGTTCCGCGAGCGGGAAGGTCCGTGGCGTCTGTCCTGCGGGCTGGCATCTTCCCGATACGACGGAATGGAGAACGCTCCTCGCGTATGTCTCCGCCAATATGACAAAAGTCTCCGGGGAATCTGTTGCTCTCGCGCTAAAAGCCACAAGCGGATGGGACGGTTACAATGGCTCAGACGAATTCGGGTTCGGGGCGCTTCCGGCGGGCAGAGGCTATGCTTCTTCGTTCTTTTCCGCCACACAGGTAGCGGAGTTCTGGTCCTTGACGAAGCACGATGCGTACGGTGGCTATACTCTATCTATCAATAACAAATACGTTTATGGCATTGGAACGACAGTCAAGAAGTACGCACTATCTGTCCGTTGTCTCAAGGACTAGCCTGTTCTGAGAGTGGAATGTGGAGTGTGGAGAGTGGAGAGCTTGCTAAGCGAGCAGTGAAGGTTTGTATGACAAACGGTCATCCTGGAGGGAGCTTGCGACCGATAGAATCCATTTCAAAAGAAACGCTCGGGATGGATTCTATCGGCTCTTTCAGATCCTCCAGAATGACGGCAGGCGGTAAATGTTCGTTATGTTGAATGACTGTCTCGTTACGCCGTCATCCTGGAGCGAAGCACCGCGGAGCGATAGGATCCATGGTCAGAACTTAGAACTGAGAACTTAGATGAGAGTGAAGGGTGAAGAGTGGAGTGAGAAAAGTTGAGAAAGAAGATCGCTTCGCTTTTCTAAGCTCTAAGATCTCCCAACTAAGCTCTGAACATCGGGTAGGCCAAACCGTTCGCTTGGCGAAAAAAGCCTAGACGTGCAACGTCGAAAGCCTTTCGGCGGAAAGTAACCGTTCGCTTCAAAGCGCAAAGCTCCGAGTTCGGAACGTGCCCACCGCCTTTTCCAAAAAAATTTGCTAGATTATCGCCCGAAGCAATTTTTACATTCGAGGTAAAAGATGAACTACTTCAACACGCTCCCTCTTCGCAAGAAGATCGAAGAATTGGGTCATTGCCGTTTTATGGAAGCTTCCGAGTTCTCCCGCGGAACCGAAGCTCTTCAGGGCAAGAAAATCGTCATCATCGGCTGCGGCGCGCAGGGCCTTCATCAGGGCCTTGACCTTCGCGACAGCGGTCTGGACGTTTCTTATGCTCTCCGTGAATCTGCTATTCAGGAAAAGCGCGCTTCCTACAAGAACGCGACCGAAAACGGTTTTAAGGTCGGCACGTATAACGAACTCATTCCGAGCGCGGACCTCGTGTTGAACCTCACACCGGACAAGCAGCACCACAATGTGATTCCGCAGATTATGCCGCTTATGAAGAAGGGCGCCGTCCTCTCCTACAGCCACGGCTTCAATATGATCGAGGAAGGCCAGCAGATTCGCGACGACATCACCGTCATCATGTGCGCTCCGAAGGGTCCGGGATCCGAAGTCCGCGCCGAATACGTTCGCGGTTTCGGAATGCCCTGCCTTATCGCCGTCCAGGCCGACCATGACCCGGAAGGAAAGGGCTGGGACTATGCGAAGGCTTACGCTGCGGGCCTCCATGCGGACCGTGCGGGCGTCCTCGAAAGCTCCTTTATCGCCGAAGTCAAGTCCGACCTGATGGGCGAACAGACCATTCTTTGCGGTATGCTCCAGACGGGAACTCTCCTCGGCTTTGACCACATGGTCAAGGAAGGCATCGACCCGCACTACGCGGCAAAGCTCCTCCAGTACGGTTGGGAAACCATCTCCGAGGCCCTGAAGCATGGCGGCATCACCAACATGATGGATCGTCTTTCGAACCCGGCAAAGATTCGCGCCTACGAGCTCTCCGTCGAACTCAAGAAGATTATGACCGACCTTTACCGCAAGCACCAGGACGACATTATTTCGGGCGAATTCTCCGCGACGATGATGAAGGACTGGGAAGCGGGCGACAAGGATCTTCTCACCTGGCGCGAAGAGACCGGCAAGACCGCTTTCGAGCAGACTTCCGCCTCCGACGACAAGATTACGGAGCAGGAATACTTTGACCGCGGCGTTTTGATGGTCGCGATGCTCAAGGCCGGTTCCGAACTCGCCTTCGAAACGATGACCGCTTCGGGCATGAAGCCGATGAGCGCCTACTACGAAACCCTGCACGAGATTCCGCTGATTGCAAACCTCATCGCGCGCAAGAAGCTCTACGAGATGAACCGCGTCATCAGCGATACCGCCGAATACGGCTGCTATCTCTTTGCGAACCGCTGCGTTCCGCTGCTCAAGGACTTCATGAAGCAAATCACCAAGGAAGACCTGGGCGAAGTCTATGGCGCGGGCAAGGGCAACGGCGTCGATAACGTGAAGCTCATCGAAGTGAACA
Source organism: Eggerthellaceae bacterium (assembly GCA_963597395.1). Classification (GTDB taxonomy): domain Bacteria; phylum Fibrobacterota; class Fibrobacteria; order Fibrobacterales; family Fibrobacteraceae; genus Hallerella. Next base: position 5,411 of record CAVBPX010000079.1, on the reverse strand, counting down.
AGGCCATCCGTGAACATCCGACCGAGATCATCGGTGCGTGGCTCCGCGCCCGCATGACCGGCATGACCGAGATCGCTGTCGCGACCAAGTAATCATTCCCGTTTTACAAAAGGCTCCGGAGCGTTGCTCCGGGGCCTTTTCGTTTTTGCCGGTTGTCCGAAGACAACGCCTTTTTTTGAAAAATTTCGCAAATTTTCCCGATAAATTACTTTATGTGAGATACAGAAAGGAGAATTTATGCGCTTTTTCGTCTGGACCGGAATTTTGGCGGGCTTTTGCGCCGCGGCCATGAACCCTACCGAAGTGGTGACGCTTCCGTCTTCGGCAAATTACGGCGGCGGCGATGCCGTAGGTTCACAGCTCATCGCTTCGACGTATAACGCGGGCGGGGGACCGGGCATTTGGATTGTTGCGGACGGCGGGTATCGCCTGTATGTGAACGGAGAGCTTTTAAAAGAAGACAACCAGGCGGGCCGTGTGAGCTTTGTGCCCTACACGTTTCTTCCGGGCGAAAACGCGGTGAGCGTCGTTGCGGTCAACGGGAGCGGCGCACCGGGCGTTCTTGTGCAAATCGACGAACTCGAAAAGTCCTACTATTCGGGCACAGGCTGGGTGGCAAAGCCTTCCGTCGGAAATTCCGCGTGGAAAAACAAGGGGCGTGACCTTTCGGCCTGGGGCGGTGCCACGAGCCTTTCCTATGCCAGCACAAAAATGCCCTCCGGCGGAAGTCTTTCGGGCTTTGCCGAAAATACGCAGTCCAAATGGATTTGGACGGGAAGCGAGTCGGACGAGACGGCCGTTTTGCTTTACACGTTCTATGTTCGGGCCGAGGGCTTTGGTGCCGGTACGACGGGCGGCGACGGCGGCGAAATTGTCATTGCGAAGGACTCCGCAAGCGTCCGCAAGGCGCTCCAGTCAAGCGGCGCGAAGACGATTCTCGTTCCCGAGGGAACCTATGATTTCCGCATTTTCAAGAATGCCGTAACGGATGCAAACGCCCGCGGATGGACATGGTGCAAGGGAAAGTGCGGTTCGAGCGACAAAAATTCGGGCAACACCTTTTACCGCATCTCCTTTACCAAAAATTCGTGCAGCGGACTTTCCGAAGACGTGACCGCCGTAAGCGAATCCGAAAACCTTCAGTCCTGGAACAATTGGATTACGACCAGCGCAAACAAGAGCCTCGTCGGCATGGGACGCGGCGCGAACCTCCGCGGCGCAGCGATTAATCCGCGCTCCTACGAAGACGCCCACAACAACATTTACCGTAACCTTGCTCTCTACGACGTGAATCCGCACCTCGTAGAAGCGGGCGACGGTCTGAGTGTGGACGGTTCTTCGAGCGATCATGTGAAAAACTTCTGGGCCGACCACATTTCCTACAAGTGGATTAGCGACGGCTTTGATATCGGGTCTGTCGATGGCGCAACGGTCAGCTATTTGGACTATGACGGTTCGAGCGAATACAACTGCTGGGGATACGACCCGTATATGGCGCTTGTACAGGATGCGGAACTCACCTATGCAAACGTCTATTGGCACGGCACATACGGGCGCGTTCCGAAGGCCGGCGGAAGCTCCCGCGTGCACATGTATAACAACTATACGTTCTACAATTACTGGACGGGAGCGGCGGTCAGCGGAGAAAGTTCCACAAGCTTTACGCAAATGCTCTACGAAAACAGTTATCTCGAACAAATGAACTACCACATTGTGGATGTAGGAAGTTACGGCTATCTGAACTTTACCGGGAACACGGTCAAGAACAGCAAGGGCTGCTATTACGTGAACGGTTCGTGCACGAGTACGGCTCCGACGGCGAGCGTTTTTACGCCGTCCTATTCTTACGAAAAGCGCGAAGTTTCCACGCTTCCCACCGAGCTTCCAAAGCTTGCGGGCGTGGGCGGCAAATGGGGAAAGATGCCCGAATACAACCAGGCCTTTGGAATTTCTCCCGTCGCGGCCACGGTCTCGCTCGCCTCTTCGCCCGCGACAAATTCTGTCACTCTTACGGCAACGGTCAAAAGCTCGAGCGGCGCTTCCGTAAACCGCGTGGATTTTTACATCGGAACCGAAAAGGTCGCGTCGGTAACGTCCGCGCCTTATACGGCAAGCGTCGGGGAACTTTCGGCAGGGACCTACAGCGCGGTTGCCATCGCCGTCGATGCAAACGGTCTCGAGGGCGTTTCGGCCTACAGCACGTTCGAAGTCTCCGGCGAAAAGCTCAAGACCGTCGGGACGCTCACCAAGAACGGTGCCGGGCATTCGAACCAGGAAATTGCGCTCGGCGATTCCATTGTCCCGTTCAGCTACGTCTGGGGAAACGCCTCGGGCGTGACGGTGAGCGGGCTTCCGGAAGGCGTCAATTATACGGTTGACGAAGCGGAACTTCGCGTTTCGTTTGCTGGGACGCCTACCTCCGCGGGAACTTTTACCTACACAATTAGGACCGTCGGAGCGGACTCCAATGCGACGGTCGTTCGGACGATTACGGTTACGGGTGCGGACAAAAACGATTCGACTACGGTCATCTCCTTTGGGCGAAACGCCCGGTCGGAGGCCGTCGCCAGATACCGTCTGTTCGATTCGAGGGGACGGCTCCTGTATGACGGAAAGAGCCTCCCGTCCGCGTCCCTTTTCGGAAAAAGCGCCATCGTCGTTGAATACGGCGCAAGCGGAAAGCTTCTCCGCCGCTATGTTTCGCGCCTGTGCCGCTAACGGGTTTTGCCGTAAAACCTCTTCGAAATATCTAGATTTGAATCGTATGCATTGGGTCACCTCTAATTTTTAGAGGTTCCCGCAAGGCTTTTCGAGAAGAGGTTTTATGATTGAAACACGCCCAGAGCTTCAAGAACTTTCTGACTACGTTCCCGGAAAATCGATCGAGGAAATTTGTGAGCAATACGGCATTTCGCACGCGGTAAAGCTCGCTTCGAACGAGAACCCGCTCGGCCCCTCCCCGAAGGCCGTCGAAGCCTACGAAAAAATAGCGCCGACTTTGCACCTTTACCCGCGCGGAAACGCTCCGCACCTGATTTCCGCCATCGCCAAAAAGTTCGGCGTCAAGGCATCGCAAATCGTCCTTGGAAACGGCTCGGACGAAATCATCGACATGGTGGGGAAGGCCTTCTTTTCGCCGGGTGACGAGGTCGTCGGCATCCGCCCGACCTTTTCCGTCTATCGCGCAACGGCCCTTCTCTATGGCGCAAAATACGTCTCCGTCTCCGAATCCGAAAAAAAGGCCCCGTTCGAGCTTTATTTGAAGGCTCTCACCCCGAAGACCAAGGCCGTCTTTGTGTGCAATCCGAACAATCCTACGGGATTTTACTACGGCGAACGCGAAATGCTCGAATTTCTTGAACGCGTGCCGCAAAACGTTCTCGTCTTTGTCGATGAGGCCTACTCGGAATTTGCCACCGCAAAGGACTATCCGAACCTGATGCCTCTTTTGGAACGCTTCCCGAACCTGATGCTCAACCGCACGTTCAGCAAAATCTACGGGCTTGCGGGACTTCGCATCGGCTACGCCTTTTCGGGCGAGGACGTGATTCGCGCCATGTGGAAGGTGAAGCCTCCCTTTGACGTGAACCTTGCGGCCCAGGCCGCGGCCTCGGCGGCGCTCCTTGACGAGGAACACTTGAAACGCACGCTCCGGATGAACTCCGAGGGCATTTCCTTTCTCACCTGCGCCTTTCAAAAGTTCGGCTTCGAAGTGCTTTCGACGCAGGCGAACTTCCTTTGCGTTCGCATCGGCGAAAAATGCGCGGAACTTGTCAGGTTTTTGGAAATGAACGGGATGATTGTCCGCTACCTCAAAAGTTTTGGCCTTCCGGAATGGATCCGCGTCACGGTCGGAAAATCCGAAGAAAACGCGCTGCTCGCAAACCTTGTCGAAAAGTGGAAGGAAACGCAAAATGTCTGAACTTTCGGAACTTCTTTCGGTGGCGAGGTTCGCCGCAAAAAACGCGGAACGCGTGATTCTTTCGCATTTCGAATCGGAACTTTCGGTGGAATGGAAGGAGGATGCGACGCCCGTGACGGTGGCGGATCGCGGCGCGGAAGAGGAGCTTCGCAAGGTCTTCGAAAAGGAAACGCCCGGGTTCGGGCTTATCGGCGAGGAGTTCGGAATCGAAAATCCCGATGCGGAATACAAGTGGATTTTTGACCCGATTGACGGCACAAAGTCCTTTATCCGCGGGGTGCCGCTTTTCGGGACGCTTATCGGGCTTTACCGAAAGGACGAGCCTCTTGTGGGAATTATAAACCTGCCCGCGCTTCGGCACACGCTTTACGCCGCATCGGGCCTCGGGGCCTTTGTGGATGGAAACCGCGCGCATGTTTCGAACGTGAAACTTTCCGACGGTCTTGCGCTTTCGGGCACCGTGAACACGTTTGAATCCGAGGGCCGCATGGAATTTTTTGAGCGTTACCGCAAAAGCGCAAGGCTCTACCGCGGCTGGGGTGACTGTTACGGCTACTTTCTCGTTGCAACGGGCCGCGCCGAGGCCATGGCGGACCCTGTCGTCTCGCTGTGGGACATTGCCGCCTTCCCGGCCATTTTTGCCGAGGCCGGCGGAAAGTTCTCGACCCTCGACGGCGAAATGCGCCTTTTTGACGCAAGCGGAAACCCTCTCCGTAAAATTCACGAAGGCTATTCGGCCATCGCCACGAACGGCGTTGAGGGGCTCCGGTAAATTTGCAGCGGAAAAAATTATGAAGCTTGAAAAAATAGAACTTAGCGGATTCAAGTCGTACGATGAACAGTTGCATGAATTGAAACTATAAGCGGGGGGCGAGTTTATCGCGGAGGAATTTCTTCGTATGCAAAAGTTCGGAGCGATTTATTGCAATGGTTGCGGGAATGTTCCGCCAACGATTTTCGCTTTACGACAATGTTCGACTTTTATGCGTTGCCTACGGATTTTCCGGGGTATGAAAAGTCGCAAAAGCTCGGCGATGTTTTTGAACGGGTTTGTTTGTTGGAAAGTGAATTTCAGAAGGATATCGGTGATTGGCGCCTTGTTCCGTATATTCAGGTCCACGAGTTTGAATCGCTCCTGTTTGTAGAACCGGAATGTCTAAGATCGATTTATTTTGATGACAAAGCCATTGATGGATTGAATCAGGTTTCCGCCTCGTTTAAAAATCCCGAACTTATCAATGGTGGTTGGGATACGGCTCCGTCAAAACGTATTTTGCGGGTTATTCCGGATTATGATAAGGTGGTTGCTGGAGAGTTGTTGAATTTGGTTGGAATTGAAAAGTTGATGCAGAAGTGTCAACATTTTTCGGAGTGGGTTGGGAATATGGAAAAAGTTTGCAACGGTCGGATTTAGAGCTTGGAGCTTAGGTGAGAGTGGAGTGTGGAGTGTTGAGAGTGAAGAGTGAAGAGTGGAGGGTGGAGTGTGGAG
>CAVBPX010000078.1:0-9816 GCA_963597395.1 Eggerthellaceae bacterium | reverse complement strand
CGCTTGGTCTCACTCAAATTTTCTTTACCAAAGCAATTTTTAGAGGTTCCCTTACTATATTTCGAAGAAACAAGTTCTATTCAACTTATTGGAGGTTCCATGAACTTGAAACTATGGGCAAGCGCAAGCGCCGTCGCCGTTGCGACCGTTTTTGCGCAGGATTATACTCAGGATGTTTTTCAGGATGCTCCGGCGGCTGAACCCGCGCCCGTCGTGGAAGAAGCACCGGCACCCGCCGCTCCCGCTCCGGCGGCTGAACCTGCACCTGCTCCGGCACCCGCGGCTCCGGCTCCGGTCGCTGCGGTGGAAACTCCGGCACCCGCTCCGGCCGTTTCCGGAAACCTGATGGCGAAAATCGACGTGCTTCGCGGAAACGCCTACAACTCCGTCGGAAACGAACTTGCCGCGACGACGGTCTCCGACCAGCTGTCCTGGCCGTATTTGATGGCCATCGGGCAGTTCCTCTATGTGGAACCGACAAACAACAAGGGCTATGTGGCGTTTAACAAGGGCCTCACCTTCTACGGCGGCCTGGACAATTCGGGAACCGTCGGACTTCTTACTGCCGGTATTGCGACTCCTTCGTTCGGCTTTGGCATCGACATCGGACTTTCGAAGAGCTTCCTCACCGAGAGTCCGAAGGCCGGCGACGAAACGAAAACGACGACAATCAACCCGGGCGACGACGTGGGACTAACGTTTGCCATGCCGATTGGAGCGTATGCTCTCTCCATCCACGCGGACTGGCTTACGATGGGCAACGAAATTTCGACGGAACAGGGCGACGCCGAACTCGAAAACGATCTGTGGCAGCTTTCCCTTGCCGCGGCGTTCTCCAACTCGCCGAGCGCAAGCACGTTCGGATGGACGCTCGGTGCGCAGGTTCTCCGCAACGAGGAAACGACCGAAACGGAAGCCGGCGGAAAGACCGTGAAGGTCGCCTCCCCGAACAGCCGTATCGAGATTGACCCGTACTTCAACTTTGCAACGCAAATTCTCGGAAACGACATGGCCCGCGTGCTCATCGGTTCGAACAACATGTTTGCTGTCCAGCTCTTTGACAAGGGCGACGCGGCGGGTGACGGCAATTACAAAAAGCACACGGAATTCGGTCTGCAGTTGACCCCGAACGTCTGGGCGGACGTCGCCCTTACGGACAACTGGCTCGTGTTCGGCGGCATTTCCCAGAACATTCTCCTCTTCGGGCTTGAAATGACTACGGATGCGGCGGACACCGAAGACACCATGATTCAGCTTCATTCTTCCGAAACCACCGCCCAGCTCGGATTCCGCTTCCAGTGGAAGATGATTGCCGTCGAAGCGAGCGTCGAGGACGTGATTTACAGGAAGACGTTTGCCGCCGCGTTTAACGGCGAAGACATCGTTGCCAACATGGGCTTCTTCCTCAACTTCTAAGGAGATAAAAAATGAAAAAGACAGCACTTGCGATTTTGACATCGATCTTCGTCTCCTTGTTTGCCGCATGCAGCGCCGATACGGTGAGCGGCCAATACAACGGATCGGGCGTCGTTCACGAGGATACTTTCATCGGCAACTCGTCGGACGATGGCGCGTCGGAAGAATCCGCCGAATAGCGATTCGGAAAAACTTCAAAGAATCCCCGGAATTTTCCCGGGGATTTTTTTATAAATTGGAACCGTTTTAACACAAAGGATTCCTATGACAAGAGTCGGCATTTTAGGCTATGGAAATCTCGGTCGCGGCGTGGAATGCGCCGTAAACAAATCTTCGGATATGCAGCTCGTCGCCGTGTTTACGCGTCGGGATCCCGCTTCCGTCAAGCTTTCGACGGCGGGCGTTCCGGTCGTCTCCCTTGAAAACGTTCTGGACTGGAAGGATAAAATCGACGTGATGATCCTTTGCGGCGGAAGCGCAACGGATTTGCCGAAGCAGACGAAGGAATTTGCCGCGCACTTTAATGTCATCGACAGCTTTGATACCCATGCGAACATTCCGGAACATTTTGCGGCTGTCGATTCGGCTGCAAAATCCGGAAAGAAGATTGCGATGATTTCCGTCGGCTGGGACCCGGGCCTCTTTTCGCTCAACCGCGTGTATGCGGACTCGATTCTTCCGACCGGAAAAACCTACACGTTCTGGGGAAAGGGCGTTTCGCAGGGGCATTCGGATGCGGTCCGTCGAATCCGCGGCGTGAAGAACGCGAAGCAATATACGATTCCCGTGGAAAGCGCCCTCGAAGCGGTCCGCAGCGGAAAGTGCCCCGAACTTTCGACCCGCGAAAAGCATTTGCGCGAAGTCTTTGTCGTGCTTGAGGAAGGCGCGGACGCCGCATTTGTTGAACGCGAAATCAAGACGATGCCGAACTACTTTGCCGATTACGATACGACGGTGCATTTTATCGACGAAGCGGAATTCAACAAAAACCATTCGGGAATGGCGCACGGCGGATTTGTCATCCGCGCCGGAAAGACGGGCGCCTCGGACGAATTTACAAACGTCATCGAATACAGCCTGAAGCTCGATTCGAATCCGGCGTTTACGGCGAGCGTTCTTGTGGCCTATGCCCGTGCCGCCATGCGCCTTTACGCGGAAGGCGTCATCGGATGCAAGACCGTTCTCGATGTCCCGCCCGCCTACCTCTCCGCAAAGAGCGGCGAAGAATTGCGCAAGGAGCTTCTCTAATGAGCGAACAGACGATTCGGATTCAATACCTCGACGAGACGATTCCCCGTTTGGAATACATCGGCGGAAAGTCCGACTGGATAGACCTTCGCGCGGCCGAAACGGTCATGCTTCAAAAGGGCGAATTTCGCCTGATTCACCTCGGCGTCGCAATGAAGCTTCCGGAAGGCTTTGAGGCGCACATCGCTCCGAGAAGTTCCACGTTCAAGAACTGGAAAATTCTGCAGACGAATTCAGTCGGCGTCATCGATTCGAGTTATTGCGGAAAGGACGACTGGTGGAAACTTCCCGTCTATGCGACCGAAGACGTGACCATCGAAAAGGGAAGCCGCATTGCACAGTTCCGCATTGTGGAAAACCAGCCGAAAATAAACTTTGTCGAGGAGGCTCTCGACGAAAAAAATCGCGGCGGATTCGGAAGTACCGGAACGAAGTAACGATTCTCTTTAGAACTACTCGTTCAAAAATTCCAGAAACTGGTCATAAGGTCCCGGAGAAACTTCTTCGGGGCTTTTTGGAATGGCCGTATCGGGAAAAATTCGACTCGCGATAAATTCGCGAAGGCGCGTGTAGCGGAGCTGCATTCGGTTGTTACGGATGGAGGCGTCAAAGGCTCCGTTCCCGGAAAGAATCCAGACGTGTCCCTTGGCGCGCGTAATGCCCGTGTAAATCAGGTTTCTTTGAAGCATCCGGTAGTGCGAGGAATCCAGGACGATGACGACCGCGGGGTATTCGCTTCCTTGGCTTTTGTGGATGGTGCATGCGTAGGCGAGGGACAGTTCCTCGATGTCGTCGCTTTCGTATCCGACGAGATGTCCGTCAAAATCCACGGTGAGCTTTTGCCTGTCCTTTTCGAGGGCGATGATCTTTCCGATGTCGCCGTTAAAGACGTTCTTTTCGTAGTTGTTGCGAATTTGCATGACGCGGTCGCCGCGCTTCCAGGACGTTCCCATCGCAGGGAAGCTTCTCGTTTCGCGGTTCAGGAGCTTTTGCAAAAAAAGGTTGACCTCGACGGTGCCGAGAGGACCCTTGTGCATGGGAACCAGAACCTGCAGGTCGCGAGACGATTCCTTCAAAAGTTCCGGAATCTTTTGTGTGACAATTTCTGTCAAAAGTTCGAGCGCCTCGCCGGGCGTTTCAAAGGGCGTGTAGTGAAAGTTCCGGCCCTCGATCGGGGACGGCCTTATTCCCTGGTTGATGAGCGTCGCTTTTTCCGCGATGTCGTTTCCGCTTGCCTGCCTAAAGATTCTTTTTAGCCGGATGCCCGGAATTTGCGGGATGGAAAGCAGGTCGCGGAGGACGTTTCCGGGCCCGATGCTCGGAAGCTGATCCTTGTCGCCGATGAGGACGAGGTGCGCCCTGTCCGGAACCGCTTTCATAAGACCTGCGCACAGCCATGAATCGACCATGCTGAATTCATCGACAATCAAAATGCCCGTTTCGATGGGAAAGTGCTCGTCACGCATAAAACGGTGCGTATCGGGCTGGATTTCGAGCAGGCGGTGGAGCGTGCTCGCCGGGTGCCCGGTGACTTCCTGCATGCGACGCGCGGCCCGGCCCGTGGGCGCCGCAAGCGTTACGTCCACTTCCTTCTTTTCGGCGAGGGCGAGAATCCCCTTGAGAAGCGTCGTCTTTCCCGTTCCGGGACCTCCCGTAATGATAAAGATTTTGCTTTCGAAGGCCTGGACGATGCCCGCCTTTTGCGTCGGATCGTAAGAAAATCCCTGCTCGGCTTCAAACTCCGAAAGGTAATCTTCCAGTTCCTTTTGCCTTTTTTCGTCTTTTTGGTTGGCGGTCTTGGGGAGTCTGTCGGCGACAAATGTCGCAATGAAAGTTTCGGCCCGGACAAGGCTCGGAATGGCGACGCATTCCCCGTCGCGGACGAGCCTGTTTTGCCTGATGAGATTTTCGAGCGCGTAGGAAAGGGAGCTCGCTTCTTCGTCGGATTCGATTCTCAGCCGGAGTTCCCGCGCCGCATTTTCGAGAAGTACGCTTTGCGGAAGGAACGTGTGGCCGTCGCCTGCGGACGCCTTGACGATTGTATAGCAGAGGCCCGCTTCGAGGCGCTCTTCGCTCCACTCGGAAATGCCGACCTTGCCCGCAATCTCGTCCGCCTTGACAAACCCGATGCCCCAAACCTCCTCGCAAAGGATGTACGGATTTTCGGAAAGGACGCGGACCGTATCCGTCGAATACTCTTTCCAAAGCCGAATGGCGACGCTTCCCGTGATGCCGTGACCGTAGAGGAAAAGCATCGTTTCGCGGCTTTCGCGCATCTGCTTCCAGTCTTGCAAAAACCGGGAGGCCTTTTTCCCGGTAAGGCCCTTGATTTTTTTCTTGCCGAGTTCGTCCCCGCCGCCGTCAAGAACTTCGACGAGCCTTTCCCCGAACGTATCGACGAGCCGTTTGGCTATCGCCTTGCCGATGCCCTTGAAAAGTCCTCCGGAGAGGTATGAGGCCAGACCTTCGCCGCTTGTCGGAAAAACGGTCTCGCTTTGGATGCAGACGAACTGCCGCCCGTACTTGGGGTGCGTCTTCCAGTCGCCGTCCATCCGCAATGTCTCGCCGACGGAAAGGCTCGGAAAGACGCCCGTTACGGTAACCGGGCGCGCCTCTTCGGAAACGGCGAACTTCAAAACCGAAAAGCCGTTTGCCTCGTTCCGAAACGTGATGCTTTTGAGCGTTCCTTCGATCTGCATGGGCGTTTAAAATGCAAAAGGAATGCTTGTGCGGCATTCCTTTTTCCGTTGTCCTTAAAAAGAAACCGGCTGATTAGCGGATTTTCTTTTTCTGGCGATCACGACGACGACGCTTCTTCCGTTTGTGGGTCGCAATCTTCTTACGCTTTCTTTTCTTTCCGCAAGGCATGAGATTATCTCCGAAAAATGGTTAAACTTTTGTTCTATAAGACAAAAAGAGAAAATTTTGGGCGTTTTGTCAAGGGGGAATTAAGCTAAATTTCGGTAGAAATGAAGGCATACATCCTCCGCAGGCTCCTTTTGATGGTTCCCACGCTTTTGGGAATTTCGCTTGTGTGCTTTGCCCTGATCCAGCTGATTCCGGGTGGTCCTGTCGAGGAGATGATTGCAAAGGTCCAGGCGGCGTCCGCCTCGGGCGGGGCCTCGGCTTCCCGTTCCATTTCTCCCGAGCAAATTGCCCAGATTCAGAGCTATTTCGGGTTCGACCAGCCGGCCTGGAAGCGGTACCTGACCTGGCTCTGGAACGTTTTGCACCTCGACCTCGGAAATTCCTATACCTATGGGCTCCCGGTGTGGGACGTTATCTCGTCGCGGTTTCCCGTCTCGCTCGCCTTCGGCTTTACCTCTTTCTTTTTGAGCTATCTGGTATGCGTTCCGCTCGGACTTCTCAAGGCGGTCCGGAACGGTTCCCTTTTTGACAAGCTGTCTTCGGTGGCGATTTTTTCGGGCTACGTGATGCCCGGGTATGCGCTCGGAATCCTTCTGATTATCTTTCTTGCGGGCGGATCCTTTCTCGACATCTTTCCGCTGGGCGGAATTGTTTCCGAGAATTTCGAAGAACTTTCCCTTGGCGGAAAATTTCTCGACATCCTTTCGCACTGGACGCTCCCGATGATCTGCTATATGATAGGCGAGTTTGCGTTTTTGACGTTTTTGATGAAAAACAGCGTTTTGGAGGAGCTCGGGCGGGAATATATGCGGACGGCTCTCGCCAAGGGACTTTCGTTTCGAAAGGCCCTGGTGCGACACGCGCTGAGGAACGCCCTGATTCCGATTGTCACGCGCCTTTCCGAAGTCTTTTCCCTTCTTTTTGCCGGGGCCCTTTTAATCGAGAAGGTTTTTGACATTGACGGGATGGGGCTTCTCTATTACAATTCGATGGTGAACCGCGACTACAATGTCGTGATGGGCATCATCTTTCTTTCGAGCGTGCTTTCCATGTTCGGGCGGCTTTTTAGCGATATTCTCTATACGTGGGTGGATCCGCGGATCCGGTTCGGGTAAAAAATGTTCGCGCCGTCCTTTGAAATCAAAAAGAAGTGGTCCCGCTTTCGAAAGAACCGGCTCGCTTTCCGGTCGTTTTGCGTCCTCGCGATTGCCTACGCGTTCTCGCTTCTTTCTCCTTGGCTTGTAAACGACGAGCCTCTGGTGATGCGCTTTGAAGGAAAAACCTATTTTCCGGCCTTTGTCACTTATTCGGAAACGGATTTCGGCGGGGAATACCGGACGGAACCGGATTATCCGCGGTGGATTTCGGAAATGCGGGAAGCGGGGAAGGACGTTTGGGCGCTGATGCCGCCGATAGCGCAGGATCCCTTGAAAGCGGACCTTTCGATGGAGGGAACTCCGCCTTTTCCGCCGAGCAGAACGCACCTTCTCGGCACGGATTCGAACGGTCGCGACGTACTTTCGAGGCTCATCCACGGATTTCGGATATGCATGAGCTTTAGCCTTCTTCTTACGGTTCTCGGTACGTTCCTCGGAATCGTCATCGGGGGCATTCAGGGCTACCTGGGCGGCAAGTGGGACATTTTGATGCAGCGCGGCATCGAAATCTGGTCGTCGCTTCCGTTCCTTTACGTAGTGATTCTCGTCGGCTCCATTTACGGGCGGAGCTTTGTCATGCTGATTTTCATTATGGCCGTTTTCAACTGGGTTTCCCTCAGCTATTACATGCGTGCGGAATATCTGAAGCTCCGTTCGCAGCAATACGTCCGGGCCGCGAAAATGCTCGGGCTGGGACATTTTCACGTCTTTTTCCGGGAGATGCTTCCGAATGCGCTCACCCCGGTGATTTCCCTTTTCCCGTTTACGCTTATCGGCGGCATCGGAAGCTTGACGTCGCTCGACTTTTTGGGATTCGGCCTTGCGCCTCCGACTCCGAGCTGGGGCGAACTGATGAGCCAGGGTCTCAACAATCTGTATGCGCCGTGGATTTCCGTGAGCACGGTCCTTGCCCTGTTCGTGACGCTTTTGCTTGCGACGTTTGTCGGCGAAGGCGTCCGCGACGCGATGGATCCGAAATCGGGGGACCGCTATGAGTGACGTCGTTCTTTCGGTCGAAAATCTCTCGGTGGCGTTCGGAAAGGAAAAGCCCGTTCCAGTGACGGACGGCGTTTCGTTCGAGGTCCGCGAAGGGGAATTTTTTGCGCTGGTCGGGGAGTCGGGATGCGGAAAGAGCGTGACGGCGATGAGCCTTCTTGGACTTGTTCCGAGACCTTCCGCCCGCGTGATTTCGGGGACGGCCCGCTTTGACGGCATGGACCTTTTGAAACTTTCCGCGCTCGAGCTTCAAAAGGTTCGGGGCCGCGGAATTTCGGTGATTTTTCAGGAGCCGATGCAGGCACTCGACCCTGTGCGGAAAATTTTCGGCCAGCTGCGAGAAGCCGTGCCCGAGCTTGACGAGAAGGCTGCCAAAGGGCGAATTTGCGAAGATCTGTCCGCGGCCGGATTTTCGGACGTGGAGCGGATCCTTTCGGCGTATCCGTGCGAGATGAGCGGCGGAATGCTCCAGCGAATTTGCATTGTGATGGCGCTCCTTCCGCGGCCGAAGCTGATTATCGCGGACGAGCCGACGACGGCGCTCGACGTGACCGTGCAGGCGGTCGTTCTGCAGGTTTTGAAGGATATGGCGCAAAGGCTTCACACGGCGGTGCTTTTGATTACGCACAACATGGGAATTGTCGCCCAGTATGCGCGTCGCGTCGCCGTCATGTATGCGGGGCGGATTGTTGAATGCGGGCCTGCCCGCGACGTGATTCTTTCTCCGATGCATCCCTACACCAAAGGCTTGATTGCGGCAATTCCCAAGGGTCTTTCCGGGCTTTCCCAAATGGAATCCATCCCCGGAAGCGTTCCTCCGCCCTCCGAGTTTGCGGACGGTTGCCGCTTTGCCGCGCGCTGCCGGTATGCCGAAGAAAAATGCGCCGCAAAACCTCCCCGCACGGGAAGCGATACGCATTTTTCGTATTGCTTTAAAACGATTCTGGAATAATTTTTTTCAAAAAACGCCATTGGCGCCGAATAGTATATATTAACGCCTGAGGAAAATATTCACATCGAGGTAAAAATGGATACGGAACCGAAAAATCTCAAACCGTTTTCTTGTGCAGCCATCCGCCTTGATGCCTGGAAGGCGCTTTCCGGACAATGGCCATTTGCCTGCCTGCTCGCCGTTTTGTACGCTGTGTTGGAACTTTCCCAACAGTTTTTGCCGGGACTCTTTCCGGAAGGCGCTCTGAAAAACACCGCGGAGTTTTTCATTTGCATTCTTCTGTTCCCGATTGACGTCGGGCTTTTTGCCTGCTTTTATGATGTCGCCTGTAAAAAGGTTCCGTCGTACGGACGGCTGTTTGTCGGATACACGAGCGTGGGATACTTTTTTAAAGTCCTCGTGACGCAAATTCTCGCCGGCATCTACGTCCTCCTGTGGAGCCTCCTTTTGATCGTCCCCGGAATTCTCAAGCTGTTCTCCTACTCCCTCACCTATTTGATTCTTGTCGATTGTCCGGAATGTTCGCCGAACGAGGCGATTACCCGGAGTAAAAAAATGATGTACGGGCATCGCCTGGAACTTTTCCACCTCTTTTTAAGTTTTATCGGCTGGTGGCTTCTTTGCTTTGTCACGTTCGGAATCGCCACGATTTGGGTGGTGCCCTATTGGATGACTGCAATCGGCAAGTTCTACGAAAACTTGAAGGAAAATGCGTAAAAAGTCTCCCATGAGCCGTTCGCAGATGATGCGGGCGGTTCGTTCCAGAAATACGGCTCCCGAACGGATTGTCCGCCGGGGGCTTTTTCGGATGGGGTTCCGCTTTCGGCTTCAGCGGCGGGACCTGCCCGGGACTCCGGACCTTTTTGTGCTCCGATATCGGGTCGTCGTGTTTGTAAACGGTTGCTTTTGGCATCAGCACGGGTGCGCTTCTACGACGCGTCCGCGGTCCAATACGGAATTTTGGAACCGGAAGCTCGACGGGAACGCTTCGCGGGACGTTCGGACGCTGCGGGAACTTTCCATGGGCGGTTTTCGGGTGGCGGTCGTCTGGGAATGTTCGCTCAAAAAGAATGTGGACAGGTCGCTTGAAAGGCTTGCGGACTTTATCACGGGCGACGAGGAATTTATCGAGATCTAGCGACGATTTGCCGTTTAGGGATTATATTGATGTAAACGTCC
>CAVBPX010000077.1:0-9842 GCA_963597395.1 Eggerthellaceae bacterium | reverse complement strand
CGATGGCAGGAATGAAAAGTGGCGAATACTGGATGTATTCGGCACTTTGAATGACTGCCAGCGCGAAGTGTCGCAACCAAATTTTTGAAAATGAGTTTTTAGAGGTGACCTAAAGACTTTAGACTTTACTTTCGAAGCTAGACGTTGAAGAGGTAGTACATGATGTCGCCGTCCTTGACAACGTAGTCCTTGCCTTCGGTCCGGACGACGCCCGCTTCCTTGGCCGCGTTCCAGGAACCGTATTTGCGGAAGTCCTCGAAGCTGAGCGTTTCGGCGCGGATGAATCCCTTTTCGAAGTCCGAATGGATGACTCCTGCGCACTGGGGAGCCTTTGAACCCGCCGTAAAGGTCCACGCGCGGCATTCCTTTTCGCCGGCGGTAAAGAACGTGGAAAGCCCGAGAATGCGGTAGCCTTCGCGGACGACGGAATCGAGGCCGGATTCCTTCATGCCGAGGTCCTTCAAAAATTCTTCCTTGTCGGCGGGTTCCATCTTGGAAAGTTCCTCTTCGATTTTTCCGCTGATGACGACGACGGATGCGCCCTGCTTTTTGGCGAATTCCTCAAGGGCCGTTACGTAGGCGTTTCCCTTGCCCAAGTCTTCTTCGCGGATGTTTGCGCAATAGAAGAGGGGCTTTGCCGTGAGAAGCGCGAGGTCCTGGACTACCGCGTCGAGGGCGTCGCCGTTCTTACCGATAAATTCCCTTGCGCTTTTTCCGGATTCGAGGCCCGCTTTTAAAATTTCGCAGGCCGCCGCGTTTTCCTTGGCCTTGGCGTTTCCGGTGCGGGCCGCCTTGTTTTCGTTTGCATAGCGCTTTTCGACGGAATCGAGGTCCTTCAGAATCAGTTCCGTTTCGATGATGTCGATGTCGCGGACCGGATCGACGGAACCGAGAACGTGCGTAATGTCTTCGTCGTCAAAGCACCGGACGACTTCCATAATGGCGTTGCATTCGCGGATGTGCGTCAGGAACTGGTTTCCGAGACCTTCGCCCTTGCTTGCTCCCTTGACGAGACCCGCAATATCGACAAATTCCGTTACGGCGGGGACGATGGATTTGGGATGATAGACGTTTACAAGTTCGTTCAGGCGGCTGTCGGGAACGCTCACCATGCCGACGTTCGGTTCGATGGTACAGAAGGGATAGTTGGCCGCTTCCGCGCCCGCGTTGGTGATGGCGTTAAAGATGGTACTTTTGCCGACATTCGGAAGGCCGACGATTCCGCATTTAAGACTCATGCTGAACTCCTTGCTAATCGGACGCAAATTTAGCATTTTTAAAGCATGATGCCCGTTAAAACACTCAAATGCTCCCTCATCCTGTTCTGCTTTTTTCTTTTGTCCTGTGCAGGGAACCGCTCGGCTGGAGACGCGTCCGGAGATTCGGAATGCTCGGAATGCGGCGAGCGCGGCGAAATGGAACTGGAAATTTTTGACGAAAAGGGCTTTGCGGAAATCAACCCGGAGTTCTCGAAACTTTGGGAAAGCGCATCGACCCTCGGAAGCTTTCCCGCGGCGAAAGTCCTCGCCGAATGTCCGGAAGAAAGCAAGATCTGTCACAGCTTTAGCGCGGACGCCGTTGACTTTGACCTGGCGCACTTTGAGGATTCCCTGCTCGAAAAAAGGTTCCCGAAAATGCGGCACGAGCAGATGCTCGAAGGCCTCCGCATTCCGGATGCGGATTCCCTGTGGGCGCGGGAGGCTCTCGAAAAGGTTCTCCGCGAGCCGCTTGCGGATGGCCTAAAACTTTCGGATGCGTCTCCGTGGAAGTCCCGGGCCGGGGATCCGACCGTCCTTTCCGCTTTTGACAGGAGCGTTCCCGATTCCCTCCGCGCGGCCCTCTTTCAAATTTCAAAGCGCTACAACGTCCGCTATTTGACGCTCCCCGTTTTCGTCTCCGTAAAAATTTTTCCGAAGATGGGAAAGAGCGGAGGCTTTGCGTGGAAGTCCCTGTGGACGCTTTGGGACGCCCGACTGGGAAAGCTCATGTTTTTGAGCTACGAGGAATTCACGGCCAAAACAAGGAGCCGCGTCGCTCCGGAGCGCTTGTGGGCGCAGCCTTTTGCGGAGCGCCTTGCGCGCCTCCTTTCGCTCGATCCGCAAAAAATCGAAAATCACTGAATGTCGGTTCCGCTCAGCGCAAGAAGTCCGAGCGTGTAGAGCATTCCGTCGTAGTAGCGCCACTTTCCGCGCGGGACGGGAGTTTCCCAGAACGCCGAAAGAAAGGGTCTTGCTAGTGCCATGTCTTGCGGGTCGCTCAAGTCGAGCGCGACCGTGGCGGCGGCGTTCATCGCGGAAAGGCCCGGTGTGACGGTCCTTGGATGCTTTGGATATTCGCTACCGTCCGTTCGGTAGTCCGCCTTGTAGGGCCTTCGGCTTTCAAAAAATCGGAGGAGCTTTCGGACGGATTCCCGTTCAAAGCGCTTGGCGTCTTTGCGCACCGCTTCGCATACGCCCGGAATTTCCCATGTAAAGTCGAGGGAAAGGTTCAGGGCCACCCTCCAGGCGTCCCCGCTAAAACATTCGCTCGTCGGGAAAAATTCGGTGTGCTTCGGGGAACCATCAAATTCCGCGTAGTCGGGCGCAAGCCCCGTTTCGGGATGAATCGCGCGTTTTAAAAAGGCGAGGCTTTGACGGTAGGCGCTTTCCCAAAAGGCGTCTCCCGTTTCTTTTGCAAAGAGCCTGTAAAAGGCGAGGGTGTGGTAGCTCGGGTCCGTAAAATCGTTCCCGGCGACGGGCGAAAACCGGACGAGAAAATTTTCGGGACTGAACATGGCACGGACGCTTCCGACCGTTTTTTTGTGCGCCATCGCGTTTAGAAGCTCGCACGCTTCATCGCGGAACTTTTTTTCGCCGAACTTTTTCCATGCAACGAGAAGAGCCGCCGCAAAATATTCCTCGCCGTCGGGAGCCGCGCCCGGGTCGAGCTTTGGAAAAGGTCCTTTCGCGCCCAAAATTCCGACTTGCCATGCAAAGTAGGGCGCATGTTCTCCGTCCAAATTTTTCAAAAATTTTTTGGAGAATTTCCAGAGCGAAACGAACCGTTCGTACTGCCCGAGGCTCGCCGCGATAAACATTCCGTAGCTCATGCCCTCGCTGCGAATATCCGAATGCCCGATGTCAACGATGTAGAGCATGTCTTCAAACGGAAAACAGATTCGCTCCTCGGACGCATCGCCCGCAAAAAGGCTCCGAAGGCATTCTTCCCGCTTCTTCTGAATTTCGGCGTCGCTTTTTCCGATGAGGCGAAAAGGACTTTGGGCGCGCGAAAAGAGGCTCATCAAAAGTCCTCTTTCAAAAGTTCGAACAGGGAGGCTCCGTTTTGAAAGAGCCGCGTCTGCATGCCGACCGAAGCCGCGCCGCGGATGTCACGCTCCGGGTCGTCGCCCACAAAGAGCGTCTCTTCGGGCCTTGTCCCGAGCCGTTCCAGCGCAATCTCGAAAATTTTCGGGTCGGGCTTCTTGACGTGGACGTCTCCCGAAATGATGACCGTGTCGAGCATCTGCAAAAGCTTGTGCCGACGGAGAACCTTTCGCACGTGAGGTGCGTGCTGGAAGTTCGAGATGACGCCGACCCTGCAATGCTTTTCGCGGAGGAATTTTAAAAGCGAACGCGTTTCCGGGTGAACGGGAATGAGGCTTTGCCAACGGTTCATCGAAACGGCCGCGGTATGCTTTATCCAGTTGTAGGGCGGCTCCTTGCCGTAAAGCGTTGCGAGAATTCCGAGCCGCGTCTCGTATTCGGTAAAACGTTCGTTCTCCGGAATTTCTTCCGAAAAAAAGTGCTTGCAGCGTTTGCCGACCTGTTTTCCGGACGTCGAAACGCCGAGCTTTTTCAAGGCCTTTGCGAGGTCCTGGTGCCAAAGCGAAAACGCCCTGGACATATTGCCGTATGTGAACAGCGTGCCGTAAAGGTCAAACAGGACTCCCGCGATTTTCATCGGACTTTAATATTCGAAATCGACGACGCAGCGGTCTTCCGCCACTTTTCCGAGAAAGCCCTTGATTTTTACATGGTCGGGCTGGTTCTGGTAGAGGTCGAGGTCTTCGCGGGTCTTGAAGGTGGTCACGAGTCCGAGGTCCCAGGCCGCTCCGCTGCGGTTAAAGTCCAGGCCGGATTCGATGGAAACGAGGTAGGGAATTTTGGACCGGAGAGCGTCAAAGTCCGCGACCGCGCGCTTGCCGTTTTCTTCGGCGGTGGCGCCTTCGGCGTCTTTCTTCAGTTTCCACAGAACGATGTGCTTGATCATTTGCGTTTTCCTTCCAGAAGTTTTTGGTAAAGGGAAAACTGCCTTTCAAAGCAGCTTTCCCAGCTGAATTTTTGGGCGTAGCGGACTGCGTTTTCGCGGAGGCTCGCCATGTTCATTTTGGAAATTTCGAGGATGGCCGCGGCAAGGGCTTCCGGCGTTCTTTCTTCAAGAATCACGCCCGCCCTTGAACCCAAAAGATGCTCCTTGGCGGCTCCGGTCGAAGCGGCGACAAGGGCGTTTCCCGAGGCGAGGCTTTCCAGAATGGAGAGCCCGAAGGTTTCCCAGCCCGAGAGAGCCAGCGAAAGTTCCGCGCTTGCGTAGTGCCGTGCCATCTCCGCCGTCCCTTGGATAAAGCCCTCGTAGCGGATGTGTCGAAACTTTTTTTCGGCTTCGCGGACAAGCGGAAGATCGGGCCCCGTTCCCGCAAAGAGAACGGCCGGTTCGCTACCGAGACTTTTGCAAAGAATCGGGTAGGCCGAAAGAAAAAGGCGCAGCCCCTTTTCGTCGCAAAAACGGTGCGGAAAAAAGATGGTGAGACGGTTCGGGTCGCCGTCCTTCAGCGAACTGACAAGAGCCTCGTCGCGTGCTTCCGGCCTAAACGTTTCGAGATCGACTCCGAGCGGAATCCATTCGAGACGCTCCGGCGCAAAACCGTTTTCGGAAATCCGGTCGAGAACCTCGTGGGAGCTCGCCTCGATCTTTGCATAGCCTTTAAAGCTCGAACGGGCATAGGCGAACGCCGCGGACTGGGCGCGCCTTGCAAAGTTCGGAAATCCCCAGCGTTCAAAAAATCTTCGCACGTAGGTGACCGGAAAGTCCGCGTGCCAAAAGGCCGTGAGAACGGAATCGGGCGAGACCTTTTTTGCCGCCTTCGAAACCGCTTTTGGCAAAATATACGGCGAACCGACTTCGATAATGTCCGGACGGTATTTTTCGAGAATGCGGCGGATGACTTTTCCTTTCCACAGAAAACGGTATTCCCAGTTTCCGGGAAAGCGGAAAGCCTCGACGTGTTCGATGGCAAGCGAGTCCGAGACCTCTTCGTAAAAGGTCCTGGAATCGTTTTGGACAAAAACGAGATGCGCGTCTTCCTTCGCCTTGTAAAACTTCATCCGTTCGAGGTGGTAACGCCTGACGCCGCCGCCCGAAGGACTCCAGAAGTTGTTGAAGTCAACAATCGAAAGACGCTTCATTTTTCCTTTTCTTTCATCCGGTAGGACTTGTCGGAAAAGAGCAGGTTCGCCTCGTAGATGGTCGAACCGGAACCTTTGTGGTTTACGGTGAGCCAAAGCGCGCCGTCTTCCTTCCGTTCAATCCAGAACGTCGCGTCCGCATCGCGCAAATACGGCTCGGGACCCACGATTTTGTCGCCTTCCTTGACGCACGCGCCGCTGATGAAGACCGGAATGTCCAAATCCTTGTAAATGTCGAGGGCCGCGGAAGAGCGCCTTTCCTGCAATTCGGGAATGTCGCGCCGGTCCGAAATCCGCAAATGGTCGATGCCGTCGATGATGAGAATCAGGTTCTTTTTTTCGGCGACTTCTTCGTGCAGTTCCTTGATGAACGCGTTGAAGTTGAACGTCTCCGTGTCTTCCCAGATTTCGAGGCGTTCCCCCTTGACGAAGGAGAGCAGTTCCTGCGTTGCGTTGCGGACGTGTTCGTTCAGTTCGTCGTCCTTGTTCTGTTTGCGGACGTTCGGTTCGGAAATCCCGGCAAGCATCGCGACAAAGCGGTCGAATACCAGACGTCTTGGACAGTCCAGTGCGACATAGATGACTTTTGCCGAAGGGTTCCCTTCGATGAGGTCGAGCGCAAAGGAGGAAAGCGCATAGCTTTTGAACCCGAAAGGCTCGGACGAGAGAAAATAGTAGCCTGGCTGGATGCCGTCGAGAGCGTGCGAGAGGGTCGGGAAGTTGGAAAGCGTGTAGCCGACATCCGTGTCGGCATCGCGGTTCATCGCAATCGCAAAGTTCTCGCGGATGTCCTGGATGAGGACCGATTTGCGGTGCGTGCGCATCGTGTCTTCGTCGGTGTCCTGGATTTTCAGGAGCAGTTCGTCGGCGCCGTTCTTGCGGACGAGCGTATCGACCGTTTCTCCGGCGGGAAGGACTATTGACTTGAAACGCATTCCTTCGGATTCGGCGAGTTCGAGGCACTTGCGAATGTGAAGTTCCTGGTTCCGGCGGTTTGCGTCCTTGCGCAGCACAAGCGAAATGCTTTCGGCCCCGCACGCCTTGAGCTTATACAGGTGGCTGCGGCTAAAAGGCTGGTACATGGTCGAGACGACGCCCGGGATGCCGGCGAGGTCCGCGGTGAGGGCGTCAAAAAAGCCTTCGACGACAATCGGGTTTTCGATGTCCTGCTGGATGTTGAAGGGAATGTCCAAAGGCCCGGACGCGTACGAAATGTAGGTGTCCTCGTTTGCGTTCGGCGTCCCCGCGTTGTCGAGGAGCCTTCCATAGACGGAGTGGATGACGCCCTTGGAATTTCGGGCGGGGATGGTGAGCCGCGGCTCGTGGGAAATGTCCAGGTTGTCGAGGTAAAAGCTCACCTCGTGACGTTCGAGGCCCGAGAGCATGCAATAGCTGTAAAAAGGTTCGGGGTCGCCGCTGTAGTATCCGAGGCCGTAGAGCTTTGCCTGTCCGAGGCTCCAACCGCGCTCTTTCAAAAATTCCACGGTGGATTCGCTCTTGGTGGCCGCCCAGTGGCAGTAGCGGACAAAGCTTTCGAGAACGCGGACCTTTTCGCCGCCGATTTCCTTGTTTTTGTGAGGTTCCGCTTCCGCCTTTCCGTATTGGTCCTCGGAAATGCCCCAAAAGTCCAGGGCTTCCTTCCGCGCGGACGCCTCGTCAAGACCGTTAAACCGGGTCCGCATCAAAAATTCGACCAGATCGCCGTCGCTGTCGCACTGCAAACAGCGGTAGCGCCAGTACCCAAGCGTATCGTAAAAGAAGAGGGAAGATTCCTCCGGTGCGTGGAACGGGCATTTGGACATCAGGTTGCGCCCCCAGCGTCTAAGGGCTATACCCAAACGCCGCGGATGCGTTCTGACGCGGGATATGTCGAGTTTTTCTTCATCGATAAGCATAGGCCACCTCAAAAGAAACAATAGAAAATTTTGTCTAGGCGTTTTTGAAAAGCCGTTCAAAACGACCCGTCTGCCACTTTTCTGGCGGAGAGTGGAGTGTTGAGAGTTGAGAGTGGAGTGTGGAGTGTGGAGTGTGAAGAGTGAAGAGCGTGAAGTGTGAACGGCATCCTGGAGCGGAGCATCGCGACCGACCTGTCTGCCGACAGGCAGGTAGGATCCGTAGTCAGAACTTAGAACTGAGAGCTTAGTTCAAAGTGGAATGTGGAGTGTTGGGAAACAGATTGCTTCGCGAATCTAAATTCTAAGATATCTCAACTAAATTCTGAACTGCGGGATGGATTCTATCGGGTTCTTTGAACCCTCCAGAATGACGTGTGACAAAAATTGTCAAAATCGAAAACGGCCCAATCTCGTTGCGCGGTTTTTTCAGGAACGTTTCTTTCAACTGTCATCCTGGAGCGGAGCGATAGGATTCACGAAGTTCGCTTTA
Source organism: Eggerthellaceae bacterium (assembly GCA_963597395.1). Classification (GTDB taxonomy): domain Bacteria; phylum Fibrobacterota; class Fibrobacteria; order Fibrobacterales; family Fibrobacteraceae; genus Hallerella. Next base: position 2,016 of record CAVBPX010000077.1, on the reverse strand, counting down.
CAGGAAAGGGTTCGGGATGGATTCTATTGTCTTTCCGCTTTCGAAATGCGAAGCGGGCTTGCATTTTGACGGAATTTTGCTTAAAAATGTCCTGGAAATGTTTTGAACGTTTGAGCACTTGATTTGCGTTTTTTTTCTTACATTTATAAAATCATCCAAAAGGAGATTTTTATGAAGGTTTATCTGGTTATCGGCGATCCCAATATGGGAAAAACTTCCGTGATGCGGCACTTGGTGGCTTTCACAAAAGGGACTAGAAAATCCCTTTTAACAAAAAAGCTGCGCGTAAGACATGTGAATGCAACCATAGACATTAGTTTTTATAGCTATCAGGCTCTTCAGGAAAGCGGAATTTGCCCGCAAAAGTTTATCCAATTTGTCAAAAAGCAACCAAAACAGCCGTCTAACCTTATTCTGGCTCTTCGCCTGAAAGAGACCAAGGCTAATAAAAACTACCCGGCCTGTCCGGATGCCGACGCCTACATCCAGGCGTTTATAAAAGCCGGCTGGACTATTTCCAAAAGCGTCGTTTTGGATGGCTCCGGCAATGCAAAATATTCTGCCCGTTGGAAGGCGCGGTCCGTTCTGTCGAGACCCGCCCAAGGCAACCCGACGCCCACCAATCAACTTGCGGCTAATACCCGAAACCATTTCGGCTGGATGTGAAATTTTAGGGGGTTCATCATGTCAAAATCAATTCAAAAACTTTTCTAGGCAGGCGGTACGCTCCTCGCGCTCGCTTCTTGCGGGGACGAGACCAACGTCACCAAGGTCACGAACGAGACGACCGGCATGGAGGTTGCGGCCTCCGCGGATTCTCGGCGCATGCGATTCGGCGTTCGTCGGCAAGGACGGCGCGGACGGTCTCGACGGGGCTTCGTGCACGGTCAAGACGCTTTCGGCGGGGGACGGCTACAAGGTCATTTGCGGGGGAGACTCGGTCGGGGTGATTCTGAACGGTACGGATGGGAAGGACGGAAAGAATGCCTTGTCCAATACTGTTTGTGGATATGCAGTTTACGACCCGTCCCAAAAATTCTGTTTCGAAGAGAAACTTTATAATTTTTGCGGAGACTCGTCCTATGATCCGACAACGCAGTTTTGCCAGTCTGGGGCGCTCTATGCGCTTTGCGGTGATGAGAGCTATGACGTAGCGACAGAATTTTGCCTGTATGGATGGATTTACAGTCTGTGCGGTGGCAAAAATTATGACGTGACGGCGGAATATTGTGATGGTGACAGTTTGGTTTATGTAGGCAAAGGTGCTTTTACGGACGGTCGCGATGGCCAAACTTATAAAACAGTCAAGATCGGCTCGCAGACCTGGATGGCCGAAAATTTGAACTACAACTATCAAACAAGCTCTTGCGGGTATGGTAATGCTGAAACTGACAATCGCGACTGCGCTACATATGGCCGTCTTTATACGTGGGCCGCGGCTATGGATTCTGCAGCTTTGTTTAGCAAGAATGGCAAGTATTGTGGCTACTCAAAGACGTGCTCTGTATCCAAGCCTGTCCGGGGCGTGTGTCCCGAAGGCTGGCACCTGCCCGATACAACGGAGTGGAAAACGCTCAGAAACTTTGTGGCGAATTCTCTCTTTGGCGGAAATTTGTCGAATCAGGTTTGCGAAGCATTCAAGGCTAAAGGCGGCTGGAACTACAGCCAAAACGGCTCAGACACCGTTGGCTTTGGGGTGCTCCCCGGCAATGGTGGTGACTACGAAAAGTTTTGGACTGCCACGGAGAAAAATGCAAACGATGCCTACAATCATTATTTGGTCTCGTATAGCTGCAAAGGCTTGCCTCGCGAGAGTTCATCAAAGAAGAGGGAATATTCTGTCCGCTGCATCAAGGACTAGGTTGAGAGTGGAGTGTGGAGAGTGGAGTGTGAAGAGTGAACGGCATCCTGGAGCGGATGTTAGAACTTAGAGCTTGGAGCTTAGTTCAAAGTGGAATGTGGAGAGTGGAGAGTGACGTCCGGCCGTTGCTCACAAAATAAAACCAGCTCAAACGA
>CAVBPX010000076.1:0-10079 GCA_963597395.1 Eggerthellaceae bacterium | reverse complement strand
GCGGAATGGATTCTACCTGCCTGCCCGCAGCAGGCGGGCCTGTCGGCAGGCAGGTAGGCCCTTCGGTCTCCAGAATGACGTTTGACAAAAATTGTCACAGCGAATTACAGGTCTTTGATGGCTTCGGCGAGCGATGCCTGCTGGATTCCGCCGTAGAGCTTTTCGAACGAGCCTTTGAGCGAACCGTCCGCCGCGGCGTGGATTTCAAAGCGCGTGACCATCGCATAGGGAAATTCCCCTTCGACAAATTCCGAATCGGGAACTCCGCAAATGGAATGCTCGATTGCCGCGATGACTCCCGCATGCGTCACAAAGAGAACTTCCTCGTCGCCGTTATCAACAAGGCTTTCGATAAACTTTCCGATGCGGATATCGACGTCGCGGAAGGATTCTCCGCCGGGAAACCTGTAGCCGCGCAGGTCGCTTTTCCATGCGGCCATTTCTTCCTTGGGCACGGCCGAAAGCTTGATGCTTTCCCAGGAACCGTAATGGATTTCGCGGAGCGCGTCTTCGGCGACAATCGGGAGTCCCAAAGCCTCGGAAGCCTTCTCGGCGAGCTTCTTGCAACGCTTGAGCGGGCTTGAATAAAGGCTTTGCGCGTGGCAGCGTTTTTTGAGAACCTCGATCGCCGGAGGAAATTCCGCATCGAACGTGGGGGAGACATCAAAGTCGGACTGGCCATAGCAGACGTCGGTCGGATTGTAGGGCTTTGTGTGTCGGAGTGTCCAGAGAATCATCTTTTTTTGCCCGGCTTCGTGTGGCTTTTTCTTTTTAAAACAAAAAAACCTAGACTACCCAGTCACATAAAAATCCGCAAGTCCGTTGCTGCTTTCGCTCTGGCGGGGTGCCCGCAAACAATCATTGATTGGGGTCTAGGGAACACAAAATTACAAAATTACGGAAAAAGTGGAGGGATTTTTCCCAAAAAGATGTTTTTTGTTAGAAAACGTTCAAAAAAATGTGTAAACAAATTGAAATAATGTATAGAAATTTTTATATTCTGTAATGTATTCGGAACAAAACCCGGATGCAGATGAGGTTGAGTGCATGGTCCTTGTAAAGAAAATCGGGTGGATTTTCTTCGCCCTGGGTCTTTTTGCCGTCGCGGGACGGTGCGAGACGACGTACGGAAAAACGGTCTTTCCGCTGCGGTTCTATTCTGTTTCGACGCCGGCGGATACCGCCCTGCAGCTTGAAACGTGGAATTTGCTTGTCAAATACAAGCTTTTTGCGACGGGGCTTAACGGGACGGGCATCACGTTCAAGGGCCAGAACGTCTTCATAACCGATACGGTGGGGTATTCGGGGAGCGCGACCGGAAACTTTAAGATGGGCGGAAACTCGAACCACGCGCTCGGCGGACCCGTGCTTTTTGGCGGAAGTTTCCAGAACGAAACCGGTGCCGATACGCTGATGACGGGACCCGTGCGCTTTCTCGGAGCGTTTTCTCCGAGCGCAAACGGTCAGGGCTCGAACTATTTTCGCGGTAACTACTGCTTTGACGGCGGAAAAGGAAGCAATGCGGAAGCAGGCCTTAATAACGGCGGCGGCGTCACCCTTTCGGATGCGGAATGCGCCACGGGCGATATTGTGCCGCTGGTAGAAACGACGCTCGACGTTCCCCAAATCGACACGGACTTTGCCACGACCATCAAGTATCATACGGGAATTTCCGCAAACGGTGACACGGCGTTCATTTTTGTTCCTCCCTATTCGGCTACGGATTCCGTGTCTTTCAATTACTTTGTCGAATCCATCTCGTTCGGAAACAACGGAAGCCTTGTCGTGGTGATGCCTCCGGCGGGGAGACTTACGAAGGTCTTTGTCAAAAACTCCATTTCGGGCCTCGGCTCGACCGGCGGAACGGACATCACGGTGGCGGTCGCCTCTTCGCTTGACGAGTGGAACGCTTCGGATTCCACGTGGAGCAAGGCGAACCTTACGAAAGTGGGGAACGCGGATTACCAGGGGAACCTTCTCTTTTACACGCCGAACGATCTTTCTCTCGGCGCGGGTCAAAAGCACATCCAGGGAACCTTCATTTCGGGCGGAACGATTAACTTTGCGCAGCACACGGACTTTGCGGGGCAGCTTCTCGCCAAGGCCATCTATATTGATGCGGACTTTTCGGCTACGGATTTCCGCTACGTCCCGTTCGACCCTCCCGTTCTCGACATTGACCCGACGGCCCTTGCGAGCGGAAAGTTCCTCGAAAACGATCTCGCCCAGGAAATTCCGGTGCGCCTTTCCGAAAGCCCGATTACGGACGTTTCCTTCAACTATTGCTTTGTGCTGAGCACGGGGGCGGACGTAAACGCTCAAAAGCTCGCGAACGCTGCGGACTTTAACACTTCCGGGATGCCGCTTTGCACGGTAAGCGGAAGCACTGTTACGGGAGACTCCGGAATTGTTTCGTTCAAAAAGGGGAGCACCGTTCCGACAGTTTCGGTAAAGATTACGCCAGCGAAGGACGAGGCCGTCGAAGGGGACGAGAGCTTCCGCATGTATGTGTTCAACATGAGCGGCGCCGTTCTTTCGGGAAACAAGCGCTCGGGCTATTTTACGCTCTACATCAAGGATGCGAATACGAACGTCGCGCCGGTCTTTGAAAAGTCGAGCTACGAGTGGACGGTAAACGAAAACAGCCCGGTGGGGACGCTTGCGGGGCAGGTCGTTGCGACCGACAAGAATGCGGGCGACGTCGTCCGCTATCGGGTCGCTTCCGGAGATTCGAACCTGTTCCTTCTGGATTCCGCGACCGGGAAAATTTCCCTGAAAAGGGCCGTGCTCGACTACGAATCCAAGGATACGCTCTTTACGCTCAATGTTTATGCGACGGACGGGACGCTCAATTCGAAAACGGTTCCCGTGACGATTCGTGTCGCGGACGTGAACGAGGCTCCGACGATATCCGATGCGGAGTTTGCCGTGGCCGAAAATTCCGTGCTCGGAACTTTTGTGGGGCTTGTTCAGGGCTTTGACCCGGATTCCCTCAACCCGGGCTTTTCGACCCTCTCGTATAAAATCGTGGAACCTTCCGTGCCGGGAATGTTCACCATTGACGCTTCGACGGGTGAAATCGCGCTTGCGGGCGCTCTCGACTACGAGACGCTTTCCCGTTACACTTTTTACGTCGAAGTCTCGGACGGCGTCTTTACGGCCAAGGGCCTTGTGACCGTGAACGTGACCGACGTGAACGAGGCTCCGACCGTTTCCGCTGCCACGGTGACCGTTGCGGAAGACTGCGCGGGTTGCACTGCGACCGGGAAAATTTCCTCGTCGGATCCGGATGGCGATAGGCTCGTCTATGCCGTGGCCAAGGATTCGAGCGGGCTCTTTGAAATCGATTCGCTTTCGGGAACGGTCTCGCTCAAAACCGCGAAGACGCTCGACTACGAAAAGGATTCCGTCTATGTGATTTCCGTTCTCGTCCGCGACCCGGAAGGCCTCGCCGATACGGCCCAGGTCACGGTAAAGGTGCTGAACCGCGTCGAGGATGTGAAGATTACCTACGCGGAGTCCGGGGATTCCTCGTGGAAAAATCCCGACACGGTCTATACGAACAAGACTTCCGTCTATGTCAAATGGACAACGCCCGGTGGCGAAAAGGACAGCACCGTTTCGCTCGTCGATGGGAAAAATTTGGTCAAGGTCCGCTACCAGGACGGCTCGGACGTTCTCGTCGTCTTTGTGAGCACAAGGATTCCGGCGGTGACCATTGCCGCTTCGAGCGATTCCGTCAAAGATCCGAGCGGCGTAACGATTGTGGAAGAAAAGGACAAGTCCGATACGGCGAGCTATGTCCGCGGAAATTCCGTCGTCATCACGGTTTCGGCTACGGATTCTTCGGGAGCAAAGCCTTCGACCGTCTCGAAAACGTTCAAGATTGAGGTCGATACGGTTTCCGTTTCGGCATGGAACTTAGGGCAGGCGGAATCGACCATCGGAAAGGTGACGCTTGCGGACGAAGCCGATCTTTCGACGAAAGTGGAAGTGACGCATTCCGTCATCGGAAAGGACAAAATTCAGGTGAGCTACGAAGAAAAAACTTCTTCGGGCACGACCGTCACCATTTCGTATTACACGGATTCCGAGGGGAACCGCCTCACGGACGAAAACGGGGAACTTTATTACGAAGTCGCCTACACGTATAAGGATTCGGATGGAAAGACCGTTTCGCTTGTCTATACCGTGGACGCTTCGGGCACGGTCGTTTCGGACAAGGACGGAAACACAATTTACGAGGTCCGCTACAATGTGGATGCAAAGCTCGGGGATTCCCAGGTGACGGTTTCGTATAAAATCGATTCGAAGGGAAAAGTTCAGAGCGATGCAGACGGAAACACGCATTACACGGTGAGCTATTCGTACACGGATTCTTACGGCAATTCGTCCTCGGCATCGACGCTCGTAATTGTCGATAAGATTCCGCCCAAGGTCAAGATTATTTCGCCCGAAAATGCTTCTGTTTTGAGCAACGTCTCCATCGAGGTCCGCTGGACGGTCGATGACCTGGAACAGGATACGCTCAACTACCAGGGCTTAAACGACGGCAAAAACGTAATTATCCGCACCTACCGCGACAAGGCCGGAAACGAGGCTTCCGATACGGTGGTGGTCGTTCTCAAGGCAGGGAAAATCATTACGGTGGAAGTGGAAAATTCGTTGGTCGCTCCGGACAGGAAGACCGTTGACAAGTTCGTGAACGCTTCAAACAGCAAGGAGGGAACCTCTTACGCGCTGAGCGTCTTTAACGCAAAAACGGGCCTCGAAGAAGAAACGCAGTCCGGTTCGAACGGAAAAATTTCGGAAGGCTCGCACAAGGAGCCCTATGAAGGCCTTTCGGGCAAGCACCTGGGCGTAACGCTCAGCATCAAGGCGCAGGCTCCGGCGATTGACGAAACGGGCACCCTTTCGACCCTCGAAAGCATTACGGAAAACGGCTACGTCGCGCTGGACAGCGGCGGAGGCTGGGACCGTACGACGACCACCGTCGAGGACTTTGTGGAAAATTACTGCACAAACGAATTCAAGTGGGAATACGATTCGCTGGGAAGCAAGGCGAGCCTCTATTCGACGGAAATCAAGATTCGCGTGTGGCTCTTTACGACCATCGGGGACTTTGTCGATGACTACAACTTTACGCAGAGCATTACGCCGGATTACGTTGACAAGACGGGCGGAATCGAGATGTTCTTTGAATTGAAACCCGACGGTGACGGATTCCTGAAAAACTCGGAAGGCCGCCTTCTCGGAACGGGCGCCTACATCTACAATACCGAGGTGAAGATCCGCTCCGTTTTGCGCTGCGACCTGCCCGATGCCAAGCGCGGCTTTGTGCGCAAGGGCGACGACCGCATCCTTTCGAAGTGGGGCTATCGTCGGCCCAAAAATTAGGCTTCGAAAATAAAATTTTTGGAGAAAGTCCGCTTGGGTCTCAAGTGGACTTTTTACAAGGAACGGGCGATTTCCTGTACAAAAATTTCGCCGTATTTTTGAAGCTTGAACTTTCCGACGCCCGGAATTTCGGCAAACTCTTCGAGCGAAAGGGGCTTTTGCGCGGCGATTTCCGAAAGAACCTTGTCGCTAAAAATACAGTAGGCGGGGACGCCTTCCTTTCTCGAAAGTTCGCGACGAAGCGTGCGGAGCGTTTCAAAGAGCGTTTCGTCCGCGGACGGGGCTTCTTCCGCGTCCCGGGCCTTTTCTTTTCGCAAAGCGGGTTCGTTTTCGCGTTCCTTCACCAGGGCAAGTTCGACCTTGGTTTCGCCGCGGAGAATTTTCCATCCGTAGGGCGAAACCGAAAGCGGCTGGCTTTGCGCATAGCTTTTGACGACCGCGCCGAGGTGGACGAGCTGCATGATGTAGGCCTTCCACTTGAAAGCGGGCGTCGTGTTTCCGACGCCGTAGGTTTTCAGTTCGTCGTAGTGTTTTTCGAGAAGCTCCATGCCGCGGTTTCCGCGGAGAATATCCACAATCATCTGGACGTTTTCGGATTCCTTGGTGCGAACGATTGCGGACAGGGCCTTTTGCGCGAGGATGGTCCCGTCAAAGCGCTGCGGCGGATTTTTGCAGATGTCGCAATTTCCGCAGTCGTGATCAAGCGTCTCGCCAAAATAGCTCAGAAGAATGCGGCGACGGCAAATGGGACTTGTCGCGTAATGCTCTATCCGGTGGAGCTTTTCGATTTGCAAATCCTTTTCTCCGCTCTCCTCGGCAAACTTCGCAAGCTGCACCATGTCGGAATCGGCGTAAAAGAAAAGCGTGTCGGAGAGCATCCCGTCGCGACCTGCGCGCCCGATTTCCTGGTAGTAGCCTTCCATGTTCTTGGGCGTGTTGTAGTGAATCACAAACCGGATGTTCGACTTGTCGATTCCCATGCCGAAAGCGGTCGTCGCGCAAATGATGCGGACGCGGTCGTTTAAAAAATCGTCCTGGACGCGGATGCGTTCCTCGGCTGGAAGCCCCGCGTGGTAGGCCTCCGCTTCGAACCCCATGAGGCAAAGTTCCCTGGCGACGCTTTCCGTGTTTTTTCGGGAAAGGCAGTAGATGATGCCGCTTTCGTTTTTCCGCTTGCGGAGAAACTTTTCGATTTCGCGGAGCTTTTCTTTTTTGCGGTAGTTTAGCTTGACGGAAAGGCTCAAGTTTGGCCTGTCAAAGCTCGAAAGCACGATGTTTTCGGGCGGAATGTCGAGCTGTTTTAAAATGTCTTCGCGGGTGACGGCATCGGCGGTTGCCGTTAGCGCCACAAGCGGAACGTGCGGAAAGTTCTTTCGGAGTAGGTGAAGCTCGGCATATTCGGGCCTAAAGTCGTGCCCCCATTCCGAAATGCAGTGAGCCTCATCCACAGCAAAGAGGGAAATTTTGATTTGCGAAAGGAGAAAGTCCTGTTCAAAGCGGATGCGCTCGGGCGAAAGGTAAAGGAGCTTCAGCTTGCCGCTCACGGCAAAGCTCCGAATCTTTGCAGCCTCCTCCCTGGGCGTGTGGCTGTTGAGGGCCGCCGCCGAAATCCCGTATTCGGAGAGCGCATCGACCTGGTCCTTCATTAGCGAAAGGAGCGGCGAAACGACAACGCATGTCCCCGGAAAAAGCAGCGCGGGCACTTGGTAGCAGATGGATTTTCCGCCGCCCGTCGGGAGCAGCGCAAGCGTATCCTTTCCGCCAAAAAGATTTTTCAGGACGGCTTTTTGCGCGGGCCGAAAGTCCGGGAAGCCGAAAACTTCCTTGAGAAGCTCGCGGGCCCGTTCAAAAAGAATATCGGGATTTTCCATCGGACGAGAAAATAGAAAAAGGCCGCCTTAAAAAATTTAAGACGGTCTTTCTGTTGGAGGTTTCGATTAGTGAATTTGTGCGGAAAGGAGCTTGTTTATAGCCTGGACGTAGGCCGCCGGATTTTCGAGCGGCGAACCTTCGGCGAGGAGCGCCTGTCCGTAGAGGGCGCGCGGCCAGTCCTCGAGCGATTCCTTCTTCGAAGCCTTTTCCTTGAGCATTTTGCAAATGGGATGTTCCGGGTTGATTTCGAGGATGCGCTTGGACTTGGTGACGCCTTGGCCCATCGCCGCCATCATGCGTTCCATGTGGTGGCTCATCGCGCTTTCGTCGGTGACGAGGCAGCACGGGCTGTCCTTGAGGCGGCTCGATACGCGGACTTCCTTGATGTTTTCGTCGAGGCTCTTTTGGAGCTCCGCGCAAAGATCCTTGTATTCGGCCTTGGAGGCTTCCTCGGACTTCTTTTCTTCTTCGGTCTTTTCGAAATCGACGTCCCCGCGGCTCACGTCGTGGAACTTTTTGCCGTCGAATTCCGTGAGCGAGTTCATCATGAACTCGTCAATCGGATCGGAGAGCAGAAGCACTTCGTAGTTCTTGTTCTTGTAGGCTTCGAGGATGGGGCTCGTGGCCACGGCGTCCTTGTTTTCGCCGATGAGGTAGTAGATTTCCTTCTGCTCCTTGGGCATGTTCTTGACGTATTCCTCAAGGCTCGTGAACTTGTCGCCGGACTTGCTCGAACGGAACAGCGTGAGCTTTTTCAGCTCGTCGAGATGTTCCCAGTTCATGTAGAAGCCTTCCTTGAGAACCATTCCCAGTTCGCGCCACCAGGCCTCGTACTTTTCGCGGTCCTTCGCCTTGATGTCGGCGAGCATGTCGAGAACGTTCTTGACGACGTTCTTGCGGATGGTCGTGATGATTTTGTTCGACTGGAGAATTTCGCGGGAGACGTTGAGCGGCAGGTCCTCGGAATCGACGACGCCGCGCACAAAGCGGAGCCACGGCGGAAGAAGATCCTTGCAGTCGTCCATAATGAAGACCTTTTTCACGTAAAGCTTGAGGCCCGTGATGCGGTCGTTCTGCCAAATGTTGAACGGCGCCTTGGACGGCACATAGACGAGCGTCCAAAACTCCTGCGAACCCTCGACGTGGGAATGCTTCCAGGCGAGAGGCTCTCCGCCGTCGTGCGAAACGGTGGGGTAGAACTCCTTGTATTGCTCGTCCGTGATTTCCTTTGCGCTTTGGCGCCACAGCGCGGGCTTGTCGTTGAGACGCGTGGGCTCCTTGGTTTCCGTTTCGCCCTTGTCGTTCTTTGTGGGCTCGTGGTGCAGGTAGATGCCATACGAGACAAACTCACTATACTTGCGGACAATGTTCTCGACGCCCCACTCGGACGTAAAGTCGTTAAAGTCCTCGCCCTCCTTGAGGTAGAGCGTAATTTTTGTGCCGACGGTTTCTTTCGGCATGTCGGACACCTCGTAGGACCCGGTACCGTCCGAACTCCACAGGTAGCCGGATTCCTCGCCCGCCTTGCGGGAAAGGACCTCGACCCGGCCTGCGACCATGAAGACGGAATAGAACCCGACGCCGAACTGCCCGATGAGATCGACGCCCGCCTTGTCGGAATCCTTGAGGCCCTGCACAAAGTGCTTGGTGCCGGAACGCGCGATGGTGCCGAGACAGCTTTCGAGGTCTTCCTTGTTCATGCCTATGCCGTTATCTTCGACGGTGAGCGTGCGGTTTTTGGAGTTGAGCGAAAGGTCAATTTTTAATTGCGTGCCCTCGGGAAGGAGGGATGCGTCCGAAAGGGACAGGAAACGGCGCTTGTCGAGCGCGTCCGCGGCGTTCGAGATGAGCTCGCGGAGAAAAATCTCCTTGTTGCTGTAGAGGGAGTGGATCATCAAGTGGAGAAGATCCTGAACTTCGGTTTGGAACTCTTTTTTTTCTGTAGCCATTTTGGTCTCCAATTTTGAAAACGTTTCAAAATGAAACAGTTTCCTGTTTCAAAAGCGGAACACGCTCCTTTGCGCGATCTCTAAGCCTAGGCCGGGAGTCCGCGCATCGGAAAAGTCTCCGAATTTCGCTCAAATCAAAGCAATAACCGTGCCAAAATCGGCGAAACGGCGGAAAATCGCAAAAGGTATTGACAACCTTTTTTTTTTTCTTATATTCCGAGCGTAAGACGATTTTATTCCCCGTGGGTGGGGGTGCTAGAAACTTTGAGGGTTATAGCGCAAAAACAGGAGCTGAAAATGGGAAGCTTTTTTAAGAATCTTTTGGTGAAGCGCGGACTAAAGTCCGCGCCTGTTCCGCTGTGGAAATTGGAAATAGACGATGGGGAGTATGAGGAGCTGAAAGCAGAAATTCGGAATGCTGCTTTATATAATTTTTATGGTTATGCTGAAGAATGCGCCCTTTTTTATGCCGAGGCTTGGCGGCGTGAATATTCCGGAGGGGCTATATCCAAGAAAAAGGTGGCGTCGTTTGCTAATCTTAGCGGGCAAGCCGATGATATGTTTAATAGCGCAAAGTCGGCGCTGACATCTTTGAAAGTTCCCGTGATACAATTGAATAGCAATCAGTATTTTAGAACTCTTTTGCTTCAAGGCGGTTTGCCTATTTCTCGGCTGTTGCAAAAATCGAATAGATTTGACGCATTCATCCGTTTTTTAAAAGGATTGATTGCTTCTTTTTCTCGGCTGGAGACTGATTGGGACGATGTGTCAAATGTTGAAAATTTAAGTTGTGTCAATTATCTTCCTTCTTCTTATCGAAATGACAACATATATGCGGTAAGCCTTCAGATTGTACAGGCT
>CAVBPX010000075.1:0-10385 GCA_963597395.1 Eggerthellaceae bacterium | reverse complement strand
CTAAAAATTCAATTTTCAAAAATTTGGTTGCATTTTCTTAACCAAAGCAATTTTTAGTGGTTCCAATAAAAAAACGGCCCTCGCAAAAGGGCCGTTTTCCGAAAACAGGTGAAGTCTTACGACACGAGCATCATCGAGAACACCATCACGAACAGCGCGACCGTTTCGCCAACGCCGAGAACCATGAGGTAGTTCACAAGACCCTTGCCGGTTTCACCGAGAGCGCTGCAGGCGTTGGCCGCGGACTTCCCCACGTACCAGGCGCTTGCCGTCATGCCGAGACCGCCAAAGATGCCGACGCCCAAATAGGCCGCCCACATCGCGGCGTTCGGATCCGTGCCGCCTTCAGGACTGATTTTGTTCAAAATGAAGAGCATGAGCAGCATTCCGTAAATTGTCTGCGCAATCGGTGCGCCGACAAAAATCAGAAGTGTAAACAGGGCGCCCTTGCCTTTGAGGTAGGCTTTTTTCCAAGCGCCGATCGCCGCCATGCCGGCTGTGCCACAACCCAGTGCGGATCCCACGGCGGCAAGGCCCAGCGCCGCGGACGCTCCGAGTTTTGACAAGGTTAACATTGTCGTCTGGTCCATAGTTACGCTCCAAACGGATTAAAGGACCATCATCGAGAAGACGAGGACAAAGAGCGCAACGGTTTCGACAATGCCGAGAACCATCAGGTAGTTGACCATGCCCTTGCCGGTTTCACCGAGAGCGTCGCAGGCAACGGCCGAACATTTGCCCTGGAACCAGGCGCTCGCCATAAGACCGAGGCCGCCAAAAATACCGGCACCGAGACATCCGCCCCAGTTGGTAAAACCGCTCGCCTGGGCCGCATTCAGGATGAAGTTCATCAAAAGCATGCCGTAAATCGTCTGGGAAATCGGCGCACCGACAAAGACGAGGAGCGTAAAGAGCGCACCCTTGCCCTGTGCATAGGCCTTTTTCCACACTGAAATGGCCGCCATGCCGGCCGTTCCGCAACCAAGGGCAGAGCCCATCGCGCTAACGCCCAGCGCAGCGGCAGCACCCATCTTAGCGAGAGTCACAATCGTTTGTTGATCCATTTTGTTATCCTCTTATTGTAACGGGAATTATCCCTTGGTTAATTTTTGCTCTTGGCGAAAGGAGCATACGCAAAGCCGCTCCATTGCAAATCCAAGCCATTTGAAAATTCAAGAGTATTGAGACGCACGGCGTGAACCGCGACGCCCATGACGGCAAGCGCAATGTTCAGGGCATGCACAAAGAGCAGAACAAAAGCCGCTCCGGCAATTCCGACGAACGAGCCGAACAGGGGCGAAAGCATTCCATTGAACGCATCGGCAATGGCGGCACCGCTCATTCCGACGGCAAACAGACGGATATAGCTGATGACGTCCGTAAAGCTGTTCACAATGTTCAATACGAGCATCGGAATCGAAATCCATTCCTGCTTGAGCCTTTTCGGCGGAACCGAGAAAAGCACAAGGATTACGGCGGCCGTGATGAACATCGGAAGTACAAAGTCCGGAAGGTTCATTCCGAGAACCATGTAGTTGGCAAGCGCGAACATGCACCAGCAGCACAAAAGCCAACCGACCTGAGCCATAAACGTGGAATCCTTACGGCGCAACCGTACAATAATGTTCCAGATGTGCGCAATCGAAAGGTGCACCACGGCAAGGCAGAAGCAGAAGAACTGGACATGCTGCATTTGGGACTCGCCCACATCCATCGGAGTGAAGGACGCCGGGAACATCGAAAGCCCGGAGAGCCATTTGTGATACACGGCGAACTTTGCAGGGTCGGCCGGAGCCGAAGTGCGAATCCAGAGCATCGCGTTCCGAATAGGTTCCGGAAGGAAGCCGTAGTTCGTCAAGTCCAGATAGTAACTCCAGTGCGCAATCTCGGGCGTAAGACCGAGGAAGCTCGCGTTAATGAGCCCCCAGAAGATGGTCATTCCACTCATCAGATACATGAAGTGGAAGCCCGTCGAATTTGCCTTCGGATGCTTTTTCCGCATATAGAGCGTAATCGCGATGAACAGAAGCCCGTAGGCCGTATCCCCCACGATCATCGCAAAGAAGATGCTGAAGAAGCAGAGGAACACGCTCGAAACATCGACTTCGTTGTAGCCCGGCGAAATGCCGATGATGTCGTAGAGGAACTGCATCGGACGCGAAAGCTTGTTGTAGGAGAGAAGCGTCGGCACCTCGTCCTCTTCCGTAGGATCCTCGATGCGAAGCCCCCAACCGCAAGCCTTGGCTGCAGCCGAAAGTTCCGAAACCCGCGGCACCGGGCAAAAGCCCTGGATGGCGGCAAGCAGGTTCGACGAGAGCATCCCCGCCGACGTGGCTTCAAACGTATAGGCGTCATTCACCTCGGTCAAACGCTTTTCGACCGCCGACCGGTCCTTGGAAAGCGCGGCGAGACCCGCTTCCACGCTCTGAAGCTCGGATTTGGAATCTTCCGCCTGTTTTCTGTAAAACGCAATCGAGTGCAGCGGAAGCGCAAGTGCGGAGGCCGCAGACTTGAGCCTTGCCGGCTCGGACGCAAAGTTTACGACGGCAAAACATGCGCCTTCCGCATTGTCCGCAAACGGAACCACCAGGGCGTTGCCATCGACTTCCACGGTTTGACCGTGCGGAACGGTGTAAAGCCGCACAAAAATACCGCGGGATTCAAGCACCTTGACGGATTCCGGATTGAGATTTCCGAAAGCGCCATACCGCGAAAGGGCGGATTCCGCTTCGGACGCTCTGTCTTCGGCAAGTTTTTTCCGTTCAAGAAGCTGTTGAACTTCCTTGACGACGCTCTCGCCGGAGACGTCTTTTGAAGGCTCCGACTTTTTCTTTGCGGCGGGAATTGCATCCAGGGCCTTTTGAACGCGCGAAACCTCGTTTTTTGCGGAATTAAGAACATTTCCCGTCGGATTCTGAAGCGCCGTCACATGCAGGACGCCCAGTTCGCGAAGCTTTTCGAGAGACTCGCGACGCTCGGAATCCAGGCAGAGGATTGTCACCTTTTTCATCGGAGTAATCATGCGGCAGCTCCTTCCTGTGCGAGAACGCGTGCATTAGCCTTTCCCTTGGCGAGCTTCGAACGGGCAACGCCCGAAATCTGCTGGTCGGAGAGGAAAATGTTGATGGAGCGAATGTTTTCCTTCGCTTCGGGAATCTTCACCTTTTCGAACAGGTTGACCCTCTGACTCGTCGAGCGGAGTTCTGCGGAGAGAAGCTCGTATTGCTTTTCGAGAACGCGGCGTTCGAGCCGAAGCGAAATAAGCCCCTGCAGAGAGCGGATACCTTCGTCAAGCCAGGCCGGAGTCGTAAAGAAGTCCGGAATCGTGACGTTAAAATCGACACCGTCAAAAATGGGAATTTCCACGCCGGCGATGTTTCCTTCGCCCTGCCGAACTTCCTTGACCGAAATATAGCGGTCCCATTCGACGGGCTCCGCATAAAGCCCGATCCAGCCGGAAATGGACTTGCGGAGCGAATCTTCCTCGTCGCGCTTGGCCATCACCCTGGCCTGCAGCGTACGCATTTCCACCTGAAGCTGCTGTTTTTTCAAAAGCAGCGTCGGCAGATAGCGCTCATAGCGTTTGAGCGCATCGCGTTCCGCCTTCAAGGCGTTCTTTGTGAGTTTGACCTTCGCCATATTACCCCTTCTTGGGCCAATACTGACTAATCATCTTGGACGGAATACCGGTTTCTTCAGGCGTAAAGCAGTCCGCAAGGATTTCCCATCCGAGGTCGAGCGCCTTTTCGAGGGGAATGTTTACCGAAAGGTCCATCATTTCCTTTTCGAAGCGTTCGCCGTATTTCAAAAGCTTGTTGTCCCAGTTGCTCATGCGGAAGCCCATCGACTGCTTTTCGAGCGTTTCCTTGTAGCTCGCATAGAGCTGGATCATCGTATTCATGATGGTGCGATGGTCGCCGCGGGTCTTGCCGTTCACCTGCTGTTTCAATCGCGAAAGCGAGCCGAACGGTTCGATTCTTCCATGCTTCAGGTAGAACTGACCTTCCGTAATGTAGCCCGTATTGTCCGGGACCGGATGTGTCACGTCGTCGCCGGGCATCGTCGTCACGGCGAGAATCGTAATGGAACCGGAGCCTTCGAAGTCAACGGCCTTTTCATAACGGCTCGCGAGCTGCGAATAAAGGTCGCCGGGGTATCCGCGGTTCGACGGAATCTGCTCCATCGTAATGGAAATTTCCTTGAGCGCGTCGGCAAAGTTCGTCATGTCGGTCAAAAGCACAAGGACGTTCTTGCCGCGGGTCGCAAACTGTTCGGCAACGGCAAGAGCCTCGTCCGGAACAAGAAGGCATTCCACGATCGGGTCGGACGCCGTGTGAACGTACATCACCGTGCGGGAAAGCGCACCGTTCTTGTCGAGGTAGTCGCGAAGATAAAGATAGTCGTCGTATTTAAGTCCCATGCCGCCGAGGACAATGACATCGACTTCGGCCTGGAGCGCAATCCGCGCAAGGAGCTGGTTATAGGGTTCGCCTGCCACGGAAAAGATCGGAAGCTTTTGCGAAACGACCAGCGTATTGAAAACATCGATCATCGGAATGCCGGTGCGGACCATCTTTTTCGGAATGATACGCTTGGCAGGGTTCACAGACGGACCGCCGATCTGGACCGGATTTTCTTCGATGACCGGGCCGTTGTCACGCGGATTTCCCGCACCGTCAAAAACGCGTCCGAGAAGCGCATCGCTAAACGGAACTTCCATCGGATGCCCAAAGAAGCGAACCTGGGAATCCGTTGAAATGCCGCGGGCGCCCGCAAAGACCTGCAAGTCCACTTTGTCGCCGTCGATGCGGATGACACGCGCAAGGGATTCTCCCTGTGCGCTTGTGACGCGGGCGAGTTCCTGGTTGGCAACGGCGTCCGCCTTGACGGTAATGACGCTTCCGGCAATGTTTTCGATGCGGTGATAAACCTTAGACATTCTTGGAGACCTCCTTTACGGAGCTGAAAATCTGCTCTTCGAGCTTTTTGAAATCATCGGAATTGAACGCAACGCGGTTCCAGTCCTTGGTCGCCTGCGTGAGCTTGAGGAAGAATCCGCGGGCGGAGTCCTTGTCGCCAAAGGCAAACGAAGTTTTCAAAATGGCATAGACGCGGTCAAAGACGTACTTTTGCCTTTCCGCGGAACAGGCCGCATCAATTTCGTGATAGGCGTCCTGCTGCAGATAGACGGAATCGAGATATTCGGATTTTAAATAGACGACAAAGTCGTCGATGGACGTTCCTTCTTCGCCGACGACCTTCATCATCTGGTTTACGTCGTTTCCGGCGACGAGAACGTGACGGGCTTCGGCCACCTTGTTCGGGTCGATGATGCCCTCGTATTTGGACCAGGATTCCAGCGGGTGAATGGCCGGGAAGCGGCGCTGATCGGAACGTTCGCGGGAAAGCCCGAGGAACGCGCCGACGACCTTCAGAGTGGCCTGGGTCACAGGTTCCTCGAAGTTACCGCCGGCCGGGGAAACGGAGCCGCCGATGGTGACGGAACCCGTGGAACCGTCACGGAGCCTTACGACACCGCCACGTTCGTAGAACGAGGCGATGGTCGATTCCAGGTAAGCGGGGAAAGCTTCTTCGCCCGGAATTTCTTCCAGACGGCCGCTCATTTCGCGAAGCGCCTGTGCCCATCGGGAAGTCGAGTCCGCAAGAAGAAGCACATTGAGCCCCATCTGACGGTAATATTCGGCAATGGTCACGCCCGTATAGACGGAAGCTTCACGCGCGGCGACGGGCATCGAACTCGTGTTGCAAATGATAAGCGTCCGCTCCATCAGGCTCTTGCCCGTGCGCGGGTCCGTCAGTTCGGGGAATTCGCGAAGGGTTTCCACGACTTCGCCCGCGCGTTCTCCGCAAGCGGCGAGAATTACGATATCGACGTCCGCATAGCGGCTCATCAGCTGCTGAAGAACCGTCTTGCCCGCGCCAAAAGGACCCGGGGTGCAGAAGGTTCCGCCCTGCATCACAGGGAAGAACGTATCGATAATCCGCTGCTGCATCGTGAGCGGCGTGGAAGGACGAAGGCGTTCCGCATAGTTTTTAATAGGAACCTTGACGGGCCACGTTTGGAACATCTTGACTTCGACGGTCTTTCCGTCTTCGCCCTTGAGTGTCGCGATAACGTCTTCGACAACGTGTTCGCCGGCAGGGACAATCGATTCGACGGTCATCGTCTGACGGATGCGGAAAGGCACCATGATGCGGTGCTTGAAAATACCCTCGGGAACGGTTCCGAGCGTGTCGCCGCCCGTGACCTTGTCACCGACTTTTGCGACCGGGGTAAAGCTCCACTTGACATTTCGCGGGAGCGCCGGCAGATACTTGCCGCGAGCGAGGAAAAATCCACATTCCTCGGCGAGATTCGGCAGCGGGTTCTGGAGGCCGTCAAACACCTGCGTGAGAAGGCCCGGTCCGAGTTCCACGGAAAGAAGCTCGCCCGTAAAGCGGACTTCATCGCCCGACTTGAGGCCCGAAGTATCTTCAAAGACCTGGAGTTCCGCAAAGTCACCGCGAATACGGATGACTTCGCATTTCAGTTCCACACCGGACGAAAGCTTTGCGAAACCGACTTCGTTTTGCGCGACAGCGCCATCAAATGCGACACGGATGAGGTTTCCGTTCACACCGACAATTTTTCCGATACTAGCCATTGAAAATAAGACCTCCGGTCATTCCTGCCCTGCGGCAGGGTCGTTATCGTTAATCACTTTGAGAACCGCGGCATTTCCCGCTTCGGTCGAAATCCGGGACCAGCGCTCACAAATCTTCAGCTTGACGGCAAACGCATAGAGATTTGCCATGGAGCTTTCCTCCGGAACCAGCTCGTCAACGAGCCAAAAGCGGGCGCGGTCCAAGTCCTCTTCGCGTTCGAGCGGATTCGGTTTGGCTGCGGCGTCCGAGACCATCTTGGCGAACGTGACGTCATAACCGCGGAAAGGACGTTCCGCAAAGCGCACGTCCGGTCCCCAGGAAGCGGCACGCGCATGTCCCAGGATGTTTTTCAGTTGAATTTCGTGATCCCGAAAAGCCGAAACGAACGGATCGTCGCACGGTTCCCCGGAAAGGAGCGCGTCAAACGTCGCGAGTTCCTCTTCGCTCATCACGCATTCACAGCGGCTGCGAAGTTCCGAAAGGGAGAACGGCGGGGCGTCTCCGAAGCGCAGCGCGGGAAGCGAGGCTGCTATGTAAACGGCGTTGCTCATCCGTTAATTTCCCCGAGCGGCATCCGAAACAATTTTGGCGAGTTCCGGACGAACGACGGAAGCGAGCGAAGCCGCGATTTCCTCGCCGGTAAATTCGTGAGAAACCTTGCCGCCGTCCGTCTTGATGCGGAAACCGAACTTGATGCCGGAATCGCTTTCGACGGTGACGCCCTTCCCCAGGGCCTTTGCAAATTCGCCGACGGCAAACGACGAAAGCTTTGCCTTGTCCGCATCGGAGAATACGAGCGAAAGGTCCGTCGAATAGTTTTTGGCGAGGGTCAGGAGCATTTCCTTGACCGTGTTTTCCGAAAGGTTCTTTTCCACTTCCTTTGCGAGAATGTCGGTCACCATCTTTTCGATTTTGCGGCCGATGGAGATAAGAACGTCGCGGGCGGCCTGTTCAATGGCGCGGTTGCTGCGTTCCGTATAGGAAGCGGAGTCCTTGTCCGCCTTTTCGAGCAGCGTGGCGGCTTGCGACTTGGCATTTTCCAGAATTTTTGCGGCCTCGTCCTTGGCCTTTGCGAGGATTTTGGAGGACTCGGCGTCCGCCTTTTCGATCGCTTCTTTCTGGATTCGTTCAATCAGGTTCTGTAAATCTTCTGCCATAAATTCTCCGAATTTCTTGACGCGTTTTTTTGGCGTCCTAGGCTAATATACAAGAAAAATTGTCCAAAATTCGGAAAATTTCCGTTACAAATGAAAAAAATTTGACAAATTCGCACCTTTTGGAGACAAAATGCACCCCATTCGGATGTGCCGAATTTACCGGGGACGGTCCCCCGCGGTGCTGTCCGCGACAAGCGAAAAGAGCCATGCGACCATCAGGGAAGCATCCTCGTCGGAGAGTTTTTTGATTTCCATGGGGCGGTATTTGTCGGGATGTATCGGTTGCGGGTCCTTAAGGTAGTCAAAAAGGGCCTTGGGACGCCCCGCGTAGCGGATGACGTTCCCTTTCATGTCGGGACCTGCGAAAGCCCGGTTCCAGCGGTGGCACGCATAGCATTCCATGTCGTAAAGCTCGGAGGCTTCGGCACGAGCCTTTTCGGTAAGCTCCGGGAGCCTAAAAGCCTCGGCGGCAAAGAGAAGGCTCACGAGCGCGCCAAAGAGAAAAAGAATTTTTGAAAACCTAGACACGGCGGTTTTTCCCCTTTAGGATGCGAGCGGAAATTCGAACGAGAAAGCGCCGCGAAAGAAAGCGTTCCACAAAAAGGACCAGGCGGTTAAAGCGTCCGGGAACAACCGCGCCGTTCATCCCCTTGAGAACGGCCCGGACGGCTTCCCAGGCGACGGTCCGCGGAGACTCGCGGAAAAGGCAGCGGAAAAAGCCCTTTTCGGACCGCGCGTTCAGGTGAAATTCCGTATCGACAAAGCCCGGGCAAAAGGCGATGACGCGGACGCCGTGCGCGCGGGCCTCCTCGGAAAGAGCCTCGCTGTAGGAGAGAACGTAGGACTTGGTCGCATAGTAGGCGGCCATATACGGACCGGGCTGAAACCCGGCGACGCTTGCAATGTTCAGAACGAGACCGTGCCGCTTGGCATACATTTCGCGGAGGGCGAGCTTGGAAAGAACGGTGAGGCTTTCGACATTGAGGCGGATCATCCGGGTTTCCGATTCGACGGAAATTTCCGAAGCATCCCCCTGGAAGCCTATTCCCGCATCGTTTACGAGCATATCGGGAGCGCTTCCGGCAAGGCTTTTGGCCTCGGCGAAGACCCGTTCGGCAGCGCCCGGAACGGAGAGGTCCGCGGAGAGGGCAAACGCGGAAGTTCCAAAACGGACGGAAAGATCCGCGGAAAGTTCCTCGATCTTTTCGGTTCTCCGCGCGACGAGGACCATTTTTTCCGCTTGCGGGGCGAGCGCATAGGCAAGTTCCCGGCCGATGCCCGAACTTGCACCCGTGATAAGAACCACACCGAAACGTTTCATAGGCTGCCTGTTTTCTATATTCTGTTTCAAATTAACTTTTTTCATAGGATTTCGCAACATATGGACCTGGTAAGCGTTTTTTTGATCGCATGCGCGCTTGCAATAGACTGCTTTGCCGTTTCCGTCTCGGTGGGACTCTGCCGCCGGGAGACCTCCCAGTTCGATATTTTTAGGATGGGGGCGTTTTTTGGCGTTTTCCAGACCGGGATGACGCTCGCCGGATTCTTTTGCGGACTTTTTCTCGCCTCGATTATCGGAGCGGTCGATCACTGGATAGCCTTTGCGCTTTTGTGCTTTATCGGCGTCCGGATGATCCGGGAAGCGGCAAAAGGAGAAGAATCCAAGACGTTTTCAAAAAAGCTCGGGCTTAAAACGCTGACCGCTCTCGCTATCGCTACGAGCCTTGACGCGCTTGCCGTGGGACTTTCGTTTGGACTTGTCGGGCACGAAATCGTCTGGACGTCCATTATTATCGGAGTTGTCGCGCTGGTGGCGACGGAAATCGGTTCGAACATCGGAAAGTCCGTCGGAAAGCAGGTTTCGGCCCGCGGCGCGGAAATTCTCGGCGGAATCGTCCTCATTGCGATAGGCCTCAAGATTCTCGCGGAACATCTCACCAAATAATTTTTTACAGGAGGCTTCCATGTCCTTTCACGAAATAAGTCCCAAGGAAATCAAGGACAATCCCTTTCGCCTGATTGGCGACGACTGGATGCTCGTCACGGCAGAACACGCAGGCCGCGCAAATATGATGACGGCCTCGTGGGGAGGCCTCGGAGTGATGTGGAACAAGCCCGTCGCCTACATTGCGATTCGCCCGCAGCGCTTTACAAAGACCCTGATCGATTCGTCCGACATGCTTTCCTTATGCTTTTTCGGCAAGGAATACCGGAAGGAACTCGCCTACGCCGGTCGCACGAGCGGAAAGAACGAAAACAAAATCGAAAAGACGGGTTTTCACATGGCGCACGAGGGAAACGCCCCCTTCTTTGAAGAATCCAGGATGGTTCTTGTGTGCAGAAAACTCTTTGCCGAGCCCTACACCGAAGAAAGCTTTGTCGATAAAAATGTTTTGGAAGAAAACTACCCGGAAAACGACCTGCACACGCTCTACATTCTCGAGATTCAAAAGGTCCTGGTGCGGGACTGAATCTTGCGGGCTTTCGGAAAGCCTACATGGCCTTTGGGTCACCTCTAAAAATTCAATTTTCAAAAATTTGGTTGCGACGCTTCGCGCTGGT
>CAVBPX010000074.1:0-10388 GCA_963597395.1 Eggerthellaceae bacterium | reverse complement strand
CACGGTCCTTTTCCCAGTCAAACGCGACAAGCGACATGTTCGCATTGTCGGACGTTTCGTCCCAGACCTTGGTCACGTCGTCGCCGCAAGCCCAAAGGAGAAGCACCGCGAAAAAGGAAAGAGCGCCTAAAAAGATTCGAAAGTTTGCCATTTTTTTCATCCGAAATTTTCCAATATTTAAATGCTCCGCAAATATAGCTATCGCCTCGGACTTTCGGCAAGGTTTGGGCGTGAAGAGGCTCACAGCAAAGTTTTGCCGCGGCAAAAGAATCCGATTTTTAAAATAAGCTATCTTTGAAACGCTTAAAAATTCGAGGTATTCTTATGAAGAATTACAAGATAGCCGTTCTCCCGGGCGACGGAATCGGACCGGAAGTGATGCAGGAAGCCGTTCGCGTTCTTGACGCCGTGGCAAACAAGTTCGGATTTTCGACCGAAAAGGAATGGGCCGACGTGGGCGGAATCGCTTACGACCATTTTCAGAACCCGCTGCCGGAAAGCACGCTCAAGACGGGCGAAGCCGCCGATGCGATTCTTTTCGGGTCGGTCGGAGGCCCCAAGTGGGAATCCCTCCCGCCGAACCTCCAGCCGGAACGCGGCGCGCTCCTCCCCCTCCGCAAACACTTTAAGCTTTTTTGCAACCTCCGCCCGGCCCGCGTCTATAAGGAACTCGCACCGGCCTGCCCGCTCCGCGCGGACATCGTCGGCGACGGTTTCAACATTCTCACCGTCCGCGAACTCACGGGCGACGTCTATTTTGGACAGCCCAAGGGCCGCGAAGGCTCGGGCAAGGACGAGATAGGCTTCGACACCATGAAATACAGCCGCTACGAAGTGGAACGCATTGCGCGCTTCGCCTTTGAAGCGGCCCGCCTCCGCAAAAAGAAGGTGGCAAGCATCGACAAGGCGAACGTCCTCACGACCAGCGTCTTCTGGCGCGAAATTGTCAAGGAAATCGCCAAGGAATATCCGGACGTGGAACTGGAACATCTTTACGTCGATAACGCCGCGATGCAGCTTCTCCGCCGTCCGCGCGAATTTGACGTTCTCCTCTGCCCGAACCTCTTTGGCGATATTCTCACGGACGAATGCGCGATGCTCACCGGCTCCATGGGACTTCTCCCGTCGGCCTCCATCGCGGAAGGTTCCTTTGGACTTTACGAGCCCGCCGGCGGATCCGCTCCGGACATCGCGGGCAAGGGCATCGCAAACCCGCTCGCCCAGATTCTTTCCGTAGCCCTGATGCTCCGCTATTCCTTCAAGGAAGAGGAAGCCGCCAAGGCGATTGAATCCGCAGTCGAAAAAACAATCAGCGCGGGCTACCGCACCGGCGAAATCTGGAAGGAAGGCGATACCAAGGTCGGCACGACCGGCATGGGCGACGCGGTTCTTTCCTTTATCAAGTAAAAAACGGTTGTTCACGTAAAAAGCCTCGGATTTTCCGAGGCTTTTTTGTTCACGCGTTTGGGCACGAGCTTTATCTTCACCCTCCACTCTCAACACTCCACACTCAACCAAGTTCCGACTAGTCCTTGACACAACGGACAGAGGCATCCCAACTCTTAGCACTGTCTTCGTTCGTATTCAGACCCGGTCCATCATAATACAGGGCTCGGTCATAGGCATCAAGAAAACTGTGCTCGGTGGAAGTCCAGAAGCGCACACCAACGAGTATGTCGATGACCCCCGAAGAACCAGCGGGGAGTGCCTCAAAGCCAAAAGCATCCGAACCGTTTCCGTTGTTCTTCCAGCCGCTTGTAGCCTTGAGCGCGTAGCCGGCCGGATACAAGTAGCCATCATACAGGGAATCCGCCACAAATTTCAAAAGCGTATTCCATTCACCATGACTCGAGAGATGCCAGCCCTCGGGGCAAACACCCCGCACCGGTTCGCTCACCGTACATGTTTTCACGCTGCCACAACCCACGCCGTCCTTGCTAAAAATTCCGACCGAGTCCATGGCTGCAGCCCACGAGTAAAGCCTGCCGTACTTTTCGCAATTTGCCGGATCGTTGTCATAGCAATAACTGATCGAGTCCGTTGTTTCATTTCCATCGGCATCCTTGAGCTTCGGGTATGCGTAGTTCAAATTCTCGGCCATCCAGGTTTGATTGCCGATTTTGACTATGCGGTAAACCTGCCCGTCGCGGGAATCCGTCATCAGTTCAAACAGCCGTCCGTTACGGCATTCCATTTTTGCCGGGTCGTAAGCCTTTTCGCCGCAAAGCGCCTGGGTAAGCAAAACGGAATTCTTTCCGCAAATTTGCGTTACGGTGCCGTCACCGTTGTCGACGAGGCTGCAAGATTCGCCGTCCTGGCCATCCGTACCGTTTGAGCCGTTCTCTCCGTTTTTCCCGTCCTTGCCGTCTTTCGCGTCCTTGCCGTCCTTACCGTTTAGGGCTACCCCGACCGAGTCGCCGTCGCACATGATTTTGTAGCCGGAGCTGTCGGAGAGCATTTGTACGGAACAGGAAGCGTTTTTTGAAAGCGGAAGCCAGCCCGAATCCAAGCACACATAGGCGGTATTTTCGTCCGAGGCAAAAAGCATCTTGCCGATAGAGCCGGAATCGCACGGTCCAAGCGAATCCGCGGACAGAACCAAATCCAAACCCGAAGATTCATTCGTCACGTTCGTCACCTTGGTTACGTCTTCGCCGCACGCCGTAAGAAGAAGCCCGCCCAACAGGGCAAACGAAATTTTTTCAATTGTCAAGTTTTTCATTTTTCCTCCTAGTCGTTGGCAACCGATGAGCTTGAGGCTACGGATGAACTGGAACTTTCCTCCGAAGAGCTCGACGATTCAATCTTGACAAGCTCGTTCTTTTCGCACCGATACTCCGTCGGTTCATACGGCGCGGTTCCGCAAAGCGCCTTGTACAAAGTAACGGAATCCTCTCCGCAAACTTGCGTTACGGTGCCGTCGCCGTTATCCGTCCGGGAGCATCCGACGCCGTTCTTTCCGTCCGTACCGTCCGTGCCGTCAATTCCGTCGGCACCGTCTTCGGCATCTTTCCCGTTTTTGCCGTTTACGCCGTCAATCCCCGTAAGGACAACGCCTATGGAATCCCCGTCGCAAAGAACCTTGTAGCCGGAACTGTCCGAAAGCATTTCGGCCGAGCAGGTGATGTTTTGGGAAAGGGCGCGCCAGCCCGATTCCGCGCACACATAGGCGGAACTTTCCTTGGATGCAAAAACGGTCGTTCCGATATTTGACGAGTCGCACGCTCCGAGCGAATCCGCCGATTCGACCACGGCCATTCCGACCGTTTCATTTGTTACGTTCGTCACCTTGGTCACGTCGTCGCCGCAGGCGACAAAAAGCAGTCCGCAGGCCAAAGCGCAGAGCGAAAATCCTGTGAAATTCAAAGCCTTCATAAAGTCTCCTGGGTAAATCCTTTTAATCCTTGACACAGCGGACGGAATTCGCCGAGCCCTTATTGTCGGCGAGATACTTTGCGGTACTGGTAGTGCCAAAGATTGTCACGTCCATCAACGCAAAACTTACGGCCGTAGTGGATGCGCTCTCCTTGGAACTCCAAAAAACCGCATACTCTCCGAGGGCGTTAAACTTCTTCGACGAAGCCCCGTAAAATCCTGCCGCAAGAGCTCCAAAGCCGAATTCGTCCTTGCCGTTGGCGTAAGACCATCCATCGGTCGATTTGAGCGCATCGAAGACGGAGTTCTGCGAATTATCCTTTATATACTCTCCAAGAGTGGTCCAATCCGTTTTACTCGGCAAGTGGAAGCCTTCCGGGCAAATACCCCGCACAGGTTCGCTCGCCGCACAGGTTGTTCCGTTGCCGCACCCCGTTTTTACCGAGTCCATCGCAGCGGCCCACGTGTAAAGGCGACCGTACTTATCACAGTTATCGGGATTATTGTCATAGCAAAAACTGAGCGAATCCGTGGAGGCCGCACTTACCTTCGGGTATGCGTAGTTCAAATTCTCCGCCATCCAGACCTGGCTTCCGATTTTGACAGTCGAGTAAACCTGCCCGTCGCGGGAATCCGCAATTTCGCCGACAACGCCTTTGTCCGTGCAACGTTCGCAAGTCGGATCATAGGCTTTTCCCTTGCAAAGGCCATAGAGGGCATTTTCAAAGCAAAAGCTTTGTTCGGGCTCATACGGAGTCTTTCCGCAAAGCGCCTTGTACAAAGTAACCGTGTCCTTTCCGCAAATTTGCGTCACGGTGCCGTCGCCGTTTTCGGTGAGGGAACAGCTGTCGCCGTCCTGGCCGTTTGTGCCGTCCGTACCGTTCTTGCCATTCTTTCCGTCGGTTCCGTTTTTGCCGTTTTTTCCGTCCGTACCGTCTGCGGCCGAAAGGAGGACCCCGACCGAGTCCCCGCCGCATACAATTTTATGGCCCGAGCTGTCGGAGAGCGTTTCAAGTGCGCAATCGGCGGTTTTCGAGAGCGGAGTCCAACCCGAATCCGAGCACACGTAGGCGGTATTCCTGTCGGCGGCAAAGGCCATCTTTCCGATGTTCGCCGAGCCGCATGTTCCAAGCGCATAGACGGATTTCGCAATCTCCATGCCGACCGTTTCGTTTGTTACGTTCGTCACCTTGGTCACGTCGTCGCCGCAGGCGACAAAAAACAGTCCGCCGGCCAAAACACAGAACGAAAATCCTGTGAGAGTCAAAGTTTTCATAAAGTCTCCTTGATAAATCCTTTTAATCCTTGACGCAGCGGACAGAATGTGCGATGCCCTTGCCGTAGTTTGCCCTCTCCATAGATGTATCAGTGTTTATCAAGCTCTGGACATAGGCGGAGGAAGAGACGTTTGCGGCCTTCTCCGTAGAGCTCCAGAAGAGCGCATAAGAGGACATTAGACTAAATTTCGCAACGGCATCGCGGTTACCAGCCGGAAGCGCCCCGAAACCGAAAGCATCCGAGCCGCCCGTTTTGCCCTTGGATGCTTTCCAGCCGCTTTTTGACTTGAGTGCGTAGCCGACTCCGCCGCTGCTGTTGCCTGCGACATAGGTTGCAAGAGCGTTCCATTCCGTCGTGTCGGGCAGGTGCCAACCCTCGGGACAAATGCCCCGAACCGTATCGGCTTTGGTTGAAGTACAAGTCGTTCCATAACCGCAGCCCTTGCCGTCGCCAGAAAACACTGCGGCCGAGTCCATCGCCGCGGCCCACGTGTAAAGGCGACCGTACTTGGCGCAGGAATCTGCGCTGTTGTTGTAGCAGTAGCTCTTGGCCGTGTTCTGGTTGTAGTCGTAGTTCAAATTTTCCGCCATCCAGGTTTGTTCGCCGATGACGACCGTCCTGTAAGTCTGGCCGTCGCGTTCGTCCGCCAGGGTTCCGTAAGAAATTTCGGGGTTGGTGTATTTTTCAACCGACGAACTGGAGCTGGTGCTGGAACTGCTCGAACTTTCCATAGAGGAACTGGAGTTTTCGACCGAGGAAGAAGATGTTTCACCGACCTTGCCGTTCAAAACCACGCCGACGGAATCCCCGCCGCACACAATCTTGTAGCCCGAGCTGTCCGAAAGCACGACCGACATGCAAGAAGTTCCGTCCGACCCGTCATTTCCGTCCTTGCCGTCAGAGCCATCCTTGCCGTCAGAGCCGTTCAGGAGGACATCGACCGAATCGCCGTCACAAACGATCTTGTAGCCCGTGCCGTTCGAAAGCGCGGCCACCGTGCAGGAAGTTCCGTTTGCACCGTCATTTCCATCCTTGCCGTTTTCACCGTCCGTGCTGTTCAAGACTACCCCGACGGAATCCCCGCCACACACAATCTTATAGCCCGTGCTGTCGGAGAGCGGTTCCGCGGCGCAGAATTTGTCTCCGGAAAGTGGCGTCCAGCCCGTGTCCGCACAAAGGTAAACAGCATTCTCGTCCTGCACAAACCGCATTTTGCCAATGGATGCGGAATCGCACATTCCGAGGTCAAACATGGATTCCACAACTTCCAGGCCGGAATCTTCTCCAGTCGTCCGATAAACTTTTGTCACATCGTCGCCGCAGGCCAAAAGGGCGAGGACACTGCCGAACAAAACGCCACAAGCGATGCCGGTTTTAAATGTCTTTTTCATCTTGTCTCCTAATGATTGATTTTCTCAACACTTCACTTTCAATTAAGCTCTCAAGCTCCAAGCTCCAAGTTCTGCTCACTTCTTGAGGCAACGGACAGAGCGCGCGCCGTCCTTGTAGGAAGTTCTCGTTCCAAGGCTCGTGGTCTGACTTTCCACATACCGACAGTAGGCTTCGCCGTCATATTCCGTGGAACTCCAGAAAGCAGTGTAACTGAGCATGAGGGTGAACGTCCCGGAGATGTAGCTATACCCCGCTGGGAGCGCTCCGAAGCCGAAATCGTCGGAGCCATTTCCGTCTTCCTCCCAACCGCTTGTGGTCTTGAGTGCGTTGCCGACACCGCCGCTGCTATTCGCGGAAACATAAGTTTCGAGAGCGTCCCATTCGTCATTACTCGGCAGATACCAGCCGTCGGGACACGCGCCCATCGCCGCGGCCCATGTGTAAAGACGGCCGTATGTGGTGCAATTTGCCGGATCGTTGTTGTAGCAAAAACTGAGCGAATCCGTGGCGGCCGCACTCTCCTTCGGGTAGGCGTAATTCAAATTTTCCGCCATCCAGGTTTGGGAGCCGATGACAACCGTCTTGTAAATCTGGTTATCGCGTCCGTCCGTCAGGGTTCCGTAAAAAATTTCGGGGTTGTCGTATTTTTCAACCGACGAGCTGGAGCTTGCGGCAGAGGAAGACGATTTGCCGTCCGAATCCCCAACGCAAACGGTCTTGTAGCCCGTGCCATTTGAAAGCGCGGACTCGATGCAAGAAGTTCCGTTTGCTCCGTCATTTCCATCCTTCCCGTTTTCACCGTCCTTCCCGTCCGAGCCGTTCAGAATAACGCCGACCGAGTCGCCGTTACAAACAATCTTGTAGCCCGTGCCGTCCGAGAGCGCTGCCACGGTGCAAGATGTTCCGTCTGTACCGTCATTTCCATCCTTGCCGTCTTCACCGTCCTTGCTGTTCAAGACTACACCGACGGAATCCCCGCCGCAAACAATCCTATAGCCCGCGTTGTCAAAAAGCGGTTCCGCGGCGCAGGATTTACTTCCGGAGAGCGGAGTCCAGCCCGTGTTCGCACAAAGATAGACCACGTACTCGTCCTGCACGAACCGCATTTCGCCGATGGAGGAGGAATCGCACCTTCCGAGAGAAAATATGGATTCCACAACTTCCATGTCGGAATTTTCGTCAGTCGTCTGATAAACTTTTGTCACATCGTCGCCACAGGCCCAAAGGGCGAGGACACTGCCGAGTAAAATGCCACAAGCGGCGACGGTTTTGAGTGTCTTTTTCATCTTGTCTCCTAATGATTCAGCTCCAAGTTTTGACTAGTCCTTGACACAGCGGACAGAATACGCGTAATTCTTATTGTACGCCAGGCCGACCAGTATCTCGTAATTGTAGTACACATACCAGGCATAAGCATCGTATGCAGCATTATCAGGCTTCGAGGCACTCCAGAAAAACGCACTTTCAGAGAAATACTTATCTCCGTCTTCGTCGAAACCCGTGTTATAGTGACGCCTACCGGCGGGGAACGCCCCGAAGCCGAAAGCATCCGAACCGTTTTTGTTTTTGCTCCAGCCGCTTGTCGATTTGAGCGCATAGCCGACGGAATCCGTATTGCCTTTATACAGGGAATTTGCCACAGATTTTCGGAGAACGACCCATTCCGTTGAGTCAGGCAGGTGCCAACCCGGGGGGCAAACTTTCTTTGCCACTTCCCATGTGTAAAGACGACCATATATGGCGCAATTTGCCGGATCGTTGTTGTAGCAGTAGCTTGCCGTGGTATCGTAGTTCAAATTCTCCGCCATCCAGGTTTGCGTGCCGATAACGACCGTCCTGTATTTCGTCTGCATGTCGCGCGGATCCAACAGGGTTCCGTACGAAATTTTGGGGTTGGTGTATTTTTCAACCGACGAGCTGGACTCGATTGCGCCGGAACTGCTCGAACTTTTTACGGAAGAGCTGGAACTTCCGGTCGAAGAAGACGTTTTGCCGTCCGAACCGTTCAAAACCACGCCGACGGAATCCCCGCCGCACACAATCTTGTAGCCGGAACCGTCCGAAAGAGCGGCCACAGTGCAAGAAGTTCCGTTTGCCCCGTTCTTGCCGTCCGTTCCGTCCTTGCCGTCAACGCCGTTCAGAATAACGCCGACCGAGTCGCCGCCGCAAAGGATTTTGTAGCCGGAGCTGTCCGAAAGCAATTTTTCCGTGCAATACGTGCCGTTTTTGCCGGCCGTTCCACTGGTTCCATCCTCGCCGTTCGAGCCGTTCAGGACGATACCGACGGAATCCCCGCCGCACACAAGCTTGTAGCCCGTGCTATTGGAGAGCGGTTCCGTAGTGCAGGATTTGTCTCCGGAAAGCAGAGTCCAGCCCGTATCCGCACAAAGGTAAACCGCATTTTCGCCTTGCACAAGCATCATTTTGCCGACGGAAGCCGAATCGCACATTCCGAGAGCAAACGTGGATTCTACCACGTCCAGACCGAAATCTTCGCCTGTCGTCTGATAAACTTTTGTCACATCGTCGCCACAGGCCAAAAGGGCGAAGACACCGCCGAGTAAAACGCCACAAGCGGCGCCAGTTTTGAGTGTCTTTTTCATCTTGTCTCCTAATGATTGAATATTTTCTCCACACCCCACTCTGAACTAAGCTTTCAGCACCAAACTCTGACTAGTCCTTGATACAGCGGACAGAAAACGCGTCGCACTCCTTCTCGGAGCTTCTCTTACTCCAGTCAGGTGCAGTGAAGGCCAGACCATAAACCGTCATAATATATTCTTCGTCATACTCAGTGGTATTCCAGAAGTATGTGGACGTGGTCTTTCCTGTGAACCCAGAATAAGTGCGGAAACCAGCGGGGAGCCCCCCGAAGCCGAAATCATCCGAGCCGTTTCCTTCCTCAAACCAACCGCTTTTGGCCTTGAGCAATTTGCCGGCAAAATATTCGCCCTCTTCAACATTTTCTCTGAGATAGACAGTGAGCGCAAGCCATTCATCACTGCTCGGCAGGTGCCAGCCCTCGGGACACACGCCCCGGACCGTATCGGCTTTGGTTGAAGTACAAGTCGTTCCATAACCGCAGCCCTTGCCGTCCTCAGAAAACACTGCGGCCGAGTCCATCGCCGCGGCCCACGTGTAAAGACGGCCGTATTCTTCGCAGTTCTCGATGCTGTCGTTGTAGCAGTAACTTGCCGCGGTTTCCACGTTGTAATTGTAGTTCAGGTTCTCGGCCATCCAAGTCTGGCTGCCGATTTGCACATAGCCGTAAACGGAAGAATCGCGCTCGTCGCAGAATTCCTTGCCCGGGACTAAACTCTTGCCTCCGCAAGCCGTGTAAACGGAATCTTCAAAACAGAAGTTCTTTGCCGGGTCGTAAGCCTCGCCTCCGCAATACGCATAGACAGAACCCTCATAACATATGTAGTTTGTCGGATCATAAGTCTTTCCGCCGCAAAGCGCATAGGCGGAATCCGCAAAGCAAAAGCTCTCTGTCGGGTCGTAAGCCTTTCCGCCGCAAGAATAAAGGGTGTTTTCAAGGCAGAATGCCGAGACAGGATCGTAAACCTTGCCACCGCAAAACGCCTTGTACAAAATAACGGTATCCGTTCCGCAAACCTGCGAGAACGTCCCGTTGCCCTTGTCCGTAAGCGTGCAGCCGTTTCCGTCCAAGCCGTTCAAAATCACGCCGACCGAGTCCTCCCCGCAAACAACTTTGTAACCCGAACCGTTCGCGAGCGTTTCAACGGAGCAGGATGTTCCGCTTTTACCGGCAGCGCCCGTTTCGCCGTTCAAAATCACGCCGACCGAGTCTTCTCCGCACACGATTTTGTAGCCCGTGCTGTCGGAAAGCAGCTCCGCAGAGCACCCGACCGACGAATTTTCCGAGAGCGGCACCCAACCCGAATCCGCGCACACATAGCCCACGCCCTCGTCGGAGGCAAAGGCCGTCTTTCCGATGGACGAAGAATCGCATTTTTCGAAGTCGTCCGCGGACTTCGCAATTTCCATACCGGAATTTTCATCCGCCGTCTGGTAAACCTTGGTCACATCGTCGCCACAAGCCGAAAGGGCGAGAACACTGCCGAGAAGAGCGCCACCCAAGGCGCAGGTCAGAGTCTTTTTCATTTTGTCTCCTAATAATTGGATGTTACTTTAATAATGTAAGCAAAAAAAACAGCATTGTCAAGTACTTGAAAAAAAAAACACGCGGATTTTCTTGCCGTTCGACGGAGTCAGAGCTTAGTTTAGAGAGCTTAGCGTTTAGAGTCGCCGAGAGGTCCGCAGCTCCAAGTTCTCAGCTCGAAGTTCTGATAAAACGTCATTCTGGAGGCTAGAAAGAG
>CAVBPX010000073.1:0-10470 GCA_963597395.1 Eggerthellaceae bacterium | reverse complement strand
ACCAGCGCAAAGTGTCGCAACCAAATTTTTGAAAATGAATTTTTAGAGGTGACCTATAACGACTTTCGCTCCGAAAGTAAAATTTCGTCCGTCAAAGGAACTTCGACAAAAAACGACATAGCCTCCCTTCTGAGCAATGAAATTCCCGTTTTGCTGAAGGCAAAACTGAATAAATATTTTTTTGTAAACGGGGGAATTGCGGGAGAATTCGGCATTCTTTCAAAGCGGGAAAAGCCTTTTGACGACAAGAGCTGGGAAGATATTTTGGGAGCGCGGAAATTTGGCGTAAACGCGCTGATTGGCTTTGGAATTTTTCTTCCCCGAAAGTTTGCAGTCGATATGAGGTTCTCGATTTCCCTTGCGGAAAAACTTCATAACGATGCGGAAAACATCCATGCACGACTTTTAAAAATGCAGCTTGGAATATCCCGGAACTGGAAAGTTTTCTAAGCCGTCACTTTCCGGAATTCAAAATTCGCCGATAGCTTTCGTAGCGGGCCCGCGGAATTTCGCCCGATTCCACGCGGGAAAGTACGTCGCAGCCCGGTTCGCCGATATGCGTGCAGTCGTTGTAGCGGCACGTGAAAAGTTCACCGGGAAAAAATCCGGGAAACGTCCGCGCAAGCTCGTGCGCATCAATATCCAAAATGCCGAGTTCGCGAATTCCCGGAGTGTCGATGATTTCGCCGCCGAACGGAAGCGCAAAGAGGCTCGACGACGTTGTCGTGTGACGTCCCTTTCCGTCTATTTCGCGAACCTCCCCCACCGAAAGCGAGGCTTCCGGAACGAGCGCATTCACAAGGCTCGATTTGCCGACTCCGCTTTTGCCCGAAAGGACGGAACTTTTTCCGCGGAGCGCTTCGCGCAAGTCGTCAAGGCCTTCGCTCGACTTGCAGCTCACACAGATGAACTTATCGACGAGGGACGCAAAATCCCGGACGCTTTCCGGAATTTCATCGACGAGATCCGTCTTGTTCAAAACCATCACGAGCGGAAGAGCGCAAAGGTTTGCGGCCAAAAGAAACCGGTCCGCAAACCCGTAGTTGAAAGGCGGCTCCGCAACGCTCGAAACGACGACGACCTGATCGATGTTTGCGGCAAGGACCAGTTCGCGGCGGGACTTGTCCTTGGGACCCGGGCGGACTAATGCCGTTTTTCGGGGAAGAACCTTTAGGAGCGAATAGGGAGCGTCCTTTTCCGCCGTCGAATTTCGCGCAACGACCACGCGGTCCCCGACGACGGGAAATTCCTTCAGTTCGCATACGACGGCGGCTCGGTAAGTGGCGCTGACGGCCTCTCCCGAAGCGAGCCTCACGACGCACGTGCGGCGGTGCACTTCAACGACAAGTCCCTCGATGGAAGCGCCCGCTTCGAACTTTTCGGACGGGTCCTTGATTTTTTTAACCTTCGGCTTTTTGAATTCCCGGCTCCAGCGTTCCTTGACGGGACGGTCGTCGAGCGTTCCGCGCTTCCACATTTCCATCGTGTTGACGCGGCGCGCGCGCACATCGCGGCGGGACTGCCTGGCGGAGCGTTCTTCTTCCAAATCGTCGTTTTCGGTTTCCATCGCCCCTAATTTAGAATTTAATTTTTTGCGAATTTTCGTTTTTTATCTTTGGGGAATGCTTTCCCTTTTTAAAATGGCGCGGCCCGAAAACATTCTCATCGCAATTCTTACGCTTGCCGTGGGATGCTTTATTTCGGGCGGAGAAATTTCGACAGCCGTTTTTGCGGCGGATGCGATAGCCTTTGCGTTCGCCATCACCTTCGGTAACGTTCTGAACGACATCCTGGATAAGGAAATAGACGTAAAATGCCACCCCGAACGTCCGATTCCCTCGAAAAAAATTTCCATGCGGACGGCAAAGGTTTTTGCCGCGGCGTGTTTCGTATTCGCCTTTTTACCGACCCTTTTTCCGGACGTCCGCGCCAAATTCCATGCGGCGTTTTACGCGATTCTCCTTGTGACGCTCTTTCTGTATGACCGTTTTCTCAAGCGGGTTCCGCTGTTAAAGAATGCGACGGTCGCCGTCCTTTGCGCAACCCCGATAATCCGGGCGATGTTCCTTCCGGGGTCGGACGCACGCCCGCTCGCGGTCACGGCCGTCTTCGCCTTTTTGCTCACGCTTTCGCGCGAAATCGCAAAGGACCTCGAAGATGTGGAAGGGGACGCCTTCCGCGGAATTGAGACCTTCCCCATCCGCTTTGGAAAGAGGCCCGCGCAAAGGCTTTCAGGAAGTCTCGTTATTCTCACGAATGCCTCCGTCCTTTTCTCCGTCCTCTTGTCGTGGTTCCCGAAAGGCTTTCTCGTTTCGCTTGCGGCGATTTTTCCCCTGAGCGTCCGCATTTTAAAAGACCTCCGCCGGGAAAACTTTCACCGCGCCCAGAAGCTCATCAAGGTTCTCATGCCGATAGGCCTCGTCGCCATCCTCCTCTCGAACCTCTGACCGGGGCTTCCGCCGTTCCCGTTTAGGGAACCTCTAAAAATTGCTTTGGTAAAGAAAATTTGAGTGAGACCAAGCGATGGCAGGACGGGACGAACCAGCGCGAAGTGTCGCAACCAAATTTTTGAAAATTGAATTTTTAGAGGTGACCTTTATTTACTAGATTTGGTTTCAACATCAAAGAGGCTTCCATGTTGGATGAACTTCACGAAGAATGCGGCGTCATCGGAATCTACAACGGTGAAAATGTCGCCCGCAATGTCGCAATGGGTCTTTACGCGCTGCAGCACCGCGGGCAGGAAAGCGCAGGCCTCGCCATCACGAACGGCGAAAAGATCCGGGTCCGCAAGTCGATGGGACTTGTATCGACCCTCCTCCGCGAATACAACGTCGATGAGCTTCAGGGCTTTGCGGGCATCGGACACGTCCGCTACAGCACGACCGGTTCGAGCACTCTCGCAAACGCGCAGCCGATTCTCGTGAGCTGCAAATGGGGGCAGCTCGCCATCGTCCACAACGGAAACCTCACGAACGCTTCGGAACTCCGCGCCGAGATGGAAGAAGCGGGCCACATCTTCCAGACGACGTCCGACTCCGAAATTCTCCTCCACGAGATTGCGCGGACCCAGGCCCCGAGCCTCCGCGAAGCCATCAAAAAGTCCATTTCGAAACTCACCGGATGTTTTTGCATCATTATTCTCTCGAAGGATACGATGTTCATCGCCCGCGACGGGTACGCCTTCCGTCCGATGTCGCTTGCGCGCCTCGGCAACAGCTGGTGCATCGCGAGCGAAACCTGCGCGTTCGACCTCCTCGGAGCAAACTACGTCCGGGACATCCAGCCCGGTGAACTTTTGACCATCACCAAGGACGGTCTCCACTCCGAAACGTATTCCACCAAGGGAAGGCGCGCCCACTGCATTTTCGAATACATCTACTTTGCGCGGCCCGACTCGAAGATCTTTGAACAGAGCTGCGACAAGGTTCGCCGCAAGATGGGAAAACAGCTCGCGCGCGAATGCCCCGTCGAAGCGGACATCGTGATTCCAGTCCCGGACTCTTCGACGACCGCCGCCCTCGGATACGCGCGCGCCTCGGGCATCAAGTTCGAGATAGGGCTTCTCCGCAATCACTACGTCGGCCGCACGTTTATCGACCCGACGCAAAACGTCCGCGCCCAAAAGGTCCGTCTCAAGTTCAACCCCATCGAAGGCGTTCTCAAGAACCGCAAGGTCTGCGTCGTCGATGACTCCATCGTCCGCGGAACGACCCTCAAGATTTTGTCCAAGATGCTCCGCGATGCGGGCGCAACCGAAGTCCACATCCGCATCGCATCGCCTCCGGTCGCCCATCCCTGCTATTTCGGGATGGACTTCCCGAACGCGGGCGACCTCGCGGCAAGCAGCATGTCTCCCGAGGAAATCGCCAAGATGCTCGGCGTCGAAAGCCTCGGCTATCTGAGCATCCAGGGAATGAAGGAGTGCACGGGCGCTCCCGAGGAATATTGCGCGGCATGCTTCGACGGAGACTATCCGGAGTACATCGGCAAGGAAGCCGGCAAATACAGCTGCGGTTAGCCTTCCCGTGAAATTTTCAAAAGGTCTCATCGACGGTCTTCCCATCGGAATCGGATACTTTGCGGTGTCCTTTTCCTTTGGCATAGCCGGTTCCAAGGTTCTTTCCTTTCCGCTCGTCACGTTTATTTCCATGACGAACCTCACCTCCGCGGGGCAGTTCGCCGGGTTAAAGATTATGGAAGCGGCGGGGACGCTTTTTGAAATGGCGCTCGCGACGTTCTTCATCAACCTCCGCTATTCGCTGATGGCCATCTCCCTTTCCCAAAAGGTTTCGCCGTCCTTCAAGACGCCGCAAAGGCTCCTTTTGAGCACGGGCATCACCGACGAAATTTATGCGCTCGCGATGAACGCGAAGGAACGCGTAAACCCGCTCTACTTTTTTGGACTGTGCATGCTCCCCTACATCGGATGGTCGGCGGGGACCCTTACCGGAGCCATCGCGGGCGAAGTTTTGCCGGCAATTCTCGGGAACGCCCTGGGAGTCGCGCTCTACGGCATGTTCGTCGCAATAGTCGTCCCCAAGGCGAAGTCCCACCGCCCGACGCTCTTTGCGGTTCTTCTCGCCGTGGCAATCAGTTTCGCGTTCTTCTACGTTCCCGCGCTGAAGGGCGTTTCGACGGGATTTGCCATCATCATTTGCGCGGTCCTCTCCTCCCTCGTTACGGCAAAACTTTTCCCCATCAGGGAGGACGCTCGGACATGAGCCTCCACAGCTACGCGCTCTATCTTCTTGTGATGGCGGGCGTCACCTACCTCGTCCGGACCATTCCGTTCATTCTTCTCAAGCGCGACATCCAAAGCGAGTTCTGGAAGTCGTTTCTCGCCTACATTCCCTACACGGTTCTTTCCGCGATGACCGTTCCCGCGATTTTCTACGCGACCAGTTCGCGCCTTTCGGGAATTGCGGCCCTCGTGACGGCCGTCGTAGTCTCGCTCCTCGGACGCGGGCTCGTCCTCGTCGCCTGTGCGGCATGCGCCGCCGTTTTGCTCGTAGATGGCGGGCTTTTTTGAAATTTGCGAAAACTTTTACTAAATTGTTGAAAATTCCTTTAGAAAGGCTGTTGCTATGGCAAATAACCGAGAAAACTGGGGTTCGAAACTAGGCGTCATTCTGGCCGTTGCCGGAAGCGCCGTCGGACTCGGAAACTTCTTACGATTCCCCGTGCAGGCCGCTACCAATGGCGGCGGTACATTCATCATTCCCTACATCATCGCGTTCCTCGTTTTGGGGATTCCGCTCGCCTGGATCGAATGGACGCTCGGACGCTATGCGGGCATCCTCCGACACGGCACCTCCCCGGGCGCCTACGACAAGATCATCGGAAAGCCGTGGGGCAAGTATTTGGGCTCGATGGGCCTTCTCCCGCCGCTTTTCATCAGCTTCTACTACATGTTCATCGAATCGTGGATTCTCGCCTTTACATGGTATTCGCTGACGGGAACGCTTTCGGACGTCGTCGCGGCCGGTAAGATTTCGGAATTCTTCGGAAACTTCATCATGCTCAAGGAAAAGATGGGCCCCTTCCCCTCGGCCATCGTCTTCTTCCTCATCACGTTTGCGTGCAACATGGGACTTCTCTCGTTTGGCGTCCGCAAAGGCATTGAACGCGCGAACAAGGTCTGCATGCCGCTTCTTCTCATTATGGGCATCATCCTCGTCGTCCGAGTTCTCACGCTCCCCGGCATCGGAAAGGGCCTCGCGTTTATGTGGAACCCGGACTTTTCGTCCCTCACGAATCCTTCCGTTTGGCTTGCCGCCGCGGGCCAGGTGTTCTTTACGATGAGCCTCGGCATGGGTATTGTCCTCTGCTACGCGAGCTACGTCAAAAGAAACGAGGACATTGCGCTTTCGTCCCTCACCGCCGGTGCGACGAACGAATTTGCCGAAGTCATCCTGGGCGGAACAATCGTCATTCCGCTCGCGGTCATCATCGCGGGTTCGAACATCGAGGAATGCGCGAAGCTCGGAACCTTTGGCCTTGCCTTCCAGAGCATGCCGCACGTGTTCGGGCAGATTCCGTTCGGAAGCCTCTTCTCGACCCTCTGGTTCGGAATGCTCTTCTTTGCGGGCGTGACCAGCGCCATTTCCATTATCCAGCCGCTCATCAGCTTCTGCGAGGACGACCTAAAGTTCTCCCGGAAGGGAGCCGTTACGACCATCGGAATCGTCACGTTCATCGGCGGTCTCATCAGCATCTTCGGCCTTGCCGCCGGAGCCGTTGACGAGCTCGACTTCTGGGGCGGATGCTTCCTCCTCATCGTCCTCGGCACCATCCAGGCGTTTATCTTCTCCTTTGTCCTCGGACGCCGCAAGTCCACGGAAAACCCGAACGAGTCCGAGGCGTTTGCACTTTTGTGCGAAGGCTCCAAGCTCCGGATTTCGAAGCCCTTCCGCTTTATCATCCGCTACGTGTGCCCGTTCTCGCTCCTCATTCTGCTCATTTCGTGGACGGTTCACGACGGCATGAACACGCTGCTTCTTACGAGCGTCCCCGCGGACGAAATGGTTTCGTTCTGCGGACACATGCTTCTCAAGACGCACTTCATCTGGGGACTTCGAATTGTCCTCATCCTGTTCGTCGTTCTGGTGAACGTCGCCATCTGGTATGCCTGGAAGAGCGGACGCGCCCTCCGCGGACGGGACGAATCCATTAAACAGCCTGAAATTGGCGAATACGCAAAGGAGGACTAATATGGAAATGCAGGAGCTTTCGACCAGCGGACTGATTTTTCTTGTGGCGTCGTGGACGGCAATCGTTCTCTTGAACATCTATTGCTTCTACACGATGTTCAAAAAGAAAAAGAAATAGGCCTTTTGACCGGAGCCTTTTCGGTCAAAACCTTTCGGGACTTTTGAAAAATCGGGTCCGCCCTCCGGGCGGGCCCTTTACATTTTTCCGATAAACCGCTTCAGGTCCTCGAAGCGATTCTTTGCCTCGTCAAAGCCTTCGTCATAAAGTGCTTCGAGCTTTCGAGCGTCCTTTTCGAGCCTTCCGACCTCGACTTTTTTTTGCGGACGGATAATGAACACTTCCCCGCGGGCTTCGGCCTCTTTCAGGGCGTCGAGCGTCTCGTTATACACGCGGAAACGGTTTTCACAGGCCGCGACGAAACGCGGATATTTGCGGTATTTTAGACGGATAAGCGGCATGAGCCTGTTCGGCTTTTTGCGATAGGAGGCATCGCGCGTAAGAACCACGACGCACTTGGAGCATCCCATTTCGAGCATCGCACGGAACGGAATCGAGTCGGCAATGCCCCCGTCGAGAAACGGGATGCCATCAATTTTTACGAGGCTCGAAACCAGCGGAAGCGAGCCCGAGGCGCGGAGCTTTTCCATGTCCAGGCGAAGGTCCGAAAGTTCGAGATACGAGGCTTCCCCCGTGAGGACGTTCGTCGCCGCCGCATAGGTGCGCATCGGGGATCCCCGAAAAGTCGCATAGTCAAACGGGTCAAGTTCGTCGGGAATCCGCTCGTAACAAAACTTTTTATTGAAAAGGTCCCCCGTCAAAAGAAGCGAACGGAAGCTCATATAGCGCTTGTCGCGCGCATACGTTGCAATGACTCGGTAACCGCGCTTTTCCTGCCTCGACACAAAGTTCACGGCCTCGACGGCCCCGGCGCTCACCCCGATGACCTTATCGACAAAAAAGTTTTCCTCGAGAAAAAAATCCAGCACGCCGGCGGTAAAGACGCCGCGCATGCCGCCACCTTCGAGAACAAGCCCTAGACCTTCGTTCTTCTCCGACATAGGAATCTCCGTTTTACCCCGAATCTAGAAAATTCGGATTCCATTGGAAACGTTTTCCCCGCTTTCGGGATTTCGGCGGCAAAGCGGGCAAGCCGAAGCATATTTTATTAAATTTGGGCTGCTATGAGCGACATTCCCGAAACCTTCATTTCCGAAAAAGTCAAGTCCCTGGCCCGCGCCCCCAAGTATCGCGGAGCCATCTTCCAGGTCGAAGCCGACGAACGCGGGCTCGCCCTCATCGACGGAAAGGAAGAAAGCCTCAAAATCTACATCACGGTCGATCCCGAAAAGGACCAGATAGTCGAAACGAGATTCTTTACCTACGGCGGTCCGATTTTTACCGCTCTCGCCGACACGCTTTGCGAAAAACTGCAAGGGAAGACGGTCGAGGACCTCAAGGGAATAAACGTCCACGCGCTCGAAAAGGAACTGCGCGACACGCCCGAAACTCCGGCGTTTCCGCTCGCCGCGACCGAAATTCAAAGCCTTGCGCGCCTCATCGAAAAGCTCGTCGCGTCCTACCCCGAAAAGAAGGCCGTGGCCCTCGCCGCCCGCGAGACGATGGAAAAAATCAAATACCGCACGCAAACGGTCGAAGGCCGAAACGAGGCCGACAAGGAATGGGCGGACCTCTCCGACGAAGAACGCCTAGCGCGCATTGCCGAATGCCTGCACGTGAACGTCCGCTCCGCCCTCCAGAACGACGGCGGCGACCTCGAAATTTTGGGAATGCTCGATGCAACGCACGTAAAGATTCGCTTTCAGGGAGCCTGCGCGGGATGCTCGGCTTCGAGCGGAGGCACGCTCTACTATATCGAGGACACGCTCCGCGACAACGTCTATTACGACCTGAACGTCATTCCCGAGGACGCCTTTCCCGGAGAACCGCTAGCATGACCGAAGAAGCCGGAACCTACAGAGAGCCTTACAAATACGGATTCGTCACGCCCATCGAAAACGACTCGTTCGAAAAGGGTCTGAACGAAAAAATCATCCAACGGGCTTCGGAAATCCGCAAGGAACCGGAGTTTATGCTCAAGTTCCGGCTGAACGCCTATGAAAAGCTTTTGAAGATGGAAGAGCCGCGGTGGGCGGAGCTCGATTTTGCACCGGTCGATTTGCAGGACATCGTCTATTATTCCGCGCCCAAGACCAAGAAGTCGCACGATTCCATCGAAGACGTCGATCCGGAACTTCTCGAAACCTTCGACAAGCTGGGCATTCCGCTGAACGAGCAGAAGCGCCTCGCAAATGTCGCCGTGGACGCCGTATTCGACAGCGTGAGCATCTACACGAGCCACAAAAAGAAGCTGATGGAAATGGGCATCATCTTCTGCTCCATCTCGGACGCCATCCGCGAATATCCCGAGCTCATCGAAGAATACATGGGAAGCGTCGTCCCGCCGGGCGACAACTATTTTGCGGCCCTCAACAGCGCGGTCTTCGGGGACGGAAGCTTTGTCTATATTCCGCCCGGTGTCAAGTGCCCCATTGACCTTTCGACGTATTTCCGCATCAACAACCGCGAAGCGGGACAGTTCGAGCGCACACTCATCATCGCCGACCGGGACGCGGAAGTGAGCTATCTCGAAGGATGCACCGCTCCCGAATTCTCAAGCCACCAGCTGCATTCCGCCATCGTCGAACTTGTTGCGAAAGACAATGCGAGCATCAAATACAGCACGGTGCAAAACTGGTATGCGGGCGACCGCGAAACGGGAAAGGGCGGCGTCTATAACTTTGTGACAAAGCGCGGAAAGTGCGCCGGGAAAAATTCCCACATCAGCTGGACGCAGGTCGAAACGGGAAGCGCCATCACCTGGAAATATCCGAGCTGCATTTTGCAGGGGGACGATTCCCGCTGCGAATTTTACTCGGTCGCGCTCACCAACGGAAAGATGCAGGCCGACACAGGCACCAAGATGATCCACCTCGGAAAAAACACCAGGAGCACCATCATCAGCAAGGGCATCAGCGCGGACGAAAGTTCCAACGCCTACCGAGGACTGGTCGATATTCACAAAAGCGCGAGCGGTTCCCGAAACTACACGGAGTGCGACAACATGCTCGTCGGAAGCAAAAGTTCCGCGCACACGTTCCCCTACATAAGCGTCGCCAATTCGACATCCTCCACGGAGCATGAGGCCTCCACCAGCCGCATCAGCGAAGAGCAGCTCTTTTACTTTGAAAGCCGCGGCATCCGCCGTGAAGACGCGATTCAGGCCCTCGTCGGCGGATTCTGCAAGGACGTTTTCAAGGAACTCCCCGGCGAATTTGCCGCCGAAGCCAAGCAGCTTTTAACGCTCAAGCTCGAACACAGCGTCGGCTGATTCGTTTGACAAAAATTGTCACATTTTGAACGGAGCGGCATCGCTTCACAGTCATCCTGGAGGGAGCACCGCGTAGCGACCTGTCTGCCGCGAGGCAGATAGGATCCGTAGTCAGAACTTAGAACCGAGAGCTTAGTTCAGAGTGGAATGTGGAGAGTGGAATGTGGAGAGTGGAGTGTGGAGAGTGGAGTGTGGAGAGTGGAGTGTGGAGAGTGGAGTGTGGAGAGTGGAGTGTGGAGAGTGGAGTGTGGAGAGTGGAGTGTGGAGAGTGGAGTGTGGAGAGTGGAGTGTGGAGAGTGGAGTGTGGAGAGTGGAGTGTGGAGAGTGGAGTGTGGAGAGTGGAGTGTGGAGAGTGGAGTGTGGAGTGT
>CAVBPX010000072.1:0-11453 GCA_963597395.1 Eggerthellaceae bacterium | reverse complement strand
CGGCATAGAAAAAGTGCAAGTGGTGCCAGGAGCCGTCCGCCCACTTTCCGTCCGCACCGCAGGCGCCCTTCGCCTGCAGGACCGCGGCGAGAGGCTCGCCTTCGTGGCAACCATGATTGTTTTCGGCAAGTGTGCGAATGTTCACGATGCCCGGTGTCGCAAGGTGCGTTCCGCCGAGGTCCACGACCAGCACGCCATCCACAAAAATCCACATGTCGTCGTCGCCGGCGAATTCAAAAATTTCCTGGTTCAGCGCGTCGGTATTGTTCTGCTTGTAATACTTGAAGTTCGCGTATCCCATCATCGTGAAGTTGTAGTTTCGCAGATGCTGGAGTCCCAGGGTTCCGTTCGCCGCGGCGATGTTCATGGCCGCTTCGGAAGAAAGCCCGCGTGCGCCGCCATACTGGTTCCAGGCCGCGCAAAGGGCGGCGGTATTGTTGCCGTTGAAGTCGGTCTGCGTATTCGCATACTGGTAAGCATAGGGCGGGCAGAAAATGGAGAAGCTTTGAGGGCCCCACTGTTCCGTACCCGGGGCGTTCCCTGCCCAGGCCTGACCGTTTACCGCATCGAGCGGGAAGTAGCCGCCGTTGTTGTAGTTGTAGTCCAGTTCCTTGTATTTGGCGTTGTCCGAAGCCGGCGGAATATCCAACACGGTCCTGGACGTCTTGTTGATGCCCGAAACGTCCTCGAACCACTGGCCGAAATTCACGTTGTCGCACGCCTCGTTCAGCTTGTGGATGTGCGCGCCTTCCAGATACTCGGGCTCGTTGTCTTCATTGTAGTCAAACGTCAGGTATTGCTGCACCATGCCAGGCGTGTAATAGACCTCGTTTCCCCAGGCGTTTCCTCCGGAGTTCTTTTGCTCCTCGCCCGAGCAGGTGTTTTTGAGGACGCCCGTGAAAGTGGTGCCGTAGGACTGCTTGAAGCCGCGCTGGACTGCGTTCGTGTAACCGGTGACGCCCTTGTTGCACTGGCCGTACATTAGGTTT
Organism: Eggerthellaceae bacterium; assembly: GCA_963597395.1. Lineage (GTDB taxonomy): Bacteria > Fibrobacterota > Fibrobacteria > Fibrobacterales > Fibrobacteraceae > Hallerella. Next base: position 10,464 of record CAVBPX010000072.1, on the reverse strand, counting down.
CCGCCCGTGGCCGACACCTGCTGCAGGTAGACGGGAAGGAGCGGGTTTGCGACCAGAGGAAGACCGTCCATGCCGAGGGCGACGCCCGCCTTGGACGCCTTGTTTCCGCACGTGTTGTGGTAGGCGGAAAGGCCATACCAGTTGATGTCGTAGCCAGGAAGACCGTAGCTGTAAATATTATTCAGGTTGCTGACGGATTCTTCCGAAAAGTTCTCGAAGTCCGGATGGCTCGGCTGGAAGTCGCGGACTATCACGTCCAGGGTAATGGGAACATTTGAAACCTGGGCAAATGCGTTCATCAGCGCGCCGGCGGCAAGCACTGTCGAGAACATCACAAATTTCTTCTTCATTTAGTCATCTCCACCATAGGGGTAGGAATATATTCCACCTAAATATAAATCTTTTCGTTCCAAAAGCCCCTCTTTGCAACTCTTTTTTTACCAAAAAGAAAAATCTTTATTTTTTCAAGAAAAACGGCATTTTTTTACCTAGATTGTCTGTATATGACTGCCGCCATCCTCTTTACGCTCGCCATTGCACTCATTATTGTTCGCGCCTTTGTCCTTCACCGCCGAGAAACCGCCCTCGACAACCGGGATTTTGTTTCGCTCCCGCGCGAAGTAAAGCTCGCCATTCTCAAGGAGCGCGTTCTGGAGACGCCTTCCGAAACGAACCTGCAAAACCTAGGGACCTTTTTAAAGGAAGCAGGAATCGCCGCGGACGTGGATTCCTACCGGCCGCTCCTTGCGGAGCAGCTTCGCATTTCTCGCGAAGAAAACGCCATCGCGCTCGACGGGGAACTCTACGCCCGGGAAGCCGCCTGGATGGACGCCATAGAGCCTTTTGAATTTGCCGAGGCGCGAAAGTTCCGAAAGGAAAACGCGACCGAAGACTTTTTGCGCACCTACCTTGCGGGAGTTCTCCGCTACTACTCGGACGAAAAAATTGAAGGCGCGCTGCAAAGCCTTACCGCCGAATACCCGCCGGCCAAAAAAATGCTTGAAAGCTACCGGGAACTGAAAGCGCTGCGCGACGCAAGCGGCGCGGACGAGGCCTCAATCGAAAAGCTCGGGCAGGCAAAGGCGGACTGGGTGAGGATGCTCGAGGAGGCTTTTTAAAGGCCAATAGCCACACCTGTCGCACCGCTGTTCAGAGCTTAGTTGAGAGAACATGGAATCAACTCTCCACATTCCACTCTGGGCTAAGCTCTATTTCAAGGCAAGGATGACGATGGAAATAAGACCGGACCGGATGTCCCGGTTCGCGCAAAAAAAAGAAGTCCCGGGCTGCGGGGCTTCTTTTGCCGTAAACGGTAAAAAGGTTACTTGGCGCGTTCCACGTAGGAGCCGTCGCGGGTATCGACCTTGATCTTCATGCCTTCCTGGATGAAGAGCGGAATCATGACCTTCGCACCGGTTTCGAGGACCGCTTCGCGGAGAACGTTGCCACTCGTGTTGCCCTGGACGGCCGGAGGAGCGGACGTGATGGTCATTTCGACGAATGTCGGCGGAATGACTTCAATCGCCTTGCCGTCCCACCAGGTGACCTGCACGGTCGCACCGTCGAGAAGCCAGACTTCGGCGCCGTTCAGGGCGTCCTTCGGAATTTCCATCGTTTCGTACGTCGCATTGTCCATAAAGAACCACGTTGCGCCGTCGTTGTAGGAGTAGGTCATTTCGGTGTAGGTGACTTCCGCCTCTTCGACGGTGTCGCCGCTTTTCCACGTGCGTTCGAGCGTGCGACCGGTGATCAGGTTCTTGATGCGAACCCGGTTAAACGCCTGGCCCTTGCCCGGCTTCACAAACTGATTGTCAACGATCATCCATGGCTGTCCATCGACGATGATCTTTAACTTTTTGCGGAACTCGTTTGTACTGACTGTACCCATAAGGATGCCTCATCAAAAAGATTTAGATTTGAGTTCAAAGATAGAAAAATATGAACAAGCCATCGCCGTTTTTTACCAGTTTAAAAGAACTATTCGCCTTTTTGGAGCTGCCGGAGCCCCAAATCCAGGTTGCCAATTCCCGTTTTTCGTTTCTCGTGTCGAGGCATTTTGCCGAAAAGATCAAAAAGGGAAACCCGAACGACCCGCTTCTCCGCGAAATTTTGCCCACCGCGGAAGAGAGCCTCTCCGTTCCCGGGTTCTCGGACGACCCCGTCGGAGACGGCGAAAGCGAACGCGAACCGGGCATTCTTCAAAAGTACAAAGGGCGCGCCCTCATCGAACCGACCTTCGCCTGCAGTTTGCATTGCCGGTTCTGCTTTCGACGTGCGGAAGCGCGCCGCGCTCCCGAAAACTTTCCGGAGCGCCTCGACCTATGGCTGTTAAAAAATCCCGATGTCCGCGAAATCATCCTTTCGGGCGGGGACCCGCTGATGCTTTCGGGGGAAAGGCTGTGCGAAATTTTGAAAATCCTTCTTTCGCACGAAACGGTCCGGACGGTGCGCATTCACACGCGAGTTCCGGTGACGCTTCCGGGCGTTCTTTCCGAAGGCGCCAAAAATTCGCTGTTTGCACCTCTGCAGGAAGTCGCCGAAAAAAAACGGCTCGTTCTCGTTTCGCACGTCGATCATCCGCGGGAACTCGATTCCGCGTCCGAGGCCGTTTTTAAAAACCTCCGCCGGTTCGGGACGACGCTTTTGAACCAGTCCGCGCTGCTAAAGGGCGTAAACGATTCGACGGAAGTTCTTGCCGAGCTTTCCGAAAGGCTCTTTTCGCAGGGAGTCCTCCCCTACTATCTGCACCAGCTCGACCATGCGACGGGAGTGGCCCACTTCGAGGTTTCGGATACGCGGGCGCTCGAAATCGTAAGCGGCTTGCGGGAAGTGCTTCCGGGATACCTCGTACCGAGGCTCGTGCGGGAACTTCCCGGGGATGCGTCCAAGCGTCCGATTTTTTAACCGCCGGATTTCAGCTAAAAGAGAGCCTTGACGCCAAAGTGCAACAGGCCGTCGAGCGCATCGTTTCCAAGATGAAGCGCGTAAAAGAGCGAAAAGCTCCAATAATTTCGGTATTGCGAAATGCCGACGCCGTAGCTGTAGGTATCGGACCATCCGTGTGCCGGGGATTCCGCGCGGTGCAGTCCGGGAAGAAAGAACCCGTGGAGCGCCGTCGCATTCAGAATGCGCCACTGCAAGTCGAGTTCCGTGATGCCGTAGGCGCGCGTCCGGAAGAATCCGGGCCTGTATCCCTTGAGGTTCTCGACGCCTCCCAATTCAAAGAGATCCTCGCGGTGAAAATGCCTATTTGATGGAAGAAGCGTTCCGACAAAAAATGACGTATGCAAAACGACCCGGTTTGCGACCGGCGTGTAAGCCTCCCCATTTGCATGAAGGTTCGTGGTGAAGGCGTGCGAGGAATCCGACCGGTTCCGAATGACGCGGAACGAGCCCGAGAAGGACTGGCCGTGGCGCGGAAGAACCATCCGGTCCAAATTTTTGAAGTCCGCTTCGAGCGTGTAGGTCAGACGGTCGTTTCCGATGCCGCCGAGGACGGAAAACTCCCAGAAGAATCCTACATTTCTCGAGACGCCCGCTTCGAAAAGGGCCGTTCGCGAAAGGGAATCCTCGTCAAAGTCAAAGCGAACGATTCCGTTCCATCCCGTTCCGAGGAGAAAGGGTTCCCGGTAAGAGCCGGCAAGCGAGCGCTCCCAGTCGCCGGAGACGCCCGAAAGAAGGAGGTTCCTGCCCGTTCCGCGGATGTTGTAGAGCGAAAGTTCGACGTTTCCCGAAAGTCCGCCGTCCTCGCCGCTCATGTAGGAGAGCGTTCCCTCGAAGCTGTTGACGGACAGGTCCCGCATGTAAAAGACCGGGTAGAGCCTGTGTCGGACGGAATCGCGGAAAAGCGAGGGTCTGCCGGTCGATTCAAAGTATCCCGAATTGACTAGTCGGCGTTCCGCCTTTTCCATGTCCGAAAGGTGCACGGGAGAACCCGCGGAGATGCCCGAAAGCCTGTGAAAGGTTTCCGGTTTGCTTTTGGACGAATCCGCGTTGAGAGCCTCGGCAAAGACCCAGGAACTTCCCCGTTCAAAAGAAACGATCAGAATTTTTGAGGAATCGATTGCATACGAGGCCCGCGCAAAAGGATAGCCGTTCTCGGCGAAGTCGTCCACCGTTTCGCGAATAAAGTCATCTACGGCTTCGCACCGGGCGTTTTCAAGAGGCTCAAAAAGTTTTGCGGTTTCCGCGCTTCCCGGACCGCGGACAAAAACTTTCCGGACGACGCAATCCGAAGGTCGCGCGACGGAAAAAAGAATCAGAAATGCCAAGAGGAACTTTTGCATGGATAGCCTAAAAATAGGCTTTTGCCTCCATCGACATCTTTTGGAAAATTCCGGATTCCGCACTGCCGAACCGGATGACGTAGTAAAGCCCGAGCGAAATATATTCGTTTGCATCGACCGTTGCCGAAAGCGAGTTCCGGTAGGTGACGCCCTTGCCGAAGCCGGAAATCATCTGATATGGAAGCGCCTCGTTTCGGGACGTCACGTAGGTCGCGCTGAACTCGTTCGAAACGCGCACCATTCTATCGTCATCAAATCCGACGGCAAGGGAAGCCTGTCGCAAAAGGGCGGAAAGCGATTCGCTTTCGTCGCGACCCGAACCTTTTCGTATCCATCCCTTGGGAAGTACGTACAAATGAAGCGGCAGTTTTCTTTTCAACGAGAGGCTCGCCTCGTAAATATTCCAGCGCATTTTTTGGGAAGTTTCCAGTTTGACACTTTCAAGCCCGGGCGAAAGTTCCCACGTTTCGTTTTTGCGCCCGCTGTAAACGCCGCAAAGCCTGTGCCAGTAACGGCTTTCGAAATATCCGACGGTCGTGTTCCGCTTTTCGCTTTCCGCTCCGACGCGATACTCGGCGGAACCGCGGTTTTTGAATTCCGTCCAAAGCAGAGAACCTTCGACGGTAAAAAGCCCGCTGCCGAGACTTCGGAGCGTCCCGTTCCAAAAAGGCGGAAGAAAAAGCGTCTTTCCGGTCGTATCGCGACCTTCGCTCAAACCGTCAAAGGAAATTTCCAGGTCGCGCAAAATTCCGCTTTGAATGCCCAGGAGCCGCGGCGTAAAGGATAAGTTCAAGGAGAGCCTGGCCGTGCTCGCGCGCACGGCGTCCGCGGAATCGCTCCGGCCCATCCCCTCATACACAAAGTTTCCGTTATCGACCCCTTCGACGAAAACGCCCGAAAGACTGTCGAACATTACGTCGCCCGTTCCGGGTGCGACCGCCTTGTAAATGGGAACGTAGGGCACTTCGCGCGAAAGTCCCAGGCGATAGGACGCGCTTCCGGTAAACGGGGAACTTGCGCTTCCGAAGCGAACGTTTTCTTCGGAAAGCCATGAGTTTGAAGCGCCCGCGGTATCGAGAACCGTCCGCTTGTATTGCAAAACGTGCTCCACGGAAAAAAACTTTCCGTTAAAATTTGCGGAATGCTCGAACCCGGCCTGTTTGAGAGAATCCCCGAGAGACGAAAAGGAATGCCCGGTCCGCGCCCGCGTTCCAAAAAGCGTTCCCTTTGTAGTCCAGTTTTCAAAGGCCAGTTCGACACCGCTTTTGGCCGTCGCCTTTTCGGAGCGTTTTTCAAAAAGCTTTTCGGAATCCTTCAGCCAAATAGAATAGGACGCGTTTCCGAACGGCCTGAAAAATCCGGTCCGCGATTCGGCGCGGAGAATTCCCTGGTAGCGTTCCGTGAGAAATTCCTCGAACGAGGCAATGCGTACAAAGGAAATTTCGCTCAGAACATCATTTCCGCGGTGTTCGAAAAATCCGCGGAACCGCGAAGAGTTCCAGTTTGCGCCGGCGGAAAGGCTCCGGCGGTATCCCCATTCCGAGCCCAAAAAGAATCGGGCGGGAAGCCTTACCCGAAACGAAAGCTCGTCGCTTCGGAGCGACCCGACGACCGCGGAACTGTCAAGGTCCCAAAGCTCCCGCAGCGCATACGAATCCCAGTTGCGGACACTTCCCTGAAAATCGTTCTGCAAAAATCCTTCCTGCAGATAGTCGCCCGAAACGGTGACGCGAACCGGCGAAAACCGCTGACCGTCCGTGCTGTCATTTGAAAGATACCAACGGTAGCCGTGCCCGGAAGGTCCGCCAATCCGATGCGAGAGCGTATTCGAATCCAAAAGGCTATAGCCCGCTTCCGCATCCGCATAAAGATGATTTTCGCCCTGCAGGCGCATCCGCGCACCGAACCTTCGCGCCGAATGGGGACGCTCCAAGGCTTCGAGCGAGTCCGCCCTTTCAAAATCCGAACCGTCGTCCTTCCGGAGCATTTGAATGTCGTCATCGGACCAGGTTCTCCGTTTGAGCCGCGACGTATCGCTCGACACTTCGAACGCGGCCACATCCAGCCAAACGTTCTTTCCGCGGTAGTTTCCGTCCGCGGCCTTGAGAACTTGCAAGCCTCCGGACCTGTAGGCGTCAAACTCCACGCGAATTTCGTCCTCCGAGCCGGGAACAAGCGTCCCCAAAAAGTCCAGGACGCCGCCCGCATAGTTTACAACATAGTCCTCGTTTCGCAAAAGCTTTGCCCCATTCAAATAAACCGTTTCCGAACCCGGAACCACCACAAGATACGACTCGGAAGTTCCCGTCGAAAGCAAATAGCCTTTTTGTTCGCCATCGACGCCGCGGAACGTGGAAAGAACGTGCTCCATTTCGTCAAAGCCGTAGGCTCCGCGCACAGCGGAATTTCCGAGTTTTACACCGCCCGCAATGCCGAGCGTATTCCGCTCCATTCCGGAAAGTCCAAGTCCCGATTCTCGCCACGTCATGTCGCCCAGATGCAAAAAGGCGTGCTCCGTTTCGATACGAAAATGCACCTCATCGACTTCCTGTAACGTCGCCGTCCGCTCCTCCCCCGCTTCGCGGCCCACGTCCGAAAGCAGCGCATCGATAAAGACGCCGTGCATCGCTTCGCCCTGGATGGACAGATGCAGTTCCTGGTTGACTTCGGTCCCGCCGTCCCCGACCGTCACCTGGATAGTCTTGGAACCGCTCGTTTTGAGCCGGAGCGAATCGGGTTCCCCGTCATCTTTTTCAAGAACCTTTTTCGATTCCGGTTTTAAAAAGGGGACTCCCCGGAAAACGGGCACGGAATCCGCGGAGAGCCTTGAATAGCTTCTTTCCTCCGCCGAAACTTCCGAAAAAAGAAGCGCGAGAAAAAAGACGAAAAGAAGCGGCAAGGACTATTCCCTTGCCGGTTCGACCCTGAACTGGCGACTGGACAAAAGTTTGCGGCCTTCCACGGCATCGACGCTCCATTCGCCGGGTTCAAGCCGTTGCGGAGCGATGGAACTTTCGCACGAACCGTCGAGAATCGTGCACAGGGCCTTTTGCACCGTGTCCGCGCCGCGATACCAGATATGCATTATACGCCTTTCGGGAACATCCCAGGCGAGCTTCGGAAGTTCGCCGTGATAATAAAGGCGCGTATGCACCGGAAAAACGGAGTCCACGCCAAAAGGCGCGCCGCCCACGATGTTTCGGCACACGACGCTTTCAAGAAGTTTCACGTCCGACGCCCTGGAACTTTCCGGAACCTTTTCGGAACGGTTCACCGCAATGACCACGCAATGCACGAGAAAGCACAAAAAAACGACCAAAAACACGATGGTCGTCTTTCTCAAATAGCGAAGAGGAGGAATGCCCTTCACAAAAAAATCCTAGCGGTGAATCTTGCTCGTATTCTGCGTGAACGCGGGCACGGCCTCCACCAGCTTTTCGACTAGGAGCCTGTTGTAGTCCTCGATGCGGTTCGGAAGCTTGCCGCCCGAAAAGATTTGCACGAGGAGCAGTGCATCCTCGACAGGCGCAATATAAATCGAGCGTTTTGTTCCCGTATAGGAGACGGAGCGGAATTCGCCCTCGCCGAGCATCACCCCGATCTGCTTTGCGCTACCGAACGAAGCCGTGCTGAGAACCGCGAGCGGCGTCGTGTCCATGCCGATGGACCCGACTTCCGAAATAATGGAACCGTCGCGGTGTACAAGCATAATGTAGTCCGCCTTGACGTTCGACTGGTAGGCCTGCATCAGGCGGCGGACGCGGTTTGCATCATCGGTATAAACAGTGAAATCGCTCATTCAAAATTCCTTTGATCAGGTCTTCTTCTTGGGAACGTAAGGACGCAGTTCAATATCGTCGTCGTCCGTTCCGCCTTCGTCCGCGCCAAAGGCGGGCCGTCCGCCAAAGGGACGGGGCTTCGGAGCCTGCGCCGCGGAAGTTCTGCCGAACGGGGAGGCGCTCTTCTGGAAGAGACCGCCCCTCGAGGACTGGTCTCCCGAAGTGGAGCGCGAAACAAAATTCGGCATCCGGAAAGGAGAAGACGAAGAGGACGAAAGCGCGGAGCCCAAATCGGGAAGCGCCCCCGCAGCCGAAGCATGGGACGGGGCTTCCGGAAGGGGCTTTAGGCCGGGAATCGCCGTATGGGCGGGCGCAGGAGAGGCCGGGGAAATGGAAACGCCGTCCTTTCCGCCGAGCGTCACATCGTGCACGCCCGTGTTGTTGACACTGTCCGCCGCCTTGCGCAAAAAACCCTGTTTGACGTTAAACCGCTGGATGACGAGCATCGCGATGGCCTTGAGGGTCGTCACGACGCCCTTTCCGTTGTGGGCCGTCGCCGGGAAGAACGGAATCTTTTTGGGATTCAAAAGGGCGTTCATCTCGTCGAGCGTAAAAACGTTTTCCATGTCGCGCTTGTTGTATTGCAGCACGAGGGGAATCTCGTCCAGATTGACTCCGTAGTCTTCCAGGTTCTGACGCAAATTTTGCAAGCTTTCCAAATTTTCGGCTTCGCGGGAACGCTGCGAATCCGCCACAAAAACGATTCCATCCACGCCGCGAAGAACGATTTTACGGGTGGAATTGTAATATACCTGTCCGGGAACCGTATAAAGCTGGAATTTCGTCTTGAAGCCCTTGATGTCTCCCAGGTTCAGCGGAAGAAAATCAAAGAACAGGGTTCGGTCGCCCTCGGTTTCCAGGGAGACCATGTCGGTCCGCTTGTCCTGGGGCATTTTTTGATGGATCACTTGAAGATTTGTCGTCTTGCCGCTCAAGCCAGGACCGTAATACACGACCTTGCAGCTAATTTCACGAGTAGCGAAGTTAATTGATGACATTCTTCTTCCTTGACGTTTTCAAACAATCTAACAAAAATATAGATAAACCGAACGAAAATTCGCAAAAAAAGCGAAAACCGCGAACGGAATGTCCGCGGTCTCACACAGAAAAAGGGGGAAAGTCCGATTAGGCCTTGGCGGCGAAACCGTTCACGACCTTCGCGACCTTCGCCTTGTAGTTGGCAACGCGGTTCGCGTTGAAGCCTGCACGACCCTTGGCAGCAGCCTTGTCGAGCATGCTGAAGAGGTTCGGCATTTCCTTGAGGGCGGATTCCTTGTCGGCCGCGGCACGGATCGTCTTGAGACTCGTGCGGATGGCGGAACGGACGGAACGGTTCATAGCGGTCAGCTTCTTGGTCTGACGAATACGCTTTTTGCAAGACTGATGATTTGGCACCTTTATATCTCCGGGTGAAAACCTTAAAAATGTTGCGACAATAGTAGCAAAAAAAAGAAAATCGGTCAAGTCTCCGGGGAAAAAAGCGGGTTTTAAGGCCCTAATAGGCAAAAAACGGCGGCGAAACGAAGTCCTTTTGGCCGTATTCGACCTCAAGTTCGGTCCCGAAACGGTAAACGTCCCCTCCGGCGGCCTTGAGGACCCCGTGCCCCGCGGCGATATCCCACTCGTGAAGCGCACACGGCCTCGGGTAGCAGTCGGCAAAGCCGTCCGCGATGCGGAGAAACTTGAGGCTCGAACCGACCGGCACACGCTCGCACGGGATTTTTTTTAAGAGCTCCTCGGTCGCCGGTTCGACGTGCGAAACGCTCACCAGCACACGCGGTCTTCCGGAAAATCCGGTCGGGGAAAACCTTTTCGAAAGCACGAGCGGACGAACATTTTCGAGGAGGACATCGTCGAGGGCCGCTTTGAAGGCTATGTTCCGGTAGCCGTAAAAAAGCTCGTTCAGCGCGGGAGCGGAAACGATTCCGAGAACGACCCGGCGCCTTTCCACCAGAGCGATGTTCACCGTAAACTCGCGACGCTTCGAAACAAAGTCGCTCGTTCCGTCTAGCGGATCGACGAGGAAGAACCTCCCCTCCGGGTCGAAGTCCGAAGGAAGCTCGGATTCCTCGGAGACGACCGGTATTTCGGGATAGAACTTTTGAAGCGCGGAAAGAAGGATCCGGTTCGCTTCAATATCCGCGGACGTTACGGGCGTATTGTCCTTTTTGAGTTCGACGGAAAAGCCCGTTTTGAAAAAGCGCATTTCCGCAAGGCTCGCTTCGCGGACGGCGGGAAGGAGATTTTCAAAAGGCAGTGGACGGTTCATGCCTCCCAAGATAGATTTTGGTCACCTCTAAAAATTCATTTTCAAAAATTTGGTTGCGACGCTTCGCGCT
>CAVBPX010000071.1:0-11702 GCA_963597395.1 Eggerthellaceae bacterium | reverse complement strand
CTCTAAAAATTGCTTTGGTAAAGAAAATTTGAGTGAGACCAAGCGATGGCTGGGCAGGACTGAAAATGAATTTTTAGAGGGAACCTTAAGTTATTGAATGCGTTTTTGGCAAGGGATTGTTCCGAAAATTTCTGTGGATAAATTGTTCTTTTGCCTGTGAGTATTCAAGGGGAATAGTGAGGTTCTTGACGGTGATATTTTCCGGAAATTTGCCCACTTTCAAAATTTGCGAAATTTCGCCAATTTCAAAGAATTTTAAAAATTTTTCGCTTATCTTTCCGTTTCTTGTTAAATTCAACCTCACCGTGAACGGGTATGTGAAACCTTTTTTTGTGGTTGTGTGCGAAAATGTCGATAGATGATAACGTGATACTGCTTTCGGACGTCTCCCCGGACGTCTGGAGCTCCGTGCTGGACTCCCTGCAGAACAGTCTTTCGCCGAGTGTGTTCGGAATGTGGTTCGACAAGGGCAACCTGAGCTTTGACCGCGTCGAAGACGGAAAGGCGCTTCTCGTTGCCGCGAACGGTCTTGTGAAGTCCTGGATAGGAAAGCACTTCCGCGCCGATATCCTCCGGGCCTTTCAAAAGGTCTTGCCCGAGGTTTCCGACTTTGAAATTTCCGTTTCGGACAAGAGCGTCGCGTCGCCCGTGCCCATTATTTCTTCGGACGCCGTCGTGCGGGACGCTCCCGCTCCGCGGCCTTCCCAAATCAGCCGTGCGGAAAAGCTCCGGATAGCCGAGAACGCCGAAACGCTCGCATCCTTTTACCCGTCGTACTCCTTTGACAGCTTTGTCGAGGGCGAGTCCAACCGAATCGCTCTCGAAATGTGCCGTTCCATTGCCGAGAATCCTTCCGATTGCTCGATGAACCCCTTCTTCCTTTACGGCGGACCGGGCGTCGGAAAAACGCACCTGTTGCAGTCGATTGGCCGCTACGCGATTACCTACAGCACGGCGGAACGCGTCGTGTTCCGCACCGCCGAGCGTTTTCTCAAGGACTTTATGAAGACCCAGAAGGCGACATCCCGCGAAGACCGGGCCGATGCCGTTTCTGCATTGAGGCATACCTACGAGGAGCCTTCGCTGCTTTTGATTGACGACATCCAGGTGCTTGCCGGGATGGGGCGCGGGGCGACGGAAAAGGCCCTGTTCGACGTGCTCCAGAAGCGCTCCGCGGGAAAAAAGCCCACCGTTTTTTGCGCCGACCGGAGACCGTCCGAAATTCCGAACCTCTACGAGGGATTTACGCGGTTCGACTGCAATAGCATTGCGGTCAATATTCCGGACCTTCTCACGCGCGTCAAGATTTTGCGGAAAAAGGCGGCAGCGCTCCAGATTCCCGCCGATGAACGCGAACGCATTTTTGACTGGGTCGCGAGACACCAGCGCGGAAACGTCCGGGAAATTGAAGGCGTCGTCACAAAGCTTTTTGCCTACCACGACCTGCTTGGCGTCAACCTCACGCTCGAAACGTTCAAGGATCTTTGCCGCTCCTGCGAGGCTCCCGTCGAAAGCGAATCCCCGGAAAAGCCCGTTCTCACCATCGAGTCCATCAAGGAACTCGTCGCGTTCGCCTACAAGGTTCCCGTCGAATCGCTGCGGGCGAGTTCCCGCGTCAAGAGCATTTCCGTTCCGCGGAAGGTCGCCATGTATTTTTGCAGGATGTTGACGAAGGAGACCGACAAGAACATCGGGTATCACTTTGGAAGGGACTATTCCACTGTGATTGCTAACATATCGGCCGTCAAGCGCGAGATGCGCCAAAATGCGGAATTTGCCGAGGAAATTGAAAAAATCCGGGAATCTTTCGCTTCGTAATGGAAATTTACGGGCTTTTCCCCGTCCATTTGTATTCTTTTGTTTACGCAAATTCCGTAAATAGTATAGATTTATAGATGTGAAGAACTGTGCTCGTTTTAAATCCGGCTATACGCTTGTCGAAGTCCTGACGGTCGTGTCGATCATCGGGGTTCTTTCCGCGCTCGGTTACGGCGGAATGAGCGGCGCACTGGCGAACAGCCGCACGAAGGACGCCGCCTACAACATGTCCGCTTTCCTCGAGACCGCGGCGAACAGGGCGCGGCAGATGAACGATACGCTGTGCGTCCAAGGCAAAAATTCCAGATGGCTTTACATGTATCGCTCCAAGTGCGCCGACGCCGGGAAGTCCGCGGCGATGGACAGCATGGAACTTGTGGTCCGGATGACGCTTACGGCCGGGTCGGTAAACGGTCTTGACGGCTCGAATTGGCTTTCGACCGGAGCCGAATTCATTCCGAAGTTCGGGCTTTCGGCAACGCCGCGCGCGGGCTACTTTGTGGCGCAATACGGGAACGACGACCTGTATGGCGCGGCGGTCAAGTTCAAGGATAGAAATTCGTTAACCCCGATGAAGGGCGGACCTTCTTCGTGGGAAGGACTGTAGGCGCGCTCATGAAACACTCTCTTTTGAAAAACGCAAAGAAGGGTTTCGGCATTATGGAAGTGCTGGTGGCTATCGCCGTGCTCGGCTTTTTGTATGTGGCCGTCAACAATTTGCAGTCCGGAAACCGCGACACGCTGCTCCGGATTCGCGGACGGGACGGTGCGGTCGAAGTCGCGCAACAGGTCATCGATTCGCTTTCGCGCGTGGGAATTGCGACGCTTTCGAAAAAGGACACCATTTCCATTCCGCAGATTTCGCGCACGTGGAAGGGACAGCCGGGAGTTGTGCAGCACGACATGACGGTGAACTATTCCGCGCAGGTTGTACTTTCGCCCGATTCGACGTTCAAGTCGAAGTCCGCTTCCGCCTACGATACGGTTTCGCACGTGTTTGCCAAAAGGCTCGACGTCACCGTTTCCTGGCCGTTCAAAAGTTCTACCCAGTCCATTAGCGTTTCGAGGATAGTCCGATGAAGAAGAGCGGATTTACACTGATGGAGCTCGTCGTCTATATGGCGATTGTGGGGATTGTCGTGCTGGTCGCGGGGCAGGCGTTCTCGAACAGTACCAAGTTTCGCGTGCGCACGCAGAACATGCTGAAGGCGACCGCCGAGGCGGAAAACGTGGCGAACCTTTTTAAGGACGACGTTTCGCAGATGGGGGCCAAGAGCTCAAAAGAAGCTGGGGTCGCGGAAAGCGGCGAATCGTATGGAGACAAGTTTAGCGAGGTGAACGAAAAGGTCTATATGGACCCGAAGAATTCGGACGATTCCAAAAAGGATTCCTCCTCGTTTTTTGTTTCGAAAAAATCCGACGGAAACGACAGCCTCGTGTTTCGGCGGATGCGCTATGACGCGAGCGGGCACTATGCGGCGGTGGAGGAAGTCCGCTGGTATGTGGAAAATGGCAAGCTGATGCGCGCCTGCAGGCTGCTTTCGAAGCGGAGCGGGCTTTCGGTCGCGTCGGACGATCCGTGCGCGGACGTGGGAAGCGATGGCACGCCGGTCGAGATGACCGAAGCGGATTCGGTCGGGTTTATTGCGCTCCCGGCCGTGCCGAATCCGGACGAGGATCTGGACGACTTTTCGGACGAACAGATTTTTCCGCCGAACGGGGACGAATTCCGGTTCGTTCCGCGTTTTGTCGGCGAGACGGATTACGAGTCCGTACAGGTGACGAACGCGAGCGGCGAACGAAACGAGGGCGGAGAATCCCAGACCATTTCGGGCTTCTATTCCAACTACGACGAGGAGCATACGGTCAAGAGCGATATCCGCGTAAACCAGGTCTTTGTGATAAAGAACGAAAGCGCGGCGCAGGTGTCGGACGCGTGGCGGAACAATTGCGAAAACTACGGCCTTAAAAAGGGCGACGGGACGGACATCGTTTACCTTCCCGAACAGGAATACGAAATTTCCTTCAAGATTCCGGCCGCGACGAGTGAAGAGGACAAAATTTTGACCTTTGTGCCGGGGACGGATCACTTTTCGGTCGGATTCCGCAGCACTTCGACGGGCGACATTCCCAAAAAGAACGGTGTGCCTCTGGTCGATGACTTTCTCTTTTACCCGCCCCTTGCGACGGGTGCCGCTGCGCCCGATGGCCATCATTCCATCCGCTTTACGGTGCCCGATACGCTTAAAAATGCGTGCATCGCCTTTACGTTTGTGTTTTATTCGCCGCTGGTTTCGCTCGGAAACCTGACCATCGAGAACTTTAAGATTCGGAAAATGGCAAACCGGAACCGGTTCGAGGAAGGCTTTGACGGCAAGGTGGAAAACAAGAAGTTTCTCAAGCAGCGGATCAAGGCGATGCGGCTTTCCCTGGTGCTTAAACGGAGAGGCGAGACCGGGAACGCGACCCTCGTCGTTCCGATTCCGAGCAACGGACCGTCCGACTAAAGGAGCGTACGATGAAAAAAGATTTTTTGAATGCGCAAAAGGCGAAGTCCGGCGTCTCCCTGATTGTCGTTTTGCTCTTTATGATGATTGCGACCATTGCCGCGACGGCGACGTATAAGTGGATTACTTCCGAAAGCCGTTCGTCGGGTTCGCGGATGCTGCAACGGGAAGCCTACCAGAGCGCGGTGGCGGGCATCGAAAACGCGCGGTCGTGGATAGCGTGGAACGCAAACGATGCCGGTGCGCTCATTAAGCAGTATTTTGACGGCGGAAAGGTGCCGGTAAACATCGACAAGCAGCTCCGTCCGCTGCAGCGGGCCGGGCAAAAGTACAATGTGTGGCTGACGGGCGTAAACACCGAAAGCGCTACATACAAACTAAAGATTCTTTCGGAAGGCGAAGCGCGAAACGGCGAGGCGAAGCACAGTGAAATTGCCATTTTGAACGTGGATGGGCTTTACCAGGTGAAGATACCGAGCAAAAAAGAAGCGAACGTCGATTTTAAGGAGGCGTTTTTTGGCGGGGCTGCGAACGGAATCAGTCTGGATGTCAGCTCTTCCGTTATTAATGGCGATACAAAATTTAATACAAAGGTCAGTTCTACGGACAAGATGGTTGTGACGGGCGATTTAAACGTCAACTCGAATACGACGCGGATTAACAATCTTTATGTGAACGGAAATCTTTACAGCTGTACAAATTTGAACGTGAGCAAGGATACCTATGTCAAGGAAAAACTGTATGTCAACGGAACAATGGAGTATGACGGTTCACTCTATGTGGAAAAGGGTATCGATTTTTCGGGGAAAGGCGCAGATGGCAATGCACAGTGCAACACCGGATATGGAGCCAAATTTCATGTAAAAGGGAACCTGACTTCGAATGGGGATGTTATTACGCCCCAGCATACGTCCAAAAACGAGTATGACGTTGACGGAAACTTTGTGATCAATAAGGCACAGTTGAAATTTCCGACCTATTCCGAATTTTCGGGAGTGGGCTCGATCCCTTACAAGTTTAATATCAAGGGAAACGTTTTTTTGGAAAACGGAATTAATTCGGATGGTTGGCACATCGGTTATGAGTCCGCGTCCCGCTTTATTCTTGGGTCGTCCCAAAAGAAAGTCTATTCCGGAACGCCACTGTATCGGGTAACGGATGCAAATTCCCAAATTGCTTCAACCTATACGCACTGGACAAATAATTATGTTTCCACGGCGGCGACGAATCCGGGTGCGCTTTATTATAGAACCAAGTATGGAACGGATGCCTCCTATTCCGGGCTTGCGCCGAATACTTTCTGCAATAGCATTTATTGCGCTCCGACCGGCGATTTTAGCAATGCCTATTTTTGGTCCAATGCCGCATTTTATTGGCAGAATTGGATTAATAATGTCCCGGTTGGATGTGTTCCTGAACTTATTTGGGTCTCCGGCAAACAGGAAAGTCGCTGGAAATGTACAATTCCTACAAGCCTTGTAAATCGTGAAGAGGTTTTTGTCGAGGTGGAAGGTGACTATGTGTCGATGATGCCGGATACTTCGGGCTGGGGTGCCAATCGTTTGCAGGAGTATGCGGAATCGATTGATGATACTCCGGACGGCAATTGTAAGGGTGCTCATATCAAGGATCCGATTCAGTTCAACAAGAATTTGTTGACCGATCAGTATTTGCACAGTTCTTCCGCGCAGGGTGCCTGTACGGGAACTGCGATGAGCAAATCCGGATCGAGCCTTTGGAATACCGGAAATTCCATTTCTCGCTGGAGCTTGTTAGAACAATGTTATGATGCCGCCAGAAACTCGGACGAGCTTTATGAAGGCGAATGGCTCTTAATCGAATTGGACGGCAGCAATAACCAGTTGCAAAATCTCGGGTCCGAAACGCTGTCGAAAAACTATATCATTATTTTGGACAATTATGGCACCTTTACCCTGCCGCCGACTACGGCGGATGCCCGAGTCATTATTTATTTGAAGCAGGGTGGGTCATTGGCTATTACAAGTGTTGCCGAACATCGCAATTACTTTATCTTTAGCGAAGGGGATATGGAATACAATGCCCAGAGCACGAGCGATTTCCCGGCTATTACGGGATCGATGTTCCTGTCCGATTGCCACAATATGAAATCCGTAAATACGATTTCCGCAACCTACAATTCCGCATTGACGGATGCCCTGGCCGAGGCGGCGATTCTTTGCGACAATGACAATACGGGTTCTTGCTCTTCGGGCGGTTCGACATCTACGGGCGGTTCTTCCGGAACTTCTTCGAGCAGCGTCAATTACGGCGGAACGGATCCGCATTACATTTCGATGGCGCCGCAGCTCGGCGTTTCGCTCGAAACGCAATACGAGAACAAGGAAAAGGTGACGCTTTCGGGCGATACGACGCGGCTTAACGGATCCTATATTGTGCTGCCGCGCGTCATTTACCTGCCCTCGGACCCTGCCGGAAAACTGGAAGACTATTACAACGTTTTGGGCCTCGCCGGGGCAAACGTCAAGAAGTCGGATGTGCGCGTCAGTTCGTGCGCAAGTTCGGACGCCTCGCTAAACGTGAGCGGGTCGCTTTACAGCGCAACGACCGGTGCGCTTACCCAGGGCGTCTATACGTGCAAAACGAGCGCCGCAAACTATGAGGACGTTCCTTTCTGGGTCGTTATCGGAAGCGAATCGGGCGACGCTCCCACCGTCTATTTTCAAAAGTCCTCGCAGGAAATTGCCGCGACGCAGACCGTTCCGGTGGATTCCATCAACGTGGTCGTTCCCAAGCACACGAGCGACATCACGCTCAACTATTCGTGGTCGGGCGCGGAATCCGCGGGCTGGAACATTAACAGCGTCGGCGGATGTTCCGTCACGTCCGGCAAGTGCAGCATGACGCTTTCCGCGGCGGAAGAATCCGTAGTGACGCTCTTTACGGTGACGACTTCGGGAGCCTCTTCGGGAACTTTTGTCGTCTATCTCGACGCGGGTTCGGGCTACCAGATAGGCGCGCCTTCCATGTCGGAAATCCATATCCAGAGCGGCATTACCGTTACGCGCGATAAAGTCAGCACTTCAGAACTTAAAACCTATTGCGATGAAAATCCTTCGGTGTGCCCGGACGAAGATTTGGATGGCTGGCCCAAAGGAAATTGTGAAGGGGGAACTACGGAATGGGTGACCATTGCCTCGGGCGTTGCATGCTCCCCGGTGACGAAAAATGAGCAGTGGAATTGTATTGTGGGTGGAACGGGAGAAGTTTCTTTTGAAAAGGGAAACGAAAAATCGGGCTGCGTCGTCATCATACCGACAGAAAACAACTCCTATAAGCTCGAGGAGATGAGTGAAGAAAATACCTACCAGCTTCGTGCCGGCATCTATGCGAAAAAGCAGACGCTCACCGTCGGGTTTATGGGCGACGTGGGCGGAAAGAACCCGAAAATCAACGTGCGCATCGAGCGGAGCACTTCGGGAACGAAGGAGTCCTATTGCGACTATGGAAATTCAAGCGATCATACGTGCAAAATAGACGTCTTTTACGGCGACTATGTGACGCTTGCGCTCGACACAAGCTCGAACGATCATGACAACTTCAATTACTGGAAGTGCGAAAACGCTAGCGGAAACTGCCCGACGGATATCCTTTCGAGTACGACGTTCCCGGCGTTTACCATCCAGGAATCCGAATACACGATGATGGCGCACTTCGGGGAAACGGACAAGCATTGCTTCTTTGACGAGTTTACGCACCAGGACCTTCTTTGCGGATCGGCAAATGCAGACGAGGAATATTGCGTCGCAAGCTATGGCGGCACAAATTCCAACGCCAAATGGCTCTTTATTACGGGCGCAATGACCTCCCTTACGCTCGATAACGGCTACCTCTCGGTTCCGAAAAGCGCAAAGGACGACCCGATTGTGGTGATGAGTTCCGTGAACGCGGGCCTTTACGGCACGCTCAAGGCGCTGATGCAGGTGCCTCGCGAAACTTCGAGCCACGACAAGACCGAAAACGAAATTCGCAAGTCGGGACTTCTTTTACGCGCGACAAAGGACGCTTCGGAATACCTGATGCTCAACGTGTATGCGAACAAGAGCGGAAACCTGGAAGCGACCTATTGCATCGGAAACCAGTGCGAATCGAAGGAACTTCTCGGAGGTTATTCGACGGTCTCGGTTTCGTCGAACGCGATGGTGATGGTCGAGGCGAAAATGAAGCAGGGAGCGGGGGAGATCGTGGATTCGTTGGTGGTGACGGCCTACACGCAAAGCTATTACGGTTCGCCCGTCGGATATTCGGCTTCGTTCGCTCTTTCCGGAAGCGATTATTTGAAGCTCTCGACGCGGGACCACGAATACGTCGGATTTTCGCTTGCAAGCGAAAAGGTGCGCCTTTACGGCATCGGGTGGCAGAGCAGCGACTACGCTTCGGAATGCCACGATACCTACCCGACGCTCAAATGCTCGTTTAGTGCCGTGGCGGAAGACGGCTTTGTGCCCACGGGAAAGAGCGTAAAGCCCTGGGTGGGGCATTCGGCTTGGTACAGTTCCAAGAATTGCTCGGAAAGGTATTCTTACCAGGGGTCTGACGCATGCGGCGGAAGCGAAACTTCCAGGACGTCTTGCGGGGACAGCTACACCTTTGACGAAAGCGGCGCCGGTGCGCACGGCTATGCGAGCGGAACGAGCTGGGTAAAGACCGCCTTTGCGAACCTCGACTGTTACGGCGAGACGGCGACCGAAAGCCTTTGGAACAGCGACACGGCCAATTGCGGAAAGTTCTGGACCGGTAAGTTTACGGAATGCTCGAACCACGAGGATTTGCTTTCGGCGGTTAGTGAAATTCCTTCGGGCGCGGAAGGGACTGCCAAGGTGCTTGAATCTCCCACGAACGTGCGGAACGCAAAACTGAAAGTGAAACTGGAAGAGGTCTCAACCGACCCCGTGGATTTCGAAGTTTATTTTGGAAGCAAGGACGGCAACGGAAGTCTTTACTACAGCCAGTCGGTGCGCGTGCTTCGTGTTGGAACTTCCGAGTTTGACATTGTGCCGGAAATGGCGGCAAACGCGGATGCGGGATTTGACCCCGAAAACGTGACGGGCGTTTATTACAAAAACAACGGAGCGGCCGTTCGCCTCTCCGCTCTTTCGACGGAATGCGCCAACGCCATTTCACTTTCGGCGTGCCGCGCCACATACAAGAGCGGCAAAATATGGGCGATTGAAGCGGACGTCTCGAATACGGACAAGATCGAATCGTTTACGATGACGCGTACGGTCGATGGAAACAGCAAGAACCTTTCGGCGCAGTGCAACATCGGGACGGCGGACAACTGCCTTTTTGACGGCACGACGGCAAAGCTCAACTTTGCGGATGACGCGAATCCTTATCAGTACAATCAGGGAAAGTCCTACGCGTTCCATCTTTCGCTCAGCGGAAACGGCGGAAGCTCGACGCTTGAAAAGGACTGCTCGGTAGATCCTCAAACGATTGGGAAGATTTCGGCGACGTGCAGCCTCAGCGGCACCGAGGTTCGTTCCGGAAATGGACTTCCGCAGTTCAGCGTGACGTTCAGCGGATGCCCCGCGGGCGGCTGCGCTTGGAAAATTACTTCGGACAACGGAGTGGTTTCAAAAACCGGAACTGGAAACTTTAGCGGCGATTTCGGTGAAAATACGGCGACAAATCCGTGGGACCCGGGAACCTACAAGATTACGGTGGAATCTTCCGAACCCGCGACCTCCGCGGAATACCCGTTTGACGGATGCTCCGAAACCTTTACCGTGACCGAGGCGAAGTCCAGCTCTTCGAGCGAGCCGGAATCGAGCAGCAGCTCGGAAGAGGTTGTGGCGAGCAGTTCGAGCGTTGAAAGTGCGCTCAGCGTTACATGCGGAATTACATCGCATAATTGGGAAATTTACACAGGCGAACCTTTTGAAACCTCTAGTTTTTATTTTGGCGTAAAAAATAATGTCAATGTAAATGACAAGTATTCAATTGTAATTTACAGAGGTTCAGATGTCCAAAGCTCGACTGAATTGAATTCAAATTCAAATTGGACAATGGTTGATCTTGGAAAATTGTCGTTAGGATCCCACACCTATTCCGTTCGTTATAATGGACAGGAAATTTGCAGCTCTTCAATTCAAATTAAATCAGCCCTTTCCTGTTCCGTTGATAAAACGGAAATCGGATTTGGCGATTCTTACACGTTTACATCCCAGAAGAATACGAACTGTTGGAGTTGTTCTTTCTACGACGGGGAAACAACGGAAGGGAATTTTAATCCGGGCTCTGTCACAAGAACTCCGACATCGTTGGGCGTTAAAGAGTTGAAGTTAAGTTGTACCTGTGATAATGTGGCTGCCACCTGTTCACAAAAAGTGACCGTTTCCGAAGTCGCTCCGACGGTGGAATGCCCGACTTCCCAGATTAGTGTGGAACCAGGAGAATCTGTTTCGGTAAATGCCAATGTTGCAGGATGTGCTTCCGGTTGCTCCTATACCGTTCGAAAGTCCGGTCTGGATGTGGCTTCCGGTTCCAATTATACCTCCGGGCAAATTTCGTTTACTGGTGCTACGGATGTTCAAAGTTCCGCGGGATATGAACTGGAAGTGAAAAATTCCGTCGGGAAATCCGCCTGTAACTTTACAGTGAATTACCTAGCTCCGGAAATCACGGCGTGTCCAAGCGTCGATGGCGAAAAATCGGTGAATGCTTCAGTGAAAGTATCGTCGAGTGTTTCTAACTGCAATCAGGGCTGTAACTATACAATTTCCGGAGCCAGTTCCGGTAGTGTCGGCGTTTCGGATTATAGCTATACGGGGGCTGGTACATTGGCAGCCATTACCGGGGAATCTTCGGCAGGGTCAAAATCCTACACGTTTACGGTGACAAACAGGTCCGGGACTTCGGCTGCGTGTACTTTTGACGTGACGTATGCGGAAAATGCGAATATAGAAGTGACGGTTAAATATGGCGAGTATGTTCCTTTCACGGCTGGAAAGTGCTATAATGTAACCTTGGCTGGAGGTAGCGTATTTAGATGTACATTTGCTACGGCAAGTACAAGTGCTCTTACCGTTGGTGTGTTTAATGGGACATCTTTTGTTGCAAATGCGTATAATACGCAGGCTACGATTAGTAATCCGGGAAGTGGAAGTGTCGCCAGCTTCTGTGTGGATGACAACGCTCCTTCAGATCTGAAATGTACAACAGACTGGTAATTACTAATTTCTCCATTTCTCCAACCCGGTTTCCCTTAAAAGGGAGACCGTTTTTCGTTGCACCGTCATCCTGGAGTGTAGCGCAGCGAAACGACCTGTCTGCCGACAGGCAGGATCTGTAATCAGAACTTAGAACTGAGAGCTTAGATTTGAGTTTTGCGAA
>CAVBPX010000070.1:0-11965 GCA_963597395.1 Eggerthellaceae bacterium | reverse complement strand
GGGCGGTGACGCTGCCGTGGCCGGTCAGGTGGTTCTCAACTCCAAGACCAAGGGCTCTTCCGGCGCCACGGGAACGGTCGATAACGCCCGCTGCGCAACGGTTGGCGGCGTCGAAAACTGCGTGAGCTTCTCGTTTGTGACCGACCAGGCGTTCCGCGTCACGGTTCGCGTCTTTGACCATCTGGGACACTTTGTGAACCAATACAGCCAGGAACTCAGCACGGCCCAGTTTAACGCCATTACGAATTCGAACGTCACAAGCGATGAGGAATGTTTGGCAAAGCCTGCCGATCAGACGGGAAGCATTGTGGCAAGTGTCAAGACCTACCCGGTGGCAAAGGACGGTCGAAAGCTCGGCACGGGTGCCTACATCTATCAGGTTTCCCTGGTGGAATATCCGCAAAAGCATTGCGTGAACATCGGCGGCGACCAAACGGCAATGGACGGCGAATACAAGCGCACCGAATACAAGGAAACGCGCGGATTCCGCCGCATCGTCCAAAAGTAATCCGCTTCTTTTCACGTTCAGGTTTTGAATCCCGGGCTTTCGCCCGGGATTTTTGTTTTGCATTGTGGTCACCTCTAAAAATTCAATTTTTCAAAATTTGGTTGCATTTTCCCCTCCAAAGCAATTTTTGGAGGTTCCTTGTAAAATTTTATTTCACCGTGGAAAAATTTCCGAAAAAAACGTTGTACGATAGACGGAAGATTTTTTTCGTCCGCATCGCGAAGGCGCATTTCGCAAACGGAAAATCATGCCACACAATCCACGTGATTACTTCAAGGGCTCGACATACCTCGACCCCCGATACAATCCGGCGTTTCTCGCTCTTCTTGGACGGGAAGACGCTCTCATCAGCTTTTTAAACGCGACGCTCCATTTTGAAGGTCTTGACCGCATCAAGAGCCTTCGGTTTCAGACGGAAAGCCTTTCGGAATTCCGTGTGCCCGATCCTTTTCGTGTGCGGTTCGACATCCACGCCAAAACAATGGACGGTCGATGCATCGACATCGAAATGCAAAAGAGCCGCGGAGAAAATTACGTTGACCGGATGCTTCTTTATAACGCGGTAATGCTCATCGATTCAAAGAACGAGTTTGACCGGAACCATGAACTTTCGAAACCGTCGCCCACCGAACGGAATGCTTATCGGTATGCGCTTCCTGCCGTCTATTCCATTTGGATTTGCGACTTCTTGCTCGACGAGCTGAAAAACTTTCCGGAGTATCGGGACGAGTGGAGCGTTTACAGCAAAAATGCGATTTCGCATGGGGTCGTCCGACCGGTCGATGAGAAAAATAGGTATATTGTGATAGAGCTTTCGAAATTCCGAAAGACTGTTTCCGAGTTGAAAAACGCCGAGGACGAATGGCTCTACATTCTTGCGAATGCAGGTTCGAACGCGGAGCTTCCGGAATTCAGGGACGGCGTCTTTTCGGATGCGCTCAAGCGAATAGAGGTGCTTCGGGTAGATTCGGATCTTCTTTCGGATCAGGAGAACAATATCATGGAAGAAAATTACTTTGAAATCTGCGCTGCGGAAAGGGCCTTCAAAATGGCGAAGGACATGGCAAAGGGCATGGCCAACGATATGGCGAAAGGCATGGCGAAGAATATGGCAAAGGATATGGCAAAGGATATGGCAAAGGATATGGCCGAAGGCATTGCCGTAAAGCGTGTCGCCAAAATCGCCTTGGGATTTCGCAATGCCGGAGTTCCGCTGGATGTCATTTCGAAGCAGACGGGCCTTTCGGTCGAGGAGATTCGGAACCTGAAATAGTTTGCGGAAATGCTTCCGAATCCCGGGCTTTCGCCCGGGATTTTCTATATTTTGCACTACCAAGTAGAGGTTATATATGTCCGAAGAACTGATTCTCAAATTCAACGATCCGACTCCGCTGCGCTATGGCGAAAATTCCCACCAGAGCGCTGTATTTTACAAGGATCCCGGTGTCTCCGAGGCGAGCCTTGCGACGGCAAAGCAGCTTCACGGAAAGGAACTTTCGTACAACAACATCGTCGATGCGGATGCGGCTCTCGAAATCATCCGCGAGTTTTCGGACGTTCCGGCGATTGTCATCATCAAGCATATGAACCCTTGCGGCATGGCGACGGGCGAAACTCTTGACGAGGCTTTTGCCGCGGCGTGGGCAGGCGATCCGGTGTCGGCTTTCGGGTCTGTCATTGCTTCGAGCAAGCGGGTCGATTTGAAGACGGCCCAGCTTTTGAAGGGACGCTTTGTCGAGATTCTGCTCGCTCCGTCCTTTGACGACGACGCTCTTGAATTTTTGAAGAACAAGAGCAAGGACATTCGCCTTCTCGAAGTCGGGAAAATTGAAAAGCCCAAGGCTTGCAAGGTTTACAAGCACATTATCGGCGGCATGCTCGTGCAGGACCGCGACGTGGATCTTTTCGAAAAGTTCGAAACGGTGACGCAGGCGAAGTTCCCCGAGAACAAGCTCGCCCTTGCAAAGTTTACGTGGATTATTACCAAGTACACAAAGTCGAATGCCATTGTGATGGGCTACGAATACAAGCCCGGGCGTTTTCAGGTGATTGGCCTTGGGCCGGGACAGCCGAACCGCATCGATTCCAACTTGCGCCTTTGCCAGCCGCGCGTCCGTGACAACGTGAAGATGATGGTGGAAGATCCGTCGAACGACTATATGAAGCTCGAAAACGGCGAAACGCTTGACGAGAAAATTCGCAAGGTCTTTGGCGAGGTCGTGATGGGTTCCGACGCGTTCTTCCCGTTCCCGGACAACGTCGAAGCTGCCCACGATGCGGGCGTTCGCTACATTGTGCAGCCGGGCGGCTCCAAGAAGGACGATCTTTCCATCGAGGCCGCGGACAAGTTCGGCATTGCGATGGTCTTTACCGGAATGCGCCACTTCCGCCACTAAGGATCCGATGAATTCGAAAAGCGTCCAGGATGTTTCTTCAAAAGAAGCGTATCTCGTTGTCCTTGATTTTTTGAAACAGGCTTTCCGCAAGGGAAACCGGAAGGTGAGCGTCAAGGATTGGGACCGTTTTAAACACAAATTAAGCGAAACCTCCCTTTCTGCGGAAATGTCGAGCGCGGTGAGTTTTTGGACAATGGAAAACCTCCTTTGCCACAAGCCGTCGCGCGTTCAGCCGCGTTCCTTGCAGGAGTTCGAGGAAAAGATTTTCTCGGGTTCCGTGCACAGCGAATTTGTGGAAGCGGTCCTGTTCGGGATGGTGAGCGAAGTGCAGTGCGAGAACATTCTGGACGAATTTCTCGAAACGTCGTCCCAGGCGGTTCCGCCCGATCGGATGCTTTCGTCCCTTTCAAAAATGTGGGCGCGAAATATCCAGTGTTTTCAGTCGGTGAAGGTCAGCTGATGCGCGTCCGGGTGATAGGTGCGGGCCTTGCCGGCTGCGAAGCGGCGTTGCAGCTCGCTTCGCGCGGTTTTGACGTGGATCTTTACGAAATGCGTCCCGTCCGAATGACGCCCGCTCACCGGGACGGGAGTCTTGCGCAGCTCGTTTGCTCGAACAGTTTCAAGGGAATGGAGCCGACATCGGCCCACGGACTTTTGAAGCGCGAGCTGCGGATGCTCGGCAGTTTTCTGCTTCGCTCCGCGGACAAGGCGCGGGTTCCTGCTGGAGAATCCCTCACCGTCAATCGGGAACTTTTCAGCGATTTTGTGGAAAGCGAAATTCGGTCCGCCGACCGGATCCGCCTCTTTCGCGAAGAGGTGACGACCCTCGCCGGGGATCTTCCGACGATCGTTGCAGCGGGGCCTCTTGCAAGCGACGCTCTTGCAAACGACATCTTTTCAAAGCTCGGCGGCTCCAGGCTGCACTTCTTTGACGCCATTGCACCGGTCGTGGAGACGGATTCCATCGACATGAATTACGCTTTTTACCGCAACCGCTGGGAAAAGGGCGAAACCGCGGACTTCATCAACTGCCCGCTCGACAAGGAAACCTACGACGAATTTGTACGCAGGCTTCGGGAAGCGGAATCCGTCGAGCCGCGTCCGTTCGAAAAAAAGGAACTTTTTGAAGGGTGTCTGCCCGTCGAGGAAATGGCTCACCGCGGAGAAAATACGCTCCGGTTCGGGCCGATGCGCCCCGTGGGGCTCGGGCTCGGGAACAACGGGAAAAAATGGTATGCGGTTATCCAGCTTCGGGCCGAGAATCGTGAAAAGACTCTTTTTAACATGGTCGGTTTTCAGACGCGGCTCCGTTACGGCACCCAGAAGGAAATTTTTACGCTGGTGCCCGCACTTAAAAATGCGCGGTTTGCGCGGCTCGGGGCGATGCACCGCAACACGTTCATCGAAAGTCCGAAGCTTCTTGACGAGACGCTTCGCCTGAAGCCCGATGTGGAAAGCGCCGCAGGGCTTCCTCCGACGTGGTTCGCTGGCCAGATAACGGGAGCCGAAGGCTATACGGAGGCGATTGCGACGGGGTGGTATGCGGCGTGGAACCTTTCGAATACGCTCCTTCACGGAAAGCCGGCCGAGCTTCCTCCGGAAAGCTGTATCCGCTCGCTTTTACACCAGCTGGTCTCTCCGAACGAGAACTTTCAGCCGATGAACTTCAACTTCGGGCTTTTGCCGCACAAGGAAGATTACAAGAAAAAGGACAAGAAGCGCCTTTTGGCCGAAGAAGAAGAAAAGGCCGTCCGCGCGTGGATTGCGGACAGCGGCAAGTCCCTCCCTTAAAGGTCACCTCTAAAAATTCATTTTCAAAAATTTGGTTGCGACACTTCGCGCTGGCAGTCATTCCAGCCATCGCTTGGTCTCACTCAAATTTTCTTAACCAAAGCAATTTTTAGAGGTTCCCTTAAAATTTTTCAGTCGCAGATTTTTTGCAATCGGACGATTTGTTCTTTCGCCCATTCTTCGTAGGTGTCGTCCGCGATGTGCGCCTTGGCGTCGCGCATGAGCTTGAGATAAAAATGCACGTTGTGAATGCTCGAAAGCGTCATGGCGAGAATTTCTCCCGTGTGGAAAAGATGGCGCAAATAGGCCAGGCTGAAGTTTCGGCACGTGTAGCAGTCGCAGTGCGGATCGGGAGGCAGGTCCAGGGACTTGGCGTAGCGGCCCGCCTTGTAGTGCAAAACGCCCTCGCTGGTAAAGAGCATTCCGTTGCGGGCGTTGCGTGTGGGCATGACGCAGTCGCACATGTCGATTCCGCGGAGGATGAGCTCGAGAAGGTTCCACGGAGTGCCTACGCCCATCACGTAGCGCGGGCTTTCCTTTGGAAGGTAGTCCGTGCAAAAATCGGCGATTTCGTACATGGTTTCGGCGGGTTCCCCGACAGAAAGTCCTCCGAGCGCATAGCCGTCCGGTGAAATTTTTTGGATTTCCTCGATGGCCTTTTTGCGGAGCTCCTTGTGCATGCCGCCCTGTACGATGCCGAAAAAGCTTTGGTCGTAGCCGAAAAGCGGGGGATGTTTTTCGAGATATTCCTTGGCGCGGCGCGTCCAGTGGAGCGTGTAGTTTAGCGATTTTTCCGCTTCTTCGTGCGTGCTCGGGTAGGGCGTGCATTCGTCGAGCGCCATGATGATGTCCGCTCCGATTTCGCGCTCCGCGTTCATGACGCTTTCCGGCGAAAAAAAGTGCTTGGAACCGTCGATGTTGCTTCTAAACTCGATACCTTCCTTTTTGATTTTTCGAAGGTCCTTGAGGCTCCACACCTGAAATCCGCCGCTGTCCGTGAGAATGGGACCGTGCCAGTTCATGAAGCGGTGAAGACCGCCCGCGTCGCGGATGAGTCCCGTTCCGGGGCGAAGGTAGAGATGGTAGGTGTTGCCGAGGATGATTTCCGCATGCGCTTCTTCGAGGTCGCGGGGCGTCATGGCCTTGACCGTCGCCTGGGTTCCGACCGGCATAAAGATGGGCGTCGTGATGACGCCGTGGCCCGTGTGGATTTTTCCAAGCCGGGCCTTGGACTTTTCGGAAGTCTTGATGAGTTCGAAACGGTTCTTTTGCATGGCGAAAATCTTTGGAATGTTTAGCGGGTCTTGACGATGGTCCAGGCTTCGTCAAAGAGGCGCGCGGCGTCTCCCGGGTCCTTTAAAAAGACCATCCGCTTGATTTCCGCTTCGGTCGGGTTGATGACGCGGTTTTCGGTAAAGTCCTTGTCGAGAACTTCAATCGAGGCCTTGTTCGGTGTCGCATAGTTGATGTACTTGGCGAGCTGTGCACCGATCTTTGCGTCGAGAATGTAGTTCATAAAGGCATAGGCGCCTTCCGGGTTCGGCGCCTTGCTCGAAAGCGTCATGGCATCGACCCACATAAAGGAACCTTCGACGGGAATCGCAAACCGGAGCGTCGAATCCTCGTCGATGGCGGCCATCGCTTCGCCGTTGAAAACGATTGCCGCCCAGTCCATTTTGGAGAGAACCTTGTCCTTGCCGCCGACAGACCCGTCAAATCCGAGGAAGTGAGGATCTTTCTTCGCCTGGAGAATGTATTCGACCGCCTGGTTGATTTCGTCCCTGTTTGTGCTATTCGCGTCAAAGCCCTTGGCCTGGAGCGCCATCGAGAGCATCGAACGGCTCTCTTCGAGGAGGCTGAACTTTCCTTTGGTTTTTGAAGCGTCAAAGAGCATCGCGTAGCTTGCGTTCAGCGGATCGATTGTCGAATCGCGGTAGAGAATGCCGGTCGTTCCCCAGAGGTAGGGGAGCGTGTAGGCGTTCGTCGGATCGTAGCTCGGGTTTTTGAACTGGTGCGCGACATTTACGCGGTTCGGAACCTTGTTCGTGTCAATAGGCGCGATGAGCCCGAGGTGGATCATTTGCTGAATCACGACGTCGCTTGCGATGACCACGTCGTATTGGGATGTTCCGACGGTTTGGAGCTTGCTTATCATCTCTTCCTGGGCTTCATAGAGTTCAAGCTTGAGCTCAAAGCCCGTTTTTGCTTGGAAATCCTTGAGCATTTCCGGGTCGATGTACTCGCTGTAGATCATCACGGTGACCTTTGTCGGCTTTTCGGCGGATTTCTCCTTGTCGTTACAACCGGCAAAAAGTCCCAGCGCGAGGAACAGGGAAGCGGCGGAAAGAAGAGAGAGGATTTTTTTCAATTTTTGTACCTGTATGGGTTTGGGGGTGATGGTTCAAAAATAAAAATTCAGGTTTGCTTTTCAAGCCTTTTTGCGCTCTATTTTCCGCTCCTTGCGTATTCCGTGGAGAACGAGAAGAAGCATTACAAAAAGGGTGAGCGAAAAGACGATGGTGGAAAGCGCGTGAATTTGCGGGGAAATGCCGCGTTTGAGCGAGCCGTAGATGTAGAGCGGGAGCGTTTGCGATTCGGGACCGCTCGTAAAGAAGCTTAAGATAAAGTCGTCGAGCGAAAGCGTAAACGCGAGAAGCGCGCCCGAGACAATTGCCGTCGAAAGCTGCGGGAGGATGACGCGAAACCAGGCTCCGGCCGTCGAAGCGTAAAGGTCTCGTGCCGCCTCTATCTGCTCCTTTCCGATGCCCGAAAGGCGACTTTGCACAATCAGGACGACAAAGCTGATTTCGAGCGTGACGTGGGCTATTGTCATGGTGAGCATGCCCGGGTCGAAAACGGTTGTCCATGAACGGAACAGCGCAAAGACGACGGCGAGGGCGATGGCCATCAGAATGTCTGGCGTTACCACGGGGACATTGATGGACATGTCAAAGAACGTGCGCATCTTCTGTCCCCAGGGCGTCCGGTGAAGGCCTATGGCGAGGAGTGTCCCGAGGAGGGTCGCGATAAGTGTGCTCACGACGGCGAGAATGACCGTGTTGACGGTTGTCGTCTGGACCATCGCATTGTCGAAAAGGCCCAGATACCAGTCGAGCGTAAAGCCCTTCCAAGTCTGACCGTGACGGCTCGCGTTAAAGCTCTGCTCCGCGACAAGGAACATCGGAAGGTATAGAAGAACGAATCCGACGAGGGCGATGACGCCCGTTATAAAGGGAAGCTTTCTCTTAGACAAAGTTCTTCCCTCCGACTTTTTGGAAAATGAAAAGGCTGATGACGCTCGAAAGAATCAGGACGATTCCGAGCATCGCTCCGAACGGCCAGTCGCTCGCGGAACCGAACTGTTGCTGGATGAGGTTTCCGATGAGCATATACTTTCCCGCTCCGAGGAGGTCGCTTATCACATACATGCCGAGGCTCGGGACGAGCGTAAGGATGACGCTTGCGACGATACCGGGCATCATTTGCGAAAGAATCCCGTGGTAGAAGGTGCGGAGAGGCCCCGCGTAAAGGTCTCGCGCCGCTTCGACTATACCCCAGTCGAGCCTTTCGACGCTTGTGTAGAGCGGAAGCACGGCAAACGGGAGCATGGAGCTGACCATGCCCACATAGACGGCAAAGCTCCCCGGATAGAGAGCCTCCCCGTCCGCGAGAAGTCCCAAAAAGCTTGCCACCTTGGCGGGGAACATGTCCGGGCCGAGGAGGATCATCCAGGCGGCCGTGCGGATGACGAGGTTCGTACAACTCGGAACCATGATGAGCGCAAAGAGAAACTGCCGCATGGGACGATTGTGGTTTGCAATCCAAAAGGCCATGGGAAGCCCGATGGCAATGCACAGCACCGTTGTGAAAACCGCAATCTTCACGCTTCGCCACAGGATGAGAAGATTGTCCGGCGACCATCCGAACGAACTGAACCCGAGAAGCCGCGTGAGGTTCGTGAGGGAAAACGTCCAGTCGATGCTTCCGTAGGCGCCGCGGTTGGCAAAGGCGAGAACGAGAAGAAATGCCGTGGGCAGCAGAAGAAACACGAGAAGCCACAGAATGCCCGGTCCCGCGAGGAGGGTCCCCGTCTTTTGCATGTGGGCGCGGGTGGTGAGCTTCCCTTCAAAAACTTCGGTCTTTTGCATGGATTTCCTAGTCGCTCAGAACTTGCAAATATTGCGGTTCCATGTAAAGTTTCACCTGGTCGCCCGGGTCGTAGATTTCGTCCGGGTCCGTCATCACGCGGAGTTTGAGACTTCCGTTTGCGCCTTCGCCCGGAAGTTCCGCAATAAGTTCCCAGTAGTCCCCGCGGAAAATCCGTTCGAGAATCTTGGCCGGGAAAACGTTGTTTTGAAAATTCTCGTCGGGCTTGCAGACGTGGATGTCTTCCATGCGGATGGCAATGCCGCCGCGGCGGTCGCCGTTTTTGTCCATTTCCCAGGCGGGATCCTTTTCGAGAACCAGCTCACCGAAACTTGTTTTTGCGCGGTTTTCCGCCGTCCGTTCGCATTCGAGAATGTTCGCTTCGCCGATAAACGTTGCGACAAAGCGGTTCACCGGATGCTCATACACGTCTTCCGGGCTTCCGTCCTGCACAATGTGTCCGCCGTACATCACAAGGATGCGGTCGCTTACGGCAATCGCCTCGTCCTGGTCGTGCGTCACGAGGATGAACGTCGTATCGGTCTTCTTTTGCAGCTCGCGAAGTTCCACCTGCAATTTTTTGCGGAGGCTCGCGTCGAGGGCCGAAAGGGGCTCGTCGAGGAGCAGAATGTCCGGATTGTTCACCAGGGCGCGCGCAAGCGCGACCCGCTGCTTTTGTCCGCCGGAAAGCGTTGCTGGCATTTCGTAGGCGAGGTCCGAGATGTTCACCAGTTTCATCATCTCGTTCACGCGGCGTTCAATTTCTTCTTTGGGAACCTTGTGGCTTTTGAGCCCAAAGGCGATATTGTTGAAAATATTCAGATGCGGAAAAAGGGCGTAGTTCTGGAAGACCGTGTTGATGGGACGCTTTGACGGCGACTTTCCCGAAATGACCTTGCCGCTCAGGACTATTTCGCCCCGGTCCGCCTTTTCGAACCCGGCGATAATTCGGAGAAGCGTCGTCTTGCCGCAGCCCGAGGGGCCGAGCAGCGTCACGAATTCCCCGTCGCGAATAAAAACGTTGATTCCGCGGAGGACGGCCTTTTGGCCGAAGCTCTTGTAAATATCGCGGATGTCCAGGTCAAAGTTCTGGCCGCTCGAAGGCAAAGGATCCATTTCGAATCTCCATTGAAGGAACGCTCAAGGTTTATGCGCAAAATTAAAAAAGTTTGAAGGGGCTTTTGAAAGCGCCGGGTAAAATTCTTCGGAGGAACCGGACAAAATTCTAAGCCTTCGGATAGCGGGGGAGCCTTGGAATTTGCTCGTAGGAATTTCCGGCGGCCGAAAGTCCGAGAAAGACGGCCGAGTCACCGAGGGAGAGCATAATGAACCGCGGCGTGAGAACCTTCAGGTAGCGGTTTACCTGGGTTTGCAGGGCTTCGGGCGATTCGACGCCCGGGCGCTTGCATTCGACGAGAAGCCACGGGTGCCGCACATCGCTTCCGCTTCGAAAGTCGTGAACCAGAATATCGACCCGGCCCGTATTTTTTTTGTCGATGTTCCGCAGCGCAAATTCCGTTTCGACGAGATGCCCCGGAACGGAAAGTTCGGACTTGATCCATTCGACGACCGTTTGCCGAACCGCTTCCTCCGGAGTATTTGCCACGAACTTTTTTCGCGACGGATCGAAAACGGTATCCATACGGCCTAAAGGTTTTCTTTCCGGAACGGATACTGCGCAAACGGCGGAATGTGAAGTTCTTCCTTGAGATCGTCCCAGCGGATGACGCGGTTTTTCCAAATGTACTTGCGGTAGAGACGCCGCGCGACGCGGCTCGTAATTTCGTAGGGAATCGTGTGGTGCGCCTCGGCAACGGATTCCATCGAAATGCGCGGATCGGCGCCGCCATCGACGACATCGACCGTTTCGCCTATCTGGACGTCCGGGATGCGGCTTACATCGACCATTGTCGCGTCCATGCACACGCGTCCGAGAATCGGACAAAGTTCGTTTCGAATCAGAACGTGGCCGTTGTTGTATTCGCCGCGGAGATAGCCGTCGCCGTATCCGATGGCGATGGTCGCAACCTTTGTCGGCTGCTGGGCCACCCAGTATTGGCCGTAGGAGACGGCTTCGCCCGTGGGAACCTCGTGGATGGTGCGGATGGTCGATTTGATGGTCATGACGGGCTTCAGTTCCGGATATTCAAAGCCTTCGGGCGGGGTTGCGCCCATCGGATTGTAGCCGTAGAGGACAAGGCCCGGACGCACCATGTCAAAATGGCTTTCGGGGTGCCGGAGCGTCCCGGCGGAGCTTGAACAGTGGCAAATTTTGGGCCGGATTCCCTCGTTTGCCAAAAGTTCCACGAGGTTTGCAAACCGGTCGATTTGACGCTGTGTCCCGGCGTTCGATGCGCGGTCGAGCATATCGGCCGTCGCGAGGTGCGTAAACATGCCTTCGACGTCAAGATGCTTCAGGGTAAGAATCTCGCGGATGGTGTCGAAGTCGTCAAAGCGTACTCCGTAGCGGTGCATGCCCGTGTTGATGGCGAGATGCGCCTTGGCC
Organism: Eggerthellaceae bacterium; assembly: GCA_963597395.1. Lineage (GTDB taxonomy): Bacteria > Fibrobacterota > Fibrobacteria > Fibrobacterales > Fibrobacteraceae > Hallerella. The sequence continues at coordinate 618 of CAVBPX010000070.1, read as the reverse complement.
GAAAGGCCCGTCTCTTCGAGGTATTTGTCAAAGGCCTTGGCGGTTTTCAGGTCCGAAAGCGCGGACGTGAGACGAAATTCCACGAGGTAGGGAAAGTCCGCCGGAATGCACGGCCCGAGAACCAGAATGTCAAGGTCCATGCCGTATTGGCGAAGGAGCATTCCTTCCGAAAGGTGAGCGACGCCCAAAAAGTCCGCGCCGCCGTATTTGGCAGCAAAGGAGCAGGCGAGCGATCCGTGTCCGTAGCTGTCGGCCTTGACGGGCAAAAGGATCTTCGTATTTTTTGGAATGGATTTTCGGACAAACTGGATGTTGCTCCTCAGAGCGTCAAGGTTGATTTCTATCCAGTTCGGGCGCGTAATGTTTTGCAAATCGGGAGGGACGGGCGATAAATTCATCATACCCGAAATATAGGAAATCGGGCGTCCGATGGAACGATTTTTTTGACGGATTCTACAGAGCTTAGTTCAGAGTGGAGTGTGGAGAGTGGAGGGTGGAGTGTGGAGAGTGGAGGGTGGAGTGTGAAGAGTGGAGTGTGGAGTGTGGAGTGTGGAGTGTGAAGGGTGAACGTCCTCCTGGAGGGAGGTCAGAACTTAGAACTTAGAGCTTGGATCTTGG
>CAVBPX010000069.1:0-12100 GCA_963597395.1 Eggerthellaceae bacterium | reverse complement strand
TAAGTTCCAAGTTCTCCCAACTAAGTTCTGAACTGCGGGATGGATTCTACCTGCCCGCAGCAGGCGGGTCGGTTCCTTTGGAACCCTCCAGAATGACATTGAACATGAATCCTACCGGTCTTTCGACAGAGAACGGGACCGGTCGCGGTTGCGGAGAAGGCCCATCAGTTCAAAGGCGTTCGCGCTGCGCACAAGGTAATCCCGGGCGACGTCCGGACGCTTTTCGTTTTGTCCGCGGTAATAGAGAATGCTCGCCGACATATACGGTCTCCCGGCGCGGACCGAGCTTTTTAATGCCGCTTCAAACAGGGAATCCGCCGAAGCGTTTTTAAGAAGCCCCGCCGCCCGGGCCCTTGCAAAGGCGAGCGTTCCGGGGGCATCTCCGTCAAAGGCGTCTTCCGCATCCTGCAAATATTTTTCCGAAAGATCCGCGTTGCCGTTCCCGGCAAAGGCTACCGCCGAAACGCATAGAATGTTTCCCAAAATTCCGTCCGGAATCCGCTTCAAAAAATTCTCGTCCATCGAATACTTGATTTCAATGACCTTGTCGAAGTTTTTCCGTTCCAAAAAAAGTTCCATCCAGGCAAGACTGTAGGCCGAAAGGGTCGCCGTATCGAGTTCCGCCTTGCGAACCTCCGACAGCAATTTTTCGGCAAAGTCCAGGTCCAGACTTTTCGTCCGCAAGTCCGCCATCGCAATGAGAATTCTCGCCTCGGACTCCAGGTCCGATTCCTTTCGGCTCGAAAGCAGCGCCCGTTCGTAGAGCGAATTCGCCTTGGCGAACTTCCCCGCCCGAACCGCCTTTTCGGCCCGAAACGCCAAATCCTTGGACTCCGCGGCAAAGGCGCACACAAAAAGCAAAAGCACAAGAAAAATCCGTTTCACCACACGTCCTCCGCCACAAAGGGAACGGAATCGCGCCGCGGCATCGAACGTTTAAATATCCACATGTTCGACGCGCCCTCAATGAGGTCGTCCGCGTTCTTGAGCGTTTCTTCGCCCTGCGCCACAATGCCGTTCATGTTTCCGACGACCCGTCCGAGCGAATCCATCGTGCCGTTCAAATGCAAAAAGACGCCGTCGAGTGAAGTGAAAACATTGTCTATCCGCTGCGGGGTGCCTTCGAGTTCGGTCGTCATGGAAGTGAGCATCCGGGTGAGCGTATCCGCGCGGAAAATGATGGGCGGAATCGTCCCGCTGATTCTATCGAGAAGCGACGTTCCCACATAGGAAAAATGATCGAGGCGGTCCAGCTGGAGGTTGAGCTTTTCGTAGATGGTCTTTGACCCGAGAAGCGCGCCGATGGTCGTTCCCGTGTCCATCGTCAGGGCCACAAGCGTATCGACCTCGTCGATGAGGACCGTGACGCGGCCAAGCACTTCGTTCAGGGTTTCGAGGACCGTTTCGATGTCTTGCGCCTTTCCGGCCGTGATAAATTCCCCGTCCTCAAGTACGCGGCCCTCGCCTTTTCGCACGTCGATGTTGATGACACGCTCCGAAATTACGTTCTGGTCGCGGATGGCGTATATTGTCGCCTTGTCCGTAATCCACGGCTGAAATTCCTTCCGGATGGTAAATTCGATGCGGACCATTCCCGAAGTTTCGATTTTCATGTCGGCAATGTGCCCGACGCTCACGCCGCTAATCTGGACTTCCGTCCCGGAATGGAGCCCCTGCGCCTTTTCGAAATTGCTGTAAAGCGTGTATTCCTCGATGCCGATGACCCCGGCGGACATCATGCGCGCATAGAGCACCGCAATAAAAAGCATCGCCGCAAACGTGATGAAAACGCCGACCAGAAGGCCGGACAGATCCATCCAATTAATCTTCCGCACAGGCTTTAACAAGCAACGGACTCCTTATATTGCCCAAAAATCGGGCATTCAGAAAAATACTTTATTCTCTACGAAAGAGGGCGATTATCTTGAAATTCGCGCAAATTGCGGAACATTTCGTGCGCAACGGGCAGATCGGAATTGAACCACTCTTCAAATTTCAGTCGCGGCGTGAGCTTTTTTCCCGAAAGGAAACAGAGGTCCGCTCCCAGTTCCTTTGCAATCAGAAGATCGTGCGTCACAAGGATAAGCGACGTGTTGAACATCGCCTTCATGTTATCAATCAGGGGAATTAGAACGTTCCGGTTGTAGTTGTCGAGGCCCGCCGTCGGCTCGTCCATCAAAAGAAGACGCGGGTCCATGGCCCACGAACGCGCAATGGCAACCCGCTTTGCGACGCCCGAACTCAGCATGTGCGGATACTTGGACTCCTCGGCCCGAACGCGCATCAGGTCTAGCGCCATGCTCGCCCGTTTTTCTATCTCGTCGCGGTGTCCGCGGTGATGGTAGTAGAGCGGCATCGAAACGTTCTCGCGGACGGTCAGGTTCGAAATCAGCGCCCCGTTCTGAAATATCAGTTCGACGCCGCGCCTTGCGACTTCGAGCGGCACGTGGAGCGACCGCGGCAAGTGTTCGCCAAAATAGTAGACGTCGCCGGACGTCGGAGCCTCCAGACCCGCAATGATCCGCAAAAGGAGGCTTTTGCCCATTCCCGAAGCTCCGGCAATGCAAAGCGTCTCGCCAATCTTCAAATCCAGATTCAGCCCCGAGAGAACGTTTTCACGGTCTCCCGCATAGCGAAAGCCGAGGTTCTCGATTCGCAGCGATTCTCCCTGAAAAGTTTCCATCAGATGATCCTCGAAACCTGGTTGACGTAATCGAAAATGTAGAAGAGCGAAAAGAGAACGTCCGTGATGACGATAAAGAGGAACGAGTAGATGACCGAACGGGACGTCGCCTTGGGAACCTGCCGAATGTCCTTGCGGATGTTTAAGCCGTGATAGCACGCGTTGATAAAAATGATGATGCCGAAGAGAATCGGCTTGATGACGGCCATGACAAAATCTGTCACGGTGAGGGAGTTCAGAATGGAAGTCGAAAGATAGTCCCAGGAAACGTGCAGGTTGAGAGTGTCACCCGTAACGGCCACGATGAGCTTTGTCACCGCAAATCCCGCGCAAATTCCCGAAGCCGAAAAGAGAATGTTCGCGATGAGCATGGCGATGGTTCCGCCGACAAGGGCGGGCATTACCAAATAACGGACAGGGCTTACGCCGAGCGTCGAAAGCGCATCCACCTCGGAGTTGATGGCCATCGTCCCGATCATCGTCGTGAGAGCGGAACCGCTTCGTCCCGAAATAAGGAACGCTGTGAGAATCGGACCGATTTCGCGCACAAGCACAACGACCATCAGCCCGCCGAACGCGTTCGAAAATCCGACGCGGGGCATCACCGAAAGCGCCTCGACAATCGTAATCGTACCGGCAAGCGTCGCAATCACGAACAGGACGGGAAAAACCTCTACCGCCGTAAAAAAGACCTGGCGGATAATGTTCCGAATATCGGCCCGAAGGTTCCGGCCCTCCGCAAAAATCGAATGGATTACCCGAAAGAACAGAAGAATCTGCTTTCCGAAAGCGGTGGAAAGAAAGAACCGTCCGATTCCGTTGAAGACCGCTCCCAGGGAGGTCCATTCGTCCAGGTCGCGGTGAATTTTCATTTTTCCTCGGACGCAACGGCGGAGAGAATTTCCCGCCACAGCGCAGAAAGGCCTATCTTTCGGAGCGTGGAAAGGCGAAGCGGACGGATGTCCTTTCCAAAAATCGCTTCGATGGCGTTCCGGGTCTTGGCGGTTTCGGACTGGTTTGCCTTGTCGCACTTGCTCATGACGGGCAGCACCGGGCAGCCGAGGCTTCGAATGCCCTCGATGGTTTCAAGATCGACGGGCTGCGGACCGAGCTTTGAATCAATCAGATACACGATGCCGCGCAGAGACTTCGAACGTTCAACAAAGGCCCGGATTCCGCTTTCCATTTCGCTCACCTTGCCAAAGCTTACGCCGGCAAAGCCTACGCCCGGAAGGTCCACCAGGTAAAACGCCCCGTTAATTTTAAAAAAGTTGATTTCTTTCGTCTTGCCGGGCCTGGAACTCACGCGCACCAGTTTCTTCTTTCCGGTCAGCGCATTGAGAAGCGAGGATTTTCCCACGTTCGAACGTCCGAGAAAGGCGACCTGCGGAAGGCCGTCCGTCGGAAGTTGCGAAGCGCGGACCGCAGCCAGGGCGAATTCCGCGTCGATGTTTTCTCGAAAGTCCTTGTCCTCTTTCATAGTCCGGTTCTCGATTCAAATGCCCGCAGCACGGTGACTTCATCAATATACTCTAATTCGCTCCCCATCGGAATTCCGCGGGCAAGGCTCGAACGTTTCACCGGGACTCCCGTGAGCATTTTGTCAATCAAAAGGACGGTCGAATCGGCCTCGGGGCTTGAACCCAGTGCAAAAATGACCTCTTCGATTTTTTCTTCGCGAATGCGCCGCACGAGTTGCGGAATGTGAAGGGCTTCGGGCCCGATTCCGTCTAGCGGGGACAGCACGCCGCCGAGTACAAAGTAAAGTCCGCGGTAGATTCCCGCGTTTTCAAACGGCAAAATGTCCGAAAATTTTTCGACGACGCAAATGGACTTCGCGTTTTCGCGTTCACGGCAAATTTCGCAAATGTCCGTTTCGCAAAAGGCGTGGCAGCGCTCGCAGCGGCGCACCCTGTCGCAAGCCGAAAGGATTGCCCCCGAAAGCGATTCCGCATATTCCCGCGGGCGTGTCAACACAAAGTAGGCGAGACGCCGGGCAGTCTTTTTTCCGATGCCCGGAAGCGACGCAAATTCGCCCACGAGTTTTTCGAGGCTCGGCGGTTCAACCATGTTCCACCAGCCCGTAGGCGGAATTCAGCGCATCCGCGATGTTTTTGTTGGTGAGGGAAAGGCGCTTCATCAAAACGCCCAGACGGCATTCCCTGTCGTTTTCCACCGCCTCCGCAAGCGCGAGAAGCGTCCCGAGCCGTCCCGAACCGTGGAGAAGCGCATTCGAAATTTCCTTGTCGATATCGAGGTCCTCGAGAATCGTCGGCATCGGAGCCTTGACGAGAGCGTCCATCCGGCTGATGATTCCCATGATGAAGGCCTGCCCGGGAAGCGGTCCTTCCGGATCGAGAACTTCCGCGAGGGATTCCAAAAAACGCGCACGCTGCGAAACGTTCTGGAAAAGAGCGGATCCCTGCCCGCCATGCCCCATCTCGGGCTGCGCATACAGAAGGAGCATCAACCAGTCCTGCAAATGCGGAACGCCGAGCCATGCGATGGCATCCTGGACGGACGTTACCGGGCGGCGGCGAAAGGACTTCCTTGTGTTGGCATACTGGACAAGGCTTTTCGCAAGAGCGGGCCTTTCCTCAAAGGCTTTTTCGATTTCGGCAAGCGTGACGTCGCCGCGCAAAAACTGGATGAGGTGCAAAATGGACGAGAGCGATCCGTCGATTCGCTTTCCGCGGACCACTTCCGGCTTCGCAAAAAAGTACCCCTGAAAAAGATTGTAGCCCTCGGCGAGGCGCGCCTTGAAAACTTCCTCCGTCTCCACCTTTTCGGCGAGCAGCACCATGCCGCGCTTTTTAAAGTACGGGACGGCCGCAGCCAGGGCCTTTTCCGTATTCTGGATGAGGTCGAGCTTTACATACTTGACATATGGAAAGAACGGTTCGATGCGCTTCAGGACTTCGGGTTCAAAGACCACGTCGTCGAGGGCAAATTCGAATCCGCGCTTGTGATAGTTCCGGATGACGGAAACGATCTCGTCCTCGGCGGGGACCGTTTCGAGAATTTCGAGAACGAACCGGTCGGAGTCGAGCGGTCCGAAGATGCCGTCGAGAAGCATTTCCCGGCTGCAGTTGATAAAGGCCTTGTGGTTTCCGACCAGGCGCGAAAGTCCAAAGTTGTTCAGGACGTTTTCGAGCACCTGCGCCGTTTCGCGGACGCCGTTGTCGATGACGGCGACCCGACCTTCCGGAGAATCCCGGAACAAAAGTTCGTAGGCGAAGATGCTCCGATTCGCATCGAGAATCGGTTGACGTGCGAGAAACGCCGGAGCTTCCACAGGACTCATCCCAAAATCTCCGCGCTAAATTCTCGCCGACTTGATGCTGAAGAGCAAAATGCTCCGACAGCCGATGTCCCAGAGCTTGTCCATAATGGAATTTGCATCCTCTTCGGGAACCATCGCCTTGACGGCATACCAGTCGCGGCCGTGAAGCTTCGAAATGGTCGGTGCGTCAAGGCCCGGAGTCACGCTGCACGCGCGGTCGAGAAGGCTCGCCGGGCAGTCGTACTCGATCATCATATACGTCTTCGCAACGAGCTTTCCCTCGATGCGGCGAACGAGCGTGTGAACCTCTTCAAGGCCCTGCTTTTCGGGATGGCAGAAGAGCGCCGCGTTGCTTCTGAAAAGAGGCTCGCCCACAATGCGGAGACCGGCCTGTTTGAGCGTCGTACCGGTTTCGACCACATCGACAATCGCATCGGCGACACCGAGGCTCACGGAAATTTCCACCGCGCCTTCGAGGACAATGAAGTTCATGTCCTTTTTGTAGTAGTCCCGCACAATGTTCGGGAAACTCGTCGCAATCGTCGCGTCCGAAAGTTCCTCGAGCGTCTGCACCGGGCTTTCGTTCGGGACCGCCGCGCACATCTTGCTTGCGCCAAAGGGCAGGTCGAGAACCTTCACCGCGGGGCTTTTGGCCTCGGCGTTAAAATCCACGCCCGTAATTCCGGCGTCAATGATTCCGCGCCCGACATACATCGGAATATCGCTCGGACGCAGAAAGAAGAATTCGATTCCGTTCTTTGTATCGAGCTGCGTTAAAGTCTTGTAGGGCTTTGTCGCCTTGTAGCCGCATTCCTTGAGAAGTTCCTGCGTCGGCTCAAAAAGCATGCCCTTGTTCGGAAGAGCGACCTTGATCATAACTTTTTGTAAACCTCTTCGAGAGTGACGCCCTTTTCGGCCATCATCACGGCAACGTAGTAAAGAACCTGGGAAAGTTCGAGCGCCTGCGCGTCGTGGGACTCAAAGCGGGCGGCCATCCAGGATTCGGCGGCTTCTTCGACAAGTTTTTTGCCGATGGCGTGGGGACCTTTTTTGAAAAGTTCGGTCGTTCCCTTGCCTTCCGGCATATCCTTTTTGCGTTCGTAGGCAAGCGCCACCATTTCTTCAAAAGTCATAAGAGCCTCGAAGGTTGAATTTTGGACAAAAGGTAGAAAAATTTCGTCCGCGGTTAAACGCGGACGAAAAAGGTTCGGGACGGATTCTACCTGTCCGAAACAGCGAAAAGCCTTATCCGACGAATTCGCGGGCGTTGCGGAAGAGCTTCATCCACGGGCCGTCCTCGCCCCAGTCCGCCGGATGCCAGCTGTATTGCACGGTACGGAAGACGCGTTCGGGGTGCGGCATCATGATGAGCGCGCGGCCGTCCTTCGACGTGAGACCCGTAATGCCGAAAGGCGAACCGTTCGGGTTCAGTGGATAACGCTCGGTGTAGGCGTGTTTGCCATCGACATAGCGAAGGCTCACAAGTCCCGTCGCAAGACACTTTTCCGCCGATTCGCGGCTTGCGAATTCCGCCCGGCCCTCTCCGTGCGCCACGGCAATCGGAAGCACCGAACCGGCCATTCCCTTGAGAAGAACGGCGGGAGTCTCTTCCACCTTGAGGCTTACGAAGCGCGCCTCGAAGCGTTCCGAAAGGTTCTGCACAAAGCGCGGCCAGTGTTCCGCTCCCGGAATCAAGTCCTTCAGGTTCGAAACCATCTGGCAGCCGTTGCAGACGCCGAGCGTAAACGTATCCTTCCTGTGGAAAAAGTTCTCGAATTCCTTGCGAGCCCGGTCGTTGAAGAGAATGCTCTTGGCCCAGCCTTCGCCAGCGCCGAGAACGTCCCCGTAGCTGAATCCGCCGCAGGCCACAAGTCCGCGGAAGTCCGCAAGCGAAACCTTTCCGGAAAGAACATCCGTCATGTGAACGTCAATTGACTCGAAACCGGCACGGTCAAACGCCGCAGCCATTTCCACTTCGCCGTTAACGCCCTGTTCGCGGAGTATAGCCATCTTCGGACGGCTCGCATAATCCTTCTTCACGCTCACATCGAACGTGAGCTTCGGCGTAATGCCCGGATCGTCCTCTTCGAGCTTCAGCGCGTATTCGCTTTCCGCGCATTCGGGATTGTCGCGAAGCTTTGCAATGCGACGCGTCGTATCGCTCCAAATGGCCCGCAGTTCCGAAATGCCTTCCGAGTAGTCTCCGACGGCAAATTTGTACGAATCGTTAAGCGTTCCGATGTTGAACACGCAGCCCGAAAGGCCCGCAGATTCAAACGCCTTTTGCACAAAGGAAACGTCTTCCGTCGCAACCTGGATGACCGCGCCGAGTTCCTCGTTAAAGAGTTTCTCGACATCCGAACCGGAAAGTCCCGAAACGTCGAGCGAAACGCCCGTGTGACCGGCAAACGCCATTTCGAGGGCCGAAACAAACAGGCCTCCGTCCGACTTGTCGTGATACGCCAAAATCTTTCCGTCGGCGTTCAGCTTTTGAATCGTTTCGAAGAACGCGCGCAGTTCCTTTGCGCTTTCGACGTCCGGTGCCACGGAGCCGAGTTCGCAGAACACCTGCGCCGCGATGGACGCTCCCATGCGATGCTTTCCGTGCGAAAGATCGACGAAGAGCAAACGGGAATTTTTCTTTTGGAGCATCGGGGTCAAAGTTTTGCGGGCATCGGCCACGGGCGCAAACGCGCTGATCACGACCGAAATGGGAGCCGTCACGTTGTGCTTTCCGTTTGCGTCCTCCCAGACCGTGCTCATGCTCATCGAATCCTTTCCCACGGGAATCGTGATACCGAGTTCCGGGCAAAGTTCCATGCCGATAGCGTTTACGGCCTCGTAAAGGTCCGCGCCGTCCCCTTCGTAGTTGGGGGAAGCCATCCAGTTTGCAGACAAATTAATGCGTCCCATGTCGTCGATACGGGCCGCGGCCATGTTCGTCAAAGCCTCCGCCACGGCCATGCGGGCGCTCGCCGCCGGAGAAATCAGCGCCACGGGAGCGCGCTCGCCAATGCTCATCGCCTCGCCTTCAAACGAATCGAGGGTCGCGGTCGTCACGGCCACGTCCGAAACGGGCACCTGCCACGGACCGACCATCTGGTCGCGAGCGATCATCCCCGTCACCGAACGGTCGCCAATCGTAATCAAGAACGTCTTGTCGGCAACGCTCGGATTGGCAAGCACGCGGTGCGCCACTTCACGGACCGAAGCTTTCGAAAGTTCGGGCGTCGCCCCGAGCGGTCTCTTTTCCGTGCGGTTGTTCCGAATCATCCGGGGCGGCTTACCGAGCAGCACGTCGAGCGGCATATCGACCGGCGTATTTCCAAAGTGCGAATCGGTGAGCTTCAAGCGGCGCTCTTCAATCGCCTTTCCGACCACGGCATACGGGCAACGTTCACGCTTGCAGATGGCGTCGAACATTTCCATCTTGTCTTGCGGGACCGCAATCACGTAGCGTTCCTGCGACTCGTTGCTCCAAATCTCGTAGGGACTCATGTCCGGTTCGTCGTTCGGCACCTTGCGAAGTTCAAAGTCGCCGCCGAGCCCGCCGTCGCTCACAAGCTCCGGGAAGGCATTCGAAAGTCCGCCCGCTCCCACGTCGTGAATAAACGAAATCGGGTTCTTTTCGCCGAGCGCCCAGCAGCGGTCAATCACTTCCTGGCAACGGCGCTGCATCTCGGGGTTTCCGCGCTGCACGCTCGCAAAGTCCAGGTCCTCGTTACCGCTTCCGCTCGTCACGGAACTCGCCGCGCCTCCGCCGAGGCCAATCAGCATCGCAGGTCCGCCAAGGGCAATCAGCGAATCGCCCGGATTGATGTGGCCCTTCGCGATAAATTCTTCCTTGATGTTTCCGAGGCCGCCGGCAAGCATAATCGGCTTGTGGTATCCGCGGACTTCCTTGCCCTTGAGGGACGGGACTTCCTCTTCGAACGTGCGGAAGTATCCCAAAATGTTCGGACGGCCAAACTCGTTGTTGAACGCGGCGCCGCCGAGCGGACCCTCGATCATAATGTCGAGCGGGGACGCAAGCCTCGTAGGATTTCCGAAGTCCTTTTCCCACGGCTGTTCGTAGCCCGGAATCTTCAGGTTCGAAACGCTGTAGCCCGTAAGGCCCGCCTTCGGCTTTGATCCGCGGCCCGTCGCGCCTTCGTCGCGGATTTCACCTCCGCTGCCCGTCGCGGCACCCGGGAAAGGCGAAATTGCCGTCGGATGGTTGTGCGTCTCCACCTTCATCAAGATGGGAATCGCCTCCTCGTGCCATCCATATTTATTCGTCTCCGGGTCCGCGTAGTAACGCCCGGCGCGCTTTGCACCGTCCATCACCGCCGCGTTGTCCTTGTAGGCCGAAAGAATGTTCGTCGGGTGAAGCTTATACGTGTTCTTGATCATCTGGAAGAGCGACAGGTCCTTCTTTTCGCCGTCAATCGTCCACTCCGCGCCAAAAACCTTGTGACGGCAATGCTCGGAGTTCATCTCCGCGAACATGTAAAGTTCCACGTCGGTCGGATTCCGCTTGAGCGCGGTAAAGCTCTCGACGAGATAGTCTATCTCCGCCGGGGAAAGCGCAAGCCCCATCTCCTTGTCGGCGCGGACCAGGGCGTTGCGGCCCTCCGTCAAAACGGGCACCTCCACAAGCTTCTTCGGGGCGTCGTGCATAAAGAGGACGTCGAGCAGATGCATCGCCGGGAAGACCTTCTCCGTCATCCGGTCGTGAATCTTCGCCTTGACCGCCCGCGAAACGGGCTCCGTCACGGCACCGTTAAAATCGATGTAGTAGGCAACCGCGCGTTCAATGCGCTTGACTTCGGAAAGTCCGCAAATGTGAGCGATATCCGTCGCCTTCGAACTCCACGGGCTGATGGTACCGGGCCGCGGAGCCACCACAAAGAGAGTCCCCTCGGGGTCCTTCGCCTCGCGCATCGGGCCATAAGTCAAAAGCTTTTCGAGCGTCGCCTTTTTACCAGCCGAAAGCTCCTCCGAAAGATCGACCACGTGGACGTATTCCGCGTAGATGTTCGAAACGGGCAGCGCCGCCGCCTTGAAGTCGGAAAGAAGCTTTTGCTCCCGGAAGGAGGAAAGCGCAGGAGAACCGCGAAGAATCATCATAAAAAGCTACCTTGTGAATCTTTGAAACTTTTTCGCAAAAGATAGCTTTTCAAAGCCTTGAAAAAGGGAATGTACGAAAAATGCAGAGGCTTTATCGTGAAAACCAAGAGAAAGATTTTATCTGTTTTCCCTTAATTTTTTCAAATCGAAGTACAGCAGCCGCGTTTTTAAGCATTCCGACGCATCACGACCAATGTATTTCAACTCTTCATTCGAATTTTCGAATAACGGTTCAAACCCATTTTGAGCATAATATTCCAAAACCTTTTCTTTGTTTATTGCATCCACAACAATAAACCGACACCCCGTTTTATTGTGAGGCTCAATAAACCAGCCTTTTATAAAATTCATCAGCTGATTTCCCAAACCTCTATCGCGATACTCATCAAACACCGACAATTGTCCAACAAGAACTGCAGGATATTGAGAACGTCGCTTTGCATTTGGAATTGAACGATTAAACTTGTTGCGATTCGTCTTTTGAAACAGATCCACTCTGATAGAGGAATTCGAAACCGAAAAAGCGCAAGTCAATCGTTTTACGCCTTTGACCGATTCATCAACAAAAGCGTAGGATTTTCCTAACAGCTGATTTTCATACTCCCGATATTGATGATGAAAAAACGCATCAATATCGGGTTCCAGTTTACAAGAAAATGTTTGAGAAGAAGCTATTAATTTTTCCGTTAACGCATTTATCGAAAAACGTTTCAACAGCTCCATTACTTTGACCAAGAAGCCTTTTCAAGAATCGCCTTGGTCATCGCCAACTCTTTTGAGAAGTCGATACGATTTGCCGACCGTTCCACTTGGCGCATATTTTCGATAAAGCGCTTTGCGGATTTTCCCGTTAGCGTCGGAATTATTTTGGGAGAAAAAGACATGACGGACCTCCAATCCAAGATTAACGTTTACACCAATATAGAAATTTCTCCGAAAGTCGAAATCCAGTTTTCCAGCAAATCAAAAAAGGGAACCTCTAAAAATTGCTTTGGTAAAGAAAATTTGAGTGAGACCAAGCGATG
>CAVBPX010000068.1:0-12134 GCA_963597395.1 Eggerthellaceae bacterium | reverse complement strand
CTAAGTTCCAAGTTCTCTCAACTAAGTTCTGAACTGCGGGATGGATTCTACCTGCTCGCGGTAGGCGGGTCACTCCCTTCGGTCGCTCCAGAATGACATGTGACAAAAATTGTCATAGTCGAAAATTAAACGGCTGGCTCGTTTTGCCACTCTCCCGAACGGGCGTTTTCAGCGGAGCGGGAGCGGAAAGTTTTGACGTGAGACCTGGACGCTTTTGACGTCAAGCGTTATGGAAAAGACGTTCGCTTCGGAAGAGCCCGTCAAAAGTTCTTCGCCGTTTGGCCCAAAGGCGCAGCTGCTCGCAAACCTCTCACCGGCCCGCGATACCGCCAGGACAAAGCTCTGGTTCTCGATTGCGCGCGCCCGGAGAAGCGTCTCAAAATGCATGGCGCGCGCTTTTGGCCATTCCGCCTGCACCGTAAAAAGGCTCGCTCCCGCGCGTCTTCCCTCCCGAAAGTCCTCGGGAAACCTCAAATCAAAACAGATGGCGGGCGAAACGCAAAAGCCTTCCCAGTCAAAGAAAACCGCGGAGCTTCCGGGCCTAAAGAGCTCCGTCTCGTCCGCAAACGGGTGACGCTTTCGGTAAATCGCTTTGGGCGCGGAGGCTTTCGGCGCAAAAAATCCCGTCCAGTTTTGAAAGAAAAAATCTTTTCCTGTGCAGCGTTCAATCCCTCCGCCGAGCACAAAACAGCCCGTTTCGTCGGAAAGGCTCTGTAAAAAACGGACGGTAGGGGAACTTTCCGCGTCGAGCATTTCGGCGAGCGAGTAGTCCGGGTGCGTCAAAAATCCGGTGGCGAACATTTCGGGGAAAAGAATCAGGCCGCCTTTTTCGGGCGCGCTTTTCAAAACCATTTTCCGCGCAAGCGCAAACGACGCTTCCTTGCCGTTTGGACTTGGCTGCATTTGAACGAGATACGCGTTTGCCATTTTCCTCAAAGTAGAAAATATGTATCTTATGAAGCGTTATGCCAAAACGAATTTTTGCCTTTTTGTGCGCGCTTTTTCCGGCGGTCCTCTTCGCCCTTCCGACGCCGATTGTCGGAACCGTCGTCGAGTCGGAATCCGACCATCCCTTGTCCTCGGTGGCGATTCTCTACGAGTCGGGCAGGTCGCTCGGAGAGACGGACGGAAACGGACGGTTCGATTTGTCGGCCGATTCGCGGAGCGCTAAGCTCGTCTTTGCCAAGGAAGGGTTCGATACGCTGCACGTGACGCTTGACGATTTTGCGGATCTTCTCGATATTGTCGTCGTGATGCATCCGAACGTGCGGAACCTCGGCGAAAGCACCATCATCGGAGGCGGAACCCGCGTGGAGTGGCCCGAGCCTTCGCACGTGACGGTTGAAAAGCTGGAGGACGTCGTCGGCATGCGCTTTGACATTGCGGAACTGATGTCTTCGTTCGAAGGCGTTTCAGGACAAAAGGATTTTTCGAGCGCCCTGTATTATGACGGTTCGCGGGCGGACGAAGTCGGCTATCATTTGGGGCGTCTCCGCATTCCGAACATGCGGCACCTCGATATCGGATTTCCGGGAAACCTTTCCGTCATCAATCCGCACCTTTTGAGGTCCGTCGAAATCTATGACAACTACGGGGAAGGACCCGTGGGCCAGGGGCTTGCGACATCCGTGGACTACATTCCGGAAACCCTTTCGGGCGAGGAATTTGAAATCGGTCTTTCGGCGGGGACGACCATGCGCGAAGTGACGGTCGGCGGACCGTTCCTCTTTTGGGATTCCTTCCGGTTCAGCTTCCGTTTTCTGGATGCGGAAATGCTCAAGAACATGGGCGAAAAGTTCTTTACGGAATTTCGCAAGCGCGATTCGGACTGCGACGAATGCTCCACGGAAGATTCGGATTCATTCAGCCTCACGTCCTATGACTTTTTTGCGCAGCTCGCCGGGCACGATTCGCTCGGAAACAGTTGGATGGTCAACGGCATCTACAGCAGCGACGAATACGTGATTCGGCAAGATACGACGACAACGCTCGAAACCTCGAACAGCGTCGATATCATCCGCGGACACAGAACCTATGGCGTCCTCGGGCTGGAATACGCTTCGGCTTTCGGCACGAGCTTCCACGCCGGAGTGGTCCGCGAGGAGGCTTCGGACACGCTGCGCGATACGACGGGCTACAGACAGGACGCCTTGCCCGAAAATGCGACATTTATCGACGGTTACGACCTGGAAAAGACGACGTTCTCGCTCGGCCTCGACAAGAACTTTCCGGGAAGCCTTTTCGGGGCAAAACTCTCGGGCGCGGTTCTCTACGAGCAGCATCTCGTGACGCGGAAATGGCCCGACTTTTCGCGGACCCAAAAGACAGAACTCAACATGGGAGTCCTTTCGGGCACGAGCCGTCTTGCGTGGACGACCGATGCGCAAAAGACGATCTTTGCCTTTGGAGCTTTGGCGGATTTTGACGGGCACGGTTCGCCGATGGTTTCGCTCGATGTGGACCGCAACCTTTCGGCCGAGACTCCCGGATACGCTCCCGGCGAAGGCCTTCGAATTTTTGGGAATGCGGCGTGGCGCGGGGACTTTCACGAAGTCTGGTCGAACGGAGAACTCGAAAGCGACATTGTGACGGGAGCCTCGGCAAAGTTCGGAATGGGATTTTCGAAGCGGCGTCTCAGCCTAAGCGCGCACGGATTCGGACGTTTTTACCTGAACCCGGAACTGCCCGTACCGCTCGCCTATGCGCACTACCGCGAACTTTCCGAAGCGGACAACGCCTGGGTCCTCGGAGCGTCCGCCAAGGTGGAAGCCCGGACGCTGCACCATTTTGCGCTGGGATTGAACCTGACTTCGGTTTACGGCGAATACTCGCTCGAAGACGGAAGGTCGCTTCCCTGGGAGGCAAATTCCAGGCTCGACATGGCGACATCGCTCCGCTATTATCCGCGGAAGGATTCACTCGTATCGGTCATTCTGACGCATCATGCCGGATGGCACAGGCCGCTTTACTACTACCGCATTCATCCGTCGAATTCTTCGACGGGAAAGCTCGGAACCCGCGAAATTCACGACTACAACGAATTTACGGATCTTTTCCGCACCGATGTCCGCGTAAACCTGGATTTGCCCGGTCGTCTTTTCTTCTTCCGAAAGGTGCGCTTTTACGTCGAGGCCGACAACGTCTTTTCCGCTCTTGATGTCGATGCGCTGAAATTCCTCGGCACGGACAATGCGCGCGAACGTTCGCAGGTCTCGCGCGATGCGGACGGAAAGTCCGCGAACGGCTACGAACTGGTGCCGTTTATGGCCAAGGGGATGGGCATTTATCTGCAATTCGGCGTCGAGGCTAACTTTGCCATTTAGGGCGCTTGCGCTTTTGGCCTTTGCGTTTTCGTTTGTCCTTGCCGAAGATGTGCAGCAAGTATCGTTCGAGCCGAAACATCCGGCCAAGCCTCTCCGTTTTTGTAGCGCCTATGCCAAGTGGGAAAACTTTATCCGGGGCGATTCGAACTATGTGGATGTTTCCAGCTTTTCGCACGTGACGCTTGACTTGCGCTACGGAACGTTTCGGAACATCACCGGGCACGATCTGTATTGCGGGGCAAAACGCGCCTACTTGCAGCGGCCCGCCGCCGAAAAGTTTCGCCGTGCAATTCGCCTGCTTCAAAAGGAAAGGCCCGGTTTCCGGTTTGTCGTCTTTGACGCTTCGCGGCCCGTCTATGCCCAGGCGAAGCTCCGCGAAACGGTCGTCGGGACCCCGTATGCCGATTACGTTTCGAACCCGAAGCGGGGAAGCGTCCACAACTTTGGATTTGCGCTCGACCTGACGATTGCGGACACGTCCGGAGTGCCGCTCGACATGGGAACGGACTTTGATTCGTTTGAAAATCGCGCCGGGAAAAGGGGCGAGGCCGAGGCTCTCCAAAACGGAACGCTCACCGAGATCCAAATTGCAAACAGGGAGCTTTTACGACGCGTAATGACACGCGCGGGATTTTTGCCACTTGATTCGGAATGGTGGCACTTTAACGCGGTTGCGTCTAAAAAGATTCGGGCAACTGGCGAACTCCCGCCCTTTTGAGCCGGTCGTTGCAGGCAATGCCTACGCCTTCGTTCGGAATCGGATCGACCAGAATCAGCTTGTTTTCGGGCGTGTCCATTTGACGCATCATCGCGTAGAGGTTTGCCGCCGCTTCCCTCGTGTCGCCGGTCTTGGAAAGGTTTACCGTCGGCGGAATGACGGAAGCTTGGCTTCCGAACGCGATGCGCACCGTTTCCTTGGGGAGTTTTGCGCCTTCGGGAACGGATCCGTAAAACAGCGGGACTCGCGGACGGTAGTGCCGGTCGATCATCCCCGGTGCGAGCATCGGGCCTTTGGGATTGGACTTTGACTCGTGAATTTCGACGCTTCCGGCAACGGAACGGATCATTTCGGGCGTGATGCCGCCGGGTCTTAAAATGACAGGTTCCCCGTTCGGGAAGGAAACAATGGTGCTTTCAACGCCGACGTCGCACGAGCCTCCATCGACTATGCCGTCGATGACGTCCCCGAGCTGTTCCTTTACATGTTCCGCGGTCGTCGGGCTCACGTGCTGAAAGAGGTTCGCGCTGGGAGCCGCGAGCGGCACTTTGGCTAGCCGAATGATTTTTTGCGCAACGGGATGGCTCGGAAATCTCACGGCAACGGTCGGAAGTCCGCTCGTCGCAAGGTCCGGAATCTTTTCCGTCTTGGGCAGTACAAGCGTCATCGGTCCCGGCCAAAAGGCCTTGGCGAGAAGCTTTGCCTTTTCGGGAATTTCGAGCGCAACGGTCGAAAGTTCGTCGAATGACGCGATGTGAACAATCAGCGGGTCGAAATGCGGCCGCTTTTTCGCTTCGAAAATTTTGGCGAGAGCCTTGGGGTCAAAGGCGTTCCCGGCGAGGCCATAGACAGTCTCGGTCGGAATCGCGACAATTCCGCCGTTTTGAAGAATCCGAGCGGCGTCTTCCGGAGAAGTCCAGGGAGGATACATGGCTTAGGCTTCGGGCTGCTTGTCTTCGGGCTTGTTTCCGAAGATGGCGTCGCATGCCGAATTGAACCGCTTCCAGACCTTGTCGGAATCCTTGCGGGGGACCGCTCCGATTTCTTTCCAGTGGCGGCGGAGCTGCTTCACGACGTTCATCGCTTCGCGGCGGGTTTCCTCGGTGAGGCTTTCGAGCAGGCGTTCCGCTTCTTCGCAAAGGCGGAGCTTGTTCTGCAAATTGTTTTCGCGGGCCTGCTCCTGGATGTCGAGCTGGTCGCGGCGACGGTTGAAGAAGTCGTCGCATGCCGCGCGGAACTTTTGATACAGTTCCTTTTCGGAGGTTCCGGTGCGGGGGAGGGACTTCCACTCGGACTGGAGGCGCTTGACCGTGTCGGAACTTTCATTGGAACCGGCGGATTCGACAAGCGCGGACACCGTGGAAATCATCGCTTCCTTTTTTTGTTTGGCTTCGTCCGCAATCTTTTTGAACTCGGGATCCGCGGCGGCGCGCTTTTCCGCAAACCGGTCGAGAATTTCGCTGTAACGGTCCCAGATGGAATCGACGTTTTCCTTGGGAACCATTCCGATGGTTTTCCATTCCTCGACAATCGCCTTGACGTTCGCCATGGATTCCGGACTATTCGGGTCGAAGTCAATCGCTTCGAGCTTTTCGCAAAGCGCTTCCTTGGCCTTGAGGTTGTTCAGCTTTGTCTGGTCCATCTCTTCGAAGTGGGCGCGCTTGCGCGCGAAGAACGCGTCGCATGCCGTGCGGAAACGGTTCCAGATTTCTTCGGACTTG
The DNA here is from genome assembly GCA_963597395.1 of Eggerthellaceae bacterium. Classification (GTDB taxonomy): domain Bacteria; phylum Fibrobacterota; class Fibrobacteria; order Fibrobacterales; family Fibrobacteraceae; genus Hallerella. Next base: position 6,372 of record CAVBPX010000068.1, on the reverse strand, counting down.
GACCGCGGAACGGGACCGGAGGCCTTCCAGTCTTCCTGCAATTTGCGGAACTCGCCCGAGGCGCTGTTCCAGTCGGAGGAATCGGAAAGGGACTCGGCCTTTTCGCAAAGGGCTATCTTCTTTTGATAGTTCGCCTCGCGGACGACGTCTTCCTTTTTGACAAATTCGCGGTGCTTGCTGTAGAAGGCTGTTTCGGCGGCGCGGAAACGATCCCAAAGCGGCTGGACGTTTTCCTTCGGAACCATCCCGACGGTCTTCCATTTTTCCTGAAGCTCCTGCATCGTCTTGTACTTGTCGCGCCAGTTTTCTCCGTTTTCCGTGGAGAGGGCTTCGACCTTTTCGCAAATGCCTTCCTTGATTTCAAGGTTCTTCTTGCGTTCTTCTTCCTGCTCCTTGAGGAAGGGTTCGCACTTGGCCATGATACCTTCGAAAAGCCCGCGGAACTTGTCGCGGAAGTCGTTTACGCGGGCTGCGGAAACGGGACCGATGGCCTTCCACTGGCTTGTGAGTGCTCGCAATTTGATAATGGTGTCCTTGGACGGCTCGGCGCTTTCCAGTGCGGACATCTCTTCGAGAAGCGCTTCCCGGTCGTGCTCGTTGTGCCAGGATTCCCATTCCTGCATTTCCTTGAAACGTTCGGTCGCTTCCTGGTATTCCTTCCAGATTTCCTTGTAGCGGAACTTGTCGTCGCCGACGACATCCTTCCACGCCTTGTAGGAATCGCGGAGCTTTTGGGAAATGTCGCGGAAGTCGCTGTTCTCGTCTATTTTTTTGACGCTTTCGATGATTGCGCGCAATTTTTCGACGTTCTCGTTAAACGCCTTTTCGTCGGCTTCGCGCTTTTCGTTGAACTTTTCGGAAAGCTTGCTGCGCAGGGCATTATACTTTTGAAGTTCCGGGTCTTCGCCTTCCATAAGGGGCATCGATTCCCACTTGCGGACAAGAGCCTTGACCTTGTGCTCGGCGGTTTTGGACGTGTCGTCCGAGTCGGCGAGGAGCGAAAGCTGGGCGAGAATTTCGTCGCGGCTCGTGCGATCCTCGGCGGCGGATTCCGCGGTTTCGTTCTGGGTCAGACGGTTGAAGCGTTCGACGGACATTTTGAAAAGCCCGGTGAGCGGCGTCTCGGCGTCCCCGTTCGCCTCTTCGAACTTTTGGATGAGTTCCGCGATGGCGTCCTTGTTTTGGCCTGCGCCCGCTTCGAGAAGACGGTCGATTTGCGAAAGGATGCCTTCGAGTTCCTTCCGCTTGGTTTCCTTGGCGAGAGCTTCCGCGTTTTCCCTTTCGATGCGGGACTTTTCTTCGGCGCGACGGTTTTCGTAGCTCGCGATGACGCGGTCGAGGTCCGCCTGTGCCGGTCCCATTCCCAGTTCGCTTGCCATTTCGAGAACCTTGTCGAACTGCGGCTTGTTCGTCATGAAGTCCTTGGCGTCGGAGAGGCGCTGCGCCTGTTGGATAATGGCGTCCCGCTTGTGGAAGAGGAGGAGCATCTCGTTCTTTTCCGCTTCCTGCTTGCTCGGCTTTTGCAAGGCCTTTTTCCTTTCGGCCGCCTTTTGGCGGACTTCCGTGTGGCGGGAGTTTTTCGAAATGTTGTCGAGCATGTTTTCGCGATCGATGCGTTCGAGCGCGGTCATGGCGATTTCGCTTTTTGCGTCCTTGAGCGCGATGTATTCGAGCGTGCCTTGGCGCGTCGTGAGATTGACAAGCGAGAGCCTGAGTTCGGAATTGGGCATGGACTTTACGAGGTCGTCTGCAAACGGCGTCCCGGCGATGAGCTTCAGGGCTTCTTTTTCCTTGTCGGTCGGAACCTCGCGGAAGTTCTTGAGGATGTTTGCCCAGAGTTCCTGCAGGCGGACTTCCGCCTCGTGCTTGTTGGAAAGGTCGGTTTCCTTGGCGAGAACATTTTGGAGCGCATCCGTATCGGAGAGCTTTTTAATGGCGATATTTCGAATTTTCGGATCGGCATCGTTCAGGGCGACGCTTGAAAGCGCGGACGTGTCGCTGTTGTCCAATCGCAAGACCGCCTTTTTGCGGACTTCGGGGTTGGAATGCTGCCATTCGGGTCTAAAAAAATTCAAAATTCCCATAGAAGGTTCTCCAAGTCTGATGCGCCGAAAAGCGCACATGATAAACTCAATCTAAATAAATACCGAAGATAAATCCAAGCACGTTTTCAAAAAAAGCGCAAAAAATCCCAAAAGAGCTATCTTTATCACATGGCCAAAAGAGTGAAAAAGACGCTTCCGCCCGAGGAGGTTTCCGTCGCAAGGGACGTCGGGGAGTTTTCCGCGTTTTGTGAAGTTTGGGTGCCCATGTCGCCCAAAGCCTTTACCTACGCCGTTCCGGAAGGCGTTTCGCTCAAACGGGGAAGCGTTGTTTGGGTGCAGCTTTCGAGGCGCGCGCCCATGCTCGGCGTCGTTTCGCGCCCGGTTTTTGAACGGCCTTCGTTTAAAAATGTAAAGCCCGCCTATCCGCATGCCTCGGGCTACGTTTTTCCAGAGCGTTTTATGGAAAAGCTCGAATGGGTGTCGAACTATTACCTTTCGAGCCCGATGCAGTCGCTGAACGTCTTTTTGCCGAAAGGCTTCGGGTCTTACCTGGATGCTTCTTTGGAGCTTTCGGACGGGGAACTTTCAAAACCGTCGGAAAATGCCGAAAGCGCCGTTGACGGTGCGGAAATTCCGCCGCGGACCGCGGAGCAGGAGACGGCCTTTTCGAAGCTTTTGGAACTTCTCCTTCAAAAGGAAGGTTTTCGCGGCGCGCTTCTCCACGGCGTGACGGGCAGCGGCAAGACTCGCATCTACATGGACCTTGCAAGGCTTGCGCTTTCGCGCGGAAAGAAGGTTCTTGTTCTCGTTCCCGAGATAGGTCTCGCTCCGCAGACGGCTGCCCGCTTCTCGAAATTTTTGGGATTTGACGTCCCGGTCGTCCACTCGGCGCTCTCGGCCCCGAAAAAGCGCGAAGCCTGGGTATCCATCCTTTCGAACAAGGCAAAAATTGTCGTCGGAACGCGCAGCGCGATTCTTTCGCCGTTCGAATACGACCTGGTGATTTTGGACGAGGAACACGACGCCTCCTACAAACAGGAGGACTCCGCGCCGCGGTATCACGCCCGGAGCCTTGCCTTTCACGAAGCCTACAAGTTCGGGGCTCTGGTCGTTCTCGGAAGCGCGACGCCGTCGCTCGAAACTTTTTTTGCGGCGAAAAACGGAAAGCTGGAGTATATCGCCCTCACGAAACGGGCCACGGATACGGAACTTCCGCGCGTCCGGATTATCGATATGAAGAAAAAGGCCCGGTTGCAGGATTCGTCGCTCCTCCTTTCGAGCGAACTGCGGGAGGCCCTTGCCGAAACGATTGATCGCGGCGACCAGGCGATTGTTTTGATGAACCGCCGCGGATATTCCAAGGTAAAACTTTGTGCGGAATGCGGCGAACCGTTTTCGTGCCCGGATTGCAAGGTTCCGCTTGTGTATCACAAGCAATACGGCGGGCTTCTTTGCCACTATTGCGGAAAGCTCTTGCCGCTAAACGGAAATTGTCCGGGATGCGGGTCCCCGGAATTTGAATTTGCGGGCGGCGCCATTGAAAAACTCGAAGAGGAAATTGCGGAATGGATTCCCACGGCGAAAATCGTTCGGATGGACCGCGATACGACGGCAAACGTGGGCGCCGCGGAGCGAATTCTCTCGGACTTCCGCGAAAAAAAATATTCCGTTCTGCTGGGCACGCAAATCGTGGCCAAGGGCCACGATTTTCCCGACGTCCAGCTGGTGGGCGTCGTGGGCGCCGATATCGGCGCTGGCGTGCCGGACTTTCGGGCCGGTGAGCGGCTCTTTGAGCTTTTGAGCCAGACGGCGGGCCGGGCCGGGCGTGCGCGGCGGGGAGGCTCCGTCATTCTCCAGACGAACAGTCCCGACGATCCGATTTTCAGGTTTGCCGTTTCGCACGATTATTTTGGATTTGCCGACTGGGAACTGGCGGCCCGGTTCGAGGCGCACTATCCGCCCTATTCGAAAATTGCGGCGGTCGAAATGGGCCATCGGGATTTAAAAGTTCTGGAAAAGCGCGCCACGGAATTTGCGAACGAACTTTCGAAAAATCCGAAACTTGAAGTTTTGGGACCGGTCGATGCCTACATTTTGCAGGTCCGCGGCACATTCTGGAAACATCTTCTTCTCAAGGCTCCGCTCGCATCGGACCTTCGCAGCGCCCTTTCGGATTTGCCGAAGGATTTGGAAATCCGCGTGAACATCGACCCGATGTAGGTTTGGCTGCGCGTATTCGATTTTGACAATTTTTGTCACAAGTCGTTCTGGAAGGTTCAAAGAATTCGATAGAATCCAAAGAAAAAATCCCGAGCCTGTGAGCCCGGGATTTTTCAAAAGTTTTTGAATTAGAAGTTGAAGTAGAAGTCCACGCGGACGCCCGTCGCGTCGCCGTCCATGTCGAGGCTGTTGTCGCCCGAGCGCATAATGAGCTTTCCGTCAACGGCCATTTCCGCATTGATGGCGTAGGTGACGCCCACCCAGAGGTTGAACTGCGTATCGCCCGAGGTGTCGTCCGCGTCGTGGTCGTTGTATTCGTCGTCCGTGAGCTTGTACTTGAGCTGGAGTCCGATGAAGGGCGTAAGTCCGATGTTCGGAATGGCATATCCGAGTTCGCCGGCCGCTTCGAGGATGAGGCCCGGTTCGGAATCGTGATGTTCAAAGCCCCAGAAGGCTCCGACTTCCGTTCCGAGGAGGAGGCTCGGGACTAGTTCCTGCGAGAACTGTCCGCCCAGATAGAAGGAGAACCGGTTCGAGGAAACTTCGTCGTCACCGATAGGAATGTTCATGTCGAGGAAAACGTTCAGGTTCGGCATGACGGCGTAGCGGCCGCCGAGGATAAAGTCCGTGAAGCCCGAACCGTCCCAGTCGCCGGATTCCTGCGAAAGATAGCCGAAAGACTGGAGCGAAAGTTCAAGCCCCTGCATGATGACGTAGCGTCCGCTGACGTTTAAGCCCCACTGCGACCAGGGATCGTCCGTATCGTAGAGGAACTGGGCCTTGATGGTTCCCTTTCCCGCGTCCGGAATAGCGTAGTAGTCCCACGTGGCAAAGCTCGACGTGGCGACGAGCAGAGCGGCCATTGCGATTTTTTTGAACATGGAAGATGTCTCCTGTTGAAAATGTAAAATTTGCATAAAAGATAGCTATAAATTTTCGGGAGGTCTTTCGTTTGGGGATTCCGCGTGAGCGTTCGCACGCTTTTTCGCCCCGGAACCTTTTCCTCTTCGCAAATTCTTGGATGCATCGAACGGAAAGTAGAAGCGTCCTTCGAGAACGCATCCCGAAGCTCCCGGATTGCATTCGGCATTTCTCCGCATGCAAAACGTCTCCGACAAAAAGCGACATTCCCAGCTCACCGGAACTTCCCTTTTTAACGCTTTTTCTTTTGCACGGCGAGAAGCGTCACGCTGCAAAGAATCAGGATGATTCCGAAGACGAGCCGCGTGGAGAGAGCCTCGTGAAAGACTCCCACGCCGATGCATACGGCGGTGAGCGGCTCAAGGGCCCCGAGAATGGCCGTGGGCGTCGAACCGATGGTGCGGAGGGCCTTTTGCATAAAGACAAGCGAAAGGAACGACGGCATCAGGGCAAGCTGAAAAAGCCAAAAGAACGAATGCCAATCCTCGACCGGATGAATGGAATGTTCCGGCGTGCAGAGCGAAAAGACAAAAAGGCACAGGGCGCACACGGCAAAGATGTACATGTTCATCTTGATTGCTCCGATGGGCTTTGGCATCCGGGCCGCGACGACGATGTAAATCGCATAGGCGAGCGAAGCAAAGAAAACGAGCGTGATTCCCGCGGGGCTCAAAATCGCGCCGTCGCTTGTGCGCATCAAAAGTACGACGCCCAGAATGGCAAGGGCAATCGAAACGACCGTTTTTTTTTGCAGCTTTTCCTTAAAGAAAAGGACCATGAAAACCGCGACCATGATAGGATACGAAAAGAGAAGCGTCGAGGCGACTCCCGCATCCATAAAAAGAAAACTCAGGTAGAGGCAAAGCGCGGACCCGGCAAAGAGAACGCCGAGGATGCCTATGTAGGGAATGTTCTCCCGCGGGGCGCGAAAGTCCTTCCGCAAAAGCGCCATCAGAAGCGCGCTCAGAATGGACGCTCCCGCAAACCGGTAAAAAAGAACGGAACCGGGCGTAAAGCCGACCTTGTAGAGGTAAAGGGCTCCGAGCGGGTTTGTGCCGTAGAAGATGGCGGCCAGCGCTCCGTAGAGAAAACCGCGATGCTTGGAATTCATGTGCCAAATATAGCAAGGTCACCTCTAAAAATTGCTTTGGTTAAGAAAATTTGAGTGAGACCAAGCGATGGCTGG
>CAVBPX010000067.1:0-12208 GCA_963597395.1 Eggerthellaceae bacterium | reverse complement strand
CAGAAAGACAAATGGGATAATCTCTCGACCCACGACTGCGCCTGGAAGGAAGGCCGTGCTTTTGGACTTGAAGAAGGACTTGCCAAAGGAAAAGCCCAGACAGCACTCGGAATCGCCAAAGCGCTCCTCAGCAAAGGGATTCCTTTGAACATCGTCGAGGCTTCGACCGGACTTTCCGCAGCCGAGCTTCAAAAACTGATGTAAGTTCCAAGCTCTTTAAAAGATTCAAACGCTCCGGGCTTTCGCCCGGAGCGATTTTGTGTGCGGAGACAAAAAAGAGGAACGCTCGGATACCCAAGGTCCCTCCTTTAGATTGCATCAAGAAGATTCCTCCAAGATGACGGAGAAACGAGACCGCACCGATTCCGATTTTGACAATTTTTGTCAAACATTTTTAAAAATTCAGGCTAAAAATCCAGAGAGAAGGACGCTTCGAGTCCGCCGTTAAAGTCCGGACCGAACACAAAGTGGAGCGGGCTGTCAAAATCGCTCATCATCGCATCGACGACCGCATCGCCAATTGAATACAGATAAATTAAGACGATTCCCCAAATATACTGGTTGCGGTTTTTTCGGTAGTAAAGAATCTGCTCCTCGATACTTTCGAGGCTGCTGCTGTTCGGGTCTTCTTTTTCGAGCGCATGCTTTCGGTCCAAATAATAATTGATGACGTTTTGCCGCGAAAAAATGCTGACCGTCGCCCCGAACATTCCCATATAAACGAGACCCGCCTTGCCGTATTCGTCGTTATACATTTGCCCAAAGCCCGGAATGAGGGCCCGCAAAAGTGCGCCGGATACCGGACGGTTTTCCACGCTGTGCCCCTGGTTGTTTTTCCAGATGCCAAAGGCGTCAAACAGGCTGTAGATGTGTACACCGACCAGCCAGGCGAGTTCGGACTTTCGAAGGTCCTCTTCCTCGATTTTGTGGTCGCTGAACGAACGGACCCGTTCCGCGAACTGGTTGCGCTTTTCCTGGTAATGCGAAAGGCTGTCCTTGTTCCGGAGCACCTTGCGGGAATAGACCAGAACGGAATCCTGAAATTCCGCGGCCTGTTTAAACCTTCGGTCCTTTTGGGTGCGCTTGTTCACAAAAACCTCATACACAAGTCCGAGTTCGACGGCCGTGATGAATCCTCCGCGAATGTAGTGACCCGTATAATACTGCCCGCCACCCGGGAAGACTCCGAAAAGGAGCGTCAAAGGAAGAGAATTGTGGCTCGTTTCGACGTCCCATTCGTAAGTGGCAAGCGTATCGATGCCCTTAACGCCGGTCGTCCCCTTTACCGAAACGGCTTCGGCGGACGCCCTGTCCGGAAAGGCGAGAGCGAGCACCAAGGCAACAAAAATAAAGGACACGGAAAGACGCATTGCGCAAAAATAATAACAAAAAGGAACCCCTCAAAATCTATTTTTGCCGTGAAATTTGCAAAAAATTCGGCGAACCTTTGAATTTGACAAAAATTGTCAAAACAAGAAGCTATCTTGGTGAACAAGGAAACAGAAAATGCAAAACGAAAACAGAAATCTCGGCGCCATCGTGTGCCTGGGCACGGAACTCACCCAAGGATTTACGCTCAACACGAACGCGCACTGGATGGCTTCGCGCATCACGGCTCTCGGACTTGATGTCGCCTACGAGATTACGCTTCCCGACGACGCTTCGCTGTGGAACACCACCTGGAATATGATGATGAATGCGGGCGTCAAAACAGTCATCGTGAGCGGAGGGCTCGGCCCCACGGCGGACGACAAAACCCGAACGCTCGTTGCCAATGCAATCGGAGAGCCTCTGGAGTTTCACGCGGAATGCATTCCGCAAATCAGGGCCTTTGTCGAGAACCGCGGATTTTCCTATTCCGAGACAAACAATGCGCAAGCCCTTTTTCCGCGGACGGCGCGCATTCTCGAAAATCCCGTCGGCAGCGCACCGGGCTTTTGCGTCAAAAAGGACGATGTCACGGTTTTCGCCGTTCCGGGAGTCCCATTCGAGGCCAAAACGATGTTCGAACTTCACATCGAGCCGTTTTTAAAGGCCCTGGAAGCAAAGCCCTGTTTTTATCGCGAAATGCGAATTTCCGGAATTTTCGAGTCGGAAATCGCCAAGCGTTTTGAAAAGGTCCGCTTTCCGAAAGGCGTTTCCTGGTCAAGCCTCCCGGAAAGGGACTGCATCGTCTTTCGAACCTACACAAAGGACTCGCCCAAACTTTTGGAAAGCGTTGAAACGGACCTCGCCAAGGCGCTCGGTTCCCCGCTTTCGATTGTTTCCACCGACGGAAAGAACCTGGTCGAAACGGTCGCGGACCTCTTCGAAAAAAGCGGAGAGACTTTTTCGACCGCGGAATCGTGTACGGGCGGGATGATCGCAAGCGAAGTCGTGAACATTCCCGGTGCGAGCCGCTTTTTCAAGGGAGGCGCGTGCACCTACTGGAACGAGGCCAAGCGCGACATTCTCGGCGTCTCGCAAGAAATTCTCGACAACTATACCGAAGTGAGCGAGGAAACGGCATGCGCCATGGCGGAAGGCGCCCGCAAGCTCTACGGGACGGATTGGGCCATTTCAACGACCGGAATCGCCGGCCCGGGCGGCGGAACCCCCGAAAAACCGGTGGGACTCGTCTGGATTGGAATCGCATCCAATTGTAAAATCTTCGCAACAAAGCACTTTTTTTCAGGAAACCGTGGACAAATTCGCGAAAAAAGCGTTTTTAAAGCGCTGGATCTTTTGCGTCGTTCTTTTATTGAACACAAAAGCACTTGCACAAAAGTTCAGTAGTTGTTATATTTAACACGAAACAAATCCTCATCGGAGAACACTATGGCTAAAAAAACAGCTGCCCCGACTCTCAATAAACCTCTTTCGTCCGAAAAGGCAAAGGCGGTCGAAGCCGCCATCGCGCAAATCGAAAAGAACTTCGGAAAAGGCTCCATCATGACCCTCGGCGGTCAGCCGGAGCAAAACATTCCGGTCATCCCCTCGGGCTGTATCCAGCTCGACATGGCACTCGGCGTCGGAGGCTTCCCCCGCGGCCGCATCATCGAAATCTACGGTCCGGAATCTTCCGGCAAGACGACCCTCACGCTGCATGCGATTGCCGAAGCGCAAAAACTGGGCGGCGTCGCCGCCTTCATCGATGCGGAACACGCCTTTGACCCCGTCTATGCGCGGCATCTGGGCATCAACATCGACCAGCTTCTCGTTTCCCAGCCGGACACAGGCGAACAGGCGCTTGACATTGCCGAGACGCTCGTCCGCTCCGGCGCCATCGACATCGTGGTTGTTGACTCTGTCGCGGCGCTCGTTCCGCAGGCCGAAATCAACGGCGAAATGGGCGACAACCACGTCGGACTCCAGGCGCGCCTCATGTCGCAGGCTCTTCGCAAGCTCACCGGCATTCTTTCAAAATCCAACACGTGCATGATTTTCATCAACCAGCTCCGCATGAAGATCGGCGTAATGTTTGGAAACCCGGAAACGACCACCGGCGGAAACGCCCTCAAGTTCTACGCGTCCCAGCGCATCGACATCCGCCGTATCGCCCAAATCAAGAACGGCGAGGACGTCATCGGAAACCGCACGCGCGTAAAGGTCGTAAAAAACAAGGTCGCCGCTCCCTTCACCCAGTGCGAATTCGACATTCTCTATGGGCAGGGCATTTCCCGCGAAGCGAGCATTCTCGACCTCGGCGTGGAACTGGACGTCATCGAAAAGAGCGGTTCCTGGTTCTCCTACAACGGCGAGCGCATCGGGCAGGGCCGTGAGAGCACGCGTCTCTTCCTCAAAAGCAATCCGACCATTTGCGCCGAAATCGAGGCGCATGTCCGCGAAAAGATGAAGGACGTCAAGATGTTCGACATCAGCGAAGACGAAGCTCTTGCCGCCGACGATACCGGTCTGGATTCCGACGCAACCGAAGCCGCCGCGGAAAATTAAACTTTCTCCCTACAAAGCCCTTTTCCGTTTCAGGTCTCTCCGGTTTCGCCATATTCCGAGGATATCGCAAACGGGAAAAGGGCTTTTTCGCTATCGAAAAAGGACTTTACCTATCCGACTCTAGGATTTTTTTTGCCAGATTTGATAAAAGGTTCCCGCAATCGGGGAACCCTTTTCACTACTGAGCCACACAAAGCGCCGTCACGGTAGTCGTCACCGTGTACTTCTTGCCCGGAGCGCAACCCGCGGGGCTGAAATACGCAAAGTTCGAGAGTTCTTCGTCCGAATCCCAGTAAACTTTCATATTGTTATAATCCGCACCGACCCTCGGTACGCAGCCGACCGTACAGTTCGACTTCGCTCCGGCCGGAATCTGCACCGTCGTCGCAGTCTGCGCCGGAATAAAGATTGAATCGGGCAAGGTCGGACGAAGCGGTTCCGCATATTTTGAATCGTTAACATCGCCAAGCTCAAGCACCAGATCCACGGACTCCGGATCGACAACCGCCACCGGGTCGCACGTGTAGGAAACTTTCGAATTGTCCGCATTGGAGACGCTTACGACCGCCGACACGGATTTTTTGTGCATGGCGGAAGTCGCGGCGAGGGAGCCCGAAGTTCCCGTTCCCGAAAGGTCTCCGTAGGAAGACGTCCAGGAGTAGCCCGTAATCGGGGAGTCCGAAGAGGCACTCACCGTCCAGGTAATGGTTTCGCCGGCCTTTGCCGTCGATTTGTCGGGCGTGCAGGAGGCGACCACAATGGGAGTTCCCTGCACCTGAATCGGCGAACAGGCTATTTCGTTGCCGTCCACGTTTAAGGATGCGGCAAACGATCCCGCTTCCGCATACCGGACGATCACTTCCTGAAGTCCGTTACCCTGAACCGGTGAATTGGAAGTGCCTTCAAAGGTCCAGACGAACGGGGCGAGGATCTGGTCATAGACTTCGCCCGTGCTGCGATAGAACCTCCACGTGCCAAGCTCGCCCTTGTTGATTTCGGACGAGAGAGGCGCGCATGTACCGCTCACCAGATTTTTGGCATCGTTCAGCACCTCGTTCGTGCTGGCCGTTTCCTGCGCCACCGAAGAGGAGGACGTTTTGGCCGGAGCGACGGATGCGCTCGAAGAAGGCGTCTTTTCCGACCCTTGGGAACTCGAGCTGTTTTCTGCGGGAAGGACCTCGCCCGAGGAAAGCGGGTCCGCTCCGGAAGACATTTGCGGATAGTCCGGCGAAGAGCTCGAACCCGAGTCCCCTCCGCACGAATAAATTCCCAAAGACAGCGCAAAAACGCCGATAAACGACAAAACAGGCAAACGTCCGGACCTTTTCATGGCTGTAAATATATATACCGCCCCCTATTTCAGATTGTAATATTTTGAATACGAATAGACTTCACCCGGGAAATGAGCTATTTTAGGGAGGGATTGTGTGAAATGTGTCTGGAAAAAAAGGAGCCCTTGTGCCTGTTTTGCCTATTGTACTGCTCTTTGCGGCATCGCTCTTCGCTGTAGAACAAGAACAGCCCACCCCGTACGACCTGATTCGGCCCATCTGGCCCATGAAGTGGGACACTTCCGCAACCGATGACGGCGGAACGGTCGAAAGCTTCAGCTCCTACGTTCCGAACAAGACAAAGCACAATCCGGTGCCCGCGGTCGGTTCCATGCCACTGGACTTTGTTCCGAACGGCATCATTCCCGACTCCCTGAACCAGGCCTACCGCGACGCACAGAACGTTCGCATCGGGCGCATCCGCGTAAACCAGGCGGGCTACCTCCCCGACGATCCGGAAAAGCAGTTCTATTACATTTCGGACAACAGCTGCAAGGAAACCTACTCGATAGTCGATTTGAACGGGAACACGGTAGCGGAAGGCGGAACCTTTACAAGCACGGGCAAGACGACGGAATCCTCGTGGACGATTGTGGCGGGGACGAACGCGGCGACGGCCAACCAAAAACGCTATTCGGTTTCGAAGGACGGCCCCTCGGGAACGGTCTGCATCGGAAACCTCTCGCAGATGTCGGGGCTTGAACAGAACACCCGTTACCGCATCAACGTTTTAAAACAGTATTCCGCGACGTTCATCATCAGCGACAAGGTCTATTCGATGGTCCGCGACGCGACGCTCAAGTTTTACGGCATCAACCGCAGCGGAAATTCCGAATCCTGGTTTCACAAGCCGAGCCATACGAAGGACGGCGGCGGTTCCTTTGTGAACGGAAAGGATGCCGTGAGCGCCTTTACTTCGGTCGAAGGAGCGCTCCAGGGCGGCTGGTATGACTGCGGCGACCATCTGAAGGAATCGCAGACACAAGCCTACGCCTTCATGGTGCTCGCGGTGATGGCGGCATCGAACCCGGACCGGGACGAAGACAATTACGCCTACAACATGGGCGAAACCGTCAATACGGACGGCATTCCGGACATTCTCCGCGAGGCAAAACACGGTGCGGACTTCTTTATGAACTCTTTCCGGTTTGCAAACGGCATTGTCGATAACATGGTCGTTTCGGTGGGAAACTTCGGCGCGGACCACGGCTGGTGGGGCAGACCCGAAAACCAGGACGCTCTGCCGGCAACGCTTACGGGCCGCGGCGGACCTCACGAACGCGACTTGCGGCTCGGGGAGCTGGGCGCAAACATTTCGTCGGAAATTGCCGCGGGCCTTGCGATTCTGTCGAAAAACTATGCGGAATACGACAAGGCGTTTGCGGATTCGTGCCTGCTCGTCGCCGAAAAAATGTACGACTTCGCGAAGAACCTGAAGCTCAAGGAAAAGAGCCTCGGAACGGGAACCTATGACGGTGGAAAGGCCTACGTCTATAATACGGAGGCCGACGGCTGGGCAAGCTCCGCATACAACGGCAACAACGAATCCCATGACGACCTTGCGCTTGCGGCGATTGCGCTCCACTATGCGACTTACGAGAAGACCGGGAAGATGGACTACCTGAACGATGCCGTCGAAGACAAGACGATAGGATCGGCGCAGGAGGCTTCCGTCGGATTCTTTAACGGCGGATGGATGGCATGGAACCGGGACGGGATGCGGAAGTCGTCCAAGAACACGAGCTGGGCAAACGCCTACACCTACACGCTCTACGGCTTTTACAAAATGCTTTTGAAGGACGAGGAAACGGGCAAAAAATACGGTATCGACAACAAGACCCGCCTGACCTACGCGGAAAACGTCGCGCTGATTCTCGGCACGAACATCAGCTACCTCGGCGGAAGCGGTTCGAACGGCATCGCCATTCCGACGCTCAACGGCACCTCGACCCTGAAATGGGGCGACCTCTGGTATAACATGCAGACCGACCAGACCTGGATTTACAACCGCTACCAGGCCGGCAACATTTTCGAGGTCCTAGCCTACTCGGACGTAACAAAAGATCTCGAAGGCGTGCAGCTTCCGCAAAAGGGCGTTCAAAACTGGAATTCCAAGGCCATGCAGCAGCTCGGAATCAACCAGCTGAACTACATGCTCGGCGTAAACCCGTGGGACGTTTCCTTTCTCCTCGGCGTGGGCGACAAGAACGACGCGCATCCGCACCACAGAGCCTCGAACCCCGAGGGCAAGAACATGCCGGGCGCAAACTACAAGTATAACCCGCCCACGGGCGCCCTTTTCGGCGGCATCACCCCGAGCGTTTCGGACGGCAACGCCTGGGCGCCTTCCACCATGAGCTGGGAAGACTATCACCTGTCCGAGACGTGCATTGACGCAACCGCGATGTTCGTCGCCTCCTGCGCCGTTGCCGTCAAGGAAGAGGACCTTTCGAAGGCGCCTTCCGAAGTGAACGTGGAAATTCGCTACGTGGGATACGATTCCGCCATCGTAAAAATTTCGCAGGACATGCGCGGTCCGGCGATGATTCTTTACAGCACAAGCGAAACGGGTCCGTTCAACAGCATTTTCAAGGATTCCACCTACGGAGTTAGTCACGAAATTCACATGACGGGTCTTTCGAACGGAACGACCTACTACTTCAAGGTTGTCGCCATCAACAGCCGAAGCGAAAACTACTCGACGACGTGGCTCGTCGATAGCACCAAGACGCCGTTCTCCTTTACGACGCTCGTAAGCCCGCCGGCGGACGCCGACATCCAGAACGTCAAGATTTGCAACCTTTCGTCCGACAGCGCGGAAGTCATGTGGTACACGCCGAACGGACAATACGAATCGAAGGTCTATTGGGATACGCTTCTCACGTCCTACGACCAGATGACATGCCCCACGACCAAAAACGGCACTTGCTCCACGGACGGAAACGCCGACGTTTCGGGTATTCCGACGAGCTTCCACTACGTAAAAATCGGAAAACTCAAGGAAAAGACGACCTACTACTACTGCGTCGAAAGCAACGGTTCAAGACGGTGCACGGACGATAACGGAATGCCGCTCAAGTTTACGACGCCCGTCACGTCCTACGACTTCGAAGTCAAAACCTACCAGTATGAATTCGGCGGCCTCGACTTTTTGAACATCAACATCTACAACAACGAGGACAGACAGTTCGACAGCCTCACGCTCAGGCTCTACGTGACGGCCAAGCCGGAACAGATTGAAGCGCAGGCCGGCGTGAACAACCAGCCGGGTTCCTGCCCGCTCCTTCTCGACCTCGACATTTGCCAGGCCTACGACGAGGCGGGATTCAACAAGCCTTGCGAAACCGACCGCGAAATTCGCGATCTTCTCCGCGGAGCGATTCCTGTGAAGCTCGAAGACACTTACAACGCGGCAACCGGAACCTACGACTGGTATATTCCCATTCCGCTCGGTTCCACGACCATCAAGTCCTCTTCCAGAATGCGCATGGACCTCGGATTTTCCAAGGGCCTTTACCAGAACGGCAAGTGCGACCCGCTCCGCACGGCTCCGGAAAAGAGGATGTCGAGCACTTCGGGCGACTGGACGTGGGCGCCTCACAAGCGCGACGTCGATGGCGCGGACTACGAAGGCATGCCCGTCTGGGACAAGGATGCGGGCGACCAGGACGAAGCTCCCGTGAACCCGTATGTCGTCGTCTATCGAAAGGACGAATTTGTCGTCGGATTCAGCCCCTCCTACTCCGAAATGACAAAGAAGAAGGCGAACTACGAGATGACGGTCGCGTTTGACGCCCCGTTCAACGTCTCGAACGGTTCCTACATCAAGCTTGACTCCACCATCAGCACGATGCATCTCAAGGGAACGGCCCTTATTTCGGAAAGCGGCTACGTAACGAGTATCTGGGTAAACGGCGTCGCCCTTTCGAAGGAAGCCCTTGCGAAAGCGGCCGTTTACAATTCGCTCACCGGCAAGTTCGATCTGGACATTCCGGCAAAAATGTCCATCGGAACGAACAAGGTCGATGTGACGGTCTTTGCTGGCCCGGATCCGGATTGCGCCGAGTGCCTCGAAAACGGCGGATGCGCCTTTGTGAACCGCACCTACTACGTCCAGTTCAGCAAGGGAGACCGCACGGCGGGCAAGCTCCAGCTGATTCGCGAAGACGGAAATTCCGTTTCGAGCCCCGTCACCGAAGACCCGATGAAGTTCAAAATTTTTGTGAGCGACAAGGACAATGCGGGCCGCGAATCCATCCACGTCACGCTTAAAAATTCGAGAACGGGCGACACGACCGGCGTGAACCTTTCCCGCACCAATGCGACGCTCGGATACTTCGAAAGCGAATACTTCTCGGCGGTAAACAGTGCCGAGGCGAGCCTCCCGAACATTCCGCTTCTCGGCGGCGATACGGTGACGGTCACCTACATTGACGCGGACGACGAGGAAGATTCCACGGCGCAGTCCTTCTACGCCGATCCGACGACCCCGATTCCGCAAAAGGCGACGCTCGCCGACAACAATTGCAACTCCACGGCCGACATGCTCGTTCTGAACTTCAGCGGAAGCCAGTTCGACGGTTCGTCCATGAAACTCGACAGTGTTGTCATCTTCCTCGATTCCACTTCGAACAGCGCGGCCAGTTCGTTAACCGTTTACCCGGCAAGCCCCGTCATCGGCGCGGAAGCCTCCTTCGCCCTCGACGAAGCGACCTTCCCGATGAATGCGGCCCCGGCCGGCAAGGTGACGGTTTACATGACGGAAAAAGGCGTTTCGAAAACAGCCGAAAAGACGATTACCGATGGAATCGCCCCGATGCTCACAAGCGTCGCCATTCTCGAAAACGAGAATCACGCAAACGAACAGGACACGCTCAAAATCAGCTTCTCCGAACCGGTCATTCTGGGATCCTCCTGGCCGCTCGCCATCTACAACGCAGGTGTCGCCGTAGATCAGAGCGCAATTCGGGTCATAAGTTCCAAGTCTTCCGACAATGGTAAGACGTGGGAATACGTCATCGAGGGGAACACCGCGGGAAGCCTTGTCGCCCAGGGATTCCAGGCCGAAGTCGCCGCGGGATTCAGCGTGGTCGATTATGCGGCAAACGCCCTTTCCGACTGTAACGGTCCCGTGACCATCATCGAATCCGTGCGCCCGGTTCCCGTCAAATACGCCTACATCCGGGACGCGGAAGGCGACGGTCAGCCCGACGAAATCTACATCGAGTTCACCAAGACGCTCCGCGAAAAGGACATGCTCGACACGATTGACGTCTATTGGGGACATCCCGAAGTCTATGTGGCATTCGCAAAGCCTGCGGACGGCTGGTCGCTCGACACGATTCTCGGCGAAAAGGTCGGCAAGGAAATTACCCAGCTCGACTCCGCAAACGGCAAGTGGGTTTACGGTTCCACGAAAAAGACATGCGACAGCTACACGGACGTTGTCACATACGCTCTCGATACCACGTGGACGGTCGATTCGACGTCGGGCGATTCGAGTATTGCAAAGATCGATACCCTTTCGGCGACCACAAAGCAGCAATGCGCGCACTATACGGAAACAAAGGATTCCACCTTCGTTCCGGAAGTCATCGTCGTCGGTTACGATTCGGTCCAAAGCCAGGCGACCGCGATTCGGATTCCCGTCAAAGCGGGAACGTTCGAGAAGATGACCTACGGTTCACGCGGCGGAAACGGCATGATCCTTCCGCGGCAAGGACCTCTCGGCGGATTCTTTGACGACAACACGGCGACGCTCTTCGACAAGTGCCCACCCATTATTCTGAGCGCGACCATCAACAAGCCCGTGGAATCGCTCTTCATTTTGAAAGTGAACCTTTCCGAGCCTCTGACGGTTATCGATTCGACGGAAGACGCCGGACGCTACTACCTGCAAAAGAGACGCGAATCCAGTCTGTATTACTTCTCCAATACGGGCCGCTTTACAAACTCGCAGTCGGGCTGGACGTTCTCCTACTCCGATGCGGGAAACGAAAACGAGATTCACGTCGGCGACTACATTCGGCTGCCGATTGGCGAAGAGAATTCCATAGCGTATGACGGTGCAAAGAACTTTGCCGGCGAAGCGAACCCGTGGGTGCCCGTGCAGGGCGACATCGAGAGCGTTTCGTTCAAGGTGGCGATGCGTTCGAACGTGACCGCGGTTCCGTCCGAGGGAGACTTCTACGCAGGAAGCTCTCCGACGCGTGACGAGCACTTTAGGCTTTCCTACGTCTCGGGCGAAAAGGAGACCCTCATTGCAAGCGGCAAGAAGAAGCTCCAGACCATAAGCGCCGTCACCTATGATACGCTGAACTACGTCCACGCCGGACCGACCTTCGACATTGACGTGGAGATTCCGCTTCTCCTGCAGCTCGATTCGCTCGGAAAGCCCGCGTGGAACGCAACGCTCAAAATTACGGCGAACATCTACAACAACTTGGGCGAGGCCGTCACCAAGACCTCGGGTTCCATTCCGCTTTCCTCGTTCCAGTCGGCGCTGACCTCGGACGGAACGCTAAAGCTCCGCCTCGAATGGCTCACCCATGACGGAATCGCTCCGCGCGCCGAAAACAACCGCCTCATCGGAACGGGATCGTTCATTGCGCAATTCTCGTTCAAGGCCGAGGAACTTGCCATCAACAATACGGAAAACGGCAAGTATCACAAGGGACAGGTAAAGAAACAGTCCTCGAACAAGACGAAGTCCTTCGGATTCCGCCGTTCGGGAAAGAGATAACGCCCCCATTTTCCTCCGGAATTTTTCAGCGGCCCGTTTCACCGGACCGCTTTTTTTGTTTGCAACTATATGACATTTTTTGTCAAACATCATTCTGGATGTCGAAAGACCGACCTGTCTGCCGACAGCCCGCCTGCTGCGGGCAGGCAGGTAGAATCCATCCCGCAGTTCAGAGCTTAGTTGAGAGAACTTGGAACTTAGA